>JAPHRJ010000047.1 GCA_026196045.1 Gammaproteobacteria bacterium
ACAATATCAGTGACTTCACCAATTGAACGTTTGAATAGTTCAGTTTGTTCTACGATAGGAAACCGAATTTCTTCATAGCCATAAGCAGCCATGAGTTTACGGAACTGGTTTTCAACAAATTGCCATCGAGATATTTCCTCTGGGAGGATATCGTTCATACCTCGAATAGCCTGGATTGATTTTGACACGTTTTCTACTCGTACTCTCAGAATTACAAATTTTGTTTATCTAGCGAAGCCAACTACCACATAAAACTTATTCAGAAAAAATCTCAAACATATTGTTTTGTTCACCAATCTCTACCTGATTATTATCAGATTGTTGTGCGCTTACAATTTCCTGGTTAATATTTTCACGGGAGACAACTTTAATGTCTGATGAACTATTATTATCTAAAGTAAAATAAGCAATATTCTCTTTTTCAAAACCAGAGTGATCAAACAACTTGTCATTATATTTCACTGTCACACCGGGTGAATATCCAAGAAGAACCTTAAATGGTGGGCTGGCATTTAATTCAAGCTTGCTGCCTTTTTCTACCATGCGATACACCAGGCGCCGTCCGGCACCATCTTTAATGTCTGTCCATGATGCATTAGAATAATTAAGTAGTAATTTGGCCTCTATCTGCTTTGGCTCATTTTCATTTTGTATACCAGATGCGGCGAGACTATTGCCTGTCATAACAGTTGAGCTTTTTGTTTGTGGACCAGGTTCTTTAATCACTTCCTCTTCAATATTATCTAAATAATTTTGCTCGGGTGTTATAATTGAATCCTGCTGGTCAACATTATCTGGAACAACTATATTCGGTTCAACAAGCGCCTCTGTTTCTTTACTATCCCGCATAACAAACAGAGCAATTACAAAGATCAGTGCGATTATGGCAGCAACAACATACCAGACTACGCTCTGTTTTTTATTATCAAACTGAGCATCTATCTTCTCTTGAATAACCTCTTCATGAGATTCATTTTCAAACTGTAAATTTTCTACAAACTCATCGACAGGCAGATTCAGTAATCTTGTGTAGGCCCGCATGTAGCCATACAAATAGGCTCGACCCGGAAAAATATCATGCTCATCGTTTTCAAGCGCAATTAAAAACCGTTTTTCAAAATTAAGACTTCCTACTACGTCCTCATAACTTAACGATTTTTCCTCTCTTGCCTGACGTAATCTCTCACCTTTTGTCGGCGCAGCAGTTCCTGATGTAATCTCGGCATTTTTCTGTACAGTTACTTTTTCATTTTCCATATTACAATTTTTCCTGTGCTTCTAAGCTCTGCAGCAATCTGGTTTCTTTGGAGTCTGGATACCTGGATTTTAGGCGCACCGCATAATTGGCTACTTTATCTTTATTACCCTTACGTCTTTCCATTAATAGTGCCAACCATAAACTTTGTGCTGTATGACTGGAGTTTGCAAGAAACTTACTAAAGTAAATATCCGACTGTCGATACTGGCGTTTGTCAAAATTGATTTGCGCCATCGCTAATAAAGATTTGCTTAACTTCGGATTTTCTCGTAAAGCCTTTAACAAAAAAACTTCAGCCTGATGAAGGTTACCTTTATCTCGTTCACACAATCCCATATTTTCAAGCAAATGATCCCTTTCCTGGTAAAGTGGCTCATTGGAAACCATATCAAAATATTTTTTTGCTTCATCGAAACGTTTATGTTCACACAGAAAAACAGCATAATTATTTCGCACAGCAGCCACCTGTGATGACAGTTCAGTTTTAGGCAGAATTCTTAACGCTTCAAGAAAATGTACTTCGGCCTGTTTAGGACGATCCAGGCGACGATACAATTCAGCCATGTAGTAGTGCACATCAGCATTTTCCGGATCCTGTTCTACGGCTTTATTCAGTTTCAATAAAGAAAGCTCATAGCGCCCCTGTTGCATATAGGCCAGACCTAACTGGGCATTCGCATCTGAAGCCTCACTCAGTCGATCTGAATCAATCTGACTAACCGTTGTACAACCGGTTAATAAAAGTATGGGTAAAATGACTCGTAATATAAAACCTTGCTTCATGGTGTCCTCGTTATTGGTTGTTCTTCATGTCGCCATTTTCGTTTACTACGATCTTTAACTTTGCCTGCCAACTGTCCACAGGCGGCATCTATATCTTCACCACGTGTTTTGCGTGTAATTGTAATCACACCGGCTTTCATTAATATCTCTCGAAACTTATCCATTGTTGCTATTGATGATGAACGATACTGGGTCCCTGGAAATGGATTAAACGGGATAAGGTTTACTTTTGATGGAATGCCCTGCAGGCATTTGATCAATTGACGCGCATGTGCCGGTGTATCATTAATACCATCCAGCATGACATATTCAAAGGTCACTTTACGTTTTGCCTCACCCGCAATATAACGTTTGCATGCAGCTAGTAGTTCTTTAATTGGATATTTTTTATTGATAGGTACCAGTTCATTGCGTAATTCATCAGTTGGTGCATGTAATGATACCGCCAGACTTACATCACTCACTTCTTTAAGACGATCTAGCGCTGGTACAATACCAGATGTACTTATGGTCACACGTCTTTTAGACAGGCCATATGCATTGTCTTCGGTCATCAGATTCATGGCTCTGACAACATTGTCAAAATTCAACAGGGGTTCACCCATTCCCATCATAACGACATTACTAATTACACGCTGTTCTCGTGGCAGGCATTCCAAAGCCTGATTAGCGCGCCAGAGTTGTCCAATAATTTCAGCTGTAGAAAGATTACGATTAAAACCCTGCTGGGCCGTTGAACAAAAACCACATTCCAGAGCACAGCCTACCTGGGATGAAACACACAATGTCCCACGTCCCTCTTCCGGGATATAAACCGTCTCGACACAGTTTCCACTATCAACACGCAGCAACCATTTAATAACACCGTCACTGGCCCGTTGTTCACTGACAATTTCCGGTGCCCGTACCTCGGTATGCTTATTCAACTGATCACGTAGTGACTTACTCAAATTACTCATGGCGTCAAAATCATCAACACCAAACTGGTACATCCATTTCAATACCTGGGAAGCACGAAAAGCCTTCTCTCCCATCTCGGAAAAGAAAGCTTCCAGACCTGGCTTGTCAAAATCCAGTAAATTAACTTTCGTGTCTGTGTTCAAAACGGTCAAAATTCACCTAATTCTAACAGGGAAATACAACACCCTTTCCTGATTAATATTTAATCACTTTACCTATTAACGTGGCTGACGCTATAAGAATCCCATTTGGGCCAAAAACCGTAAAAATGGCCTACAAGATAGCACAAACCCGCGAGATCTCGCGGGTTTATGTTATACAAAATTCAACCACTAATTTTAGCCTCTGCCACGTTTTCAAGCAATTAGGAATCGAGCAATCTCAGCCATCGTAATGAGGCGTGGCCCATATTCTGAATACCTGTGCTACTGCAGAGACAGTCAAAAAGAAGATTAATTCCCTGCAAGATATCTGGTTGATACCTGCAAATAATAGACTTAGAATACGCGCAGTTTATTTAGACTCATTTTAAATTATAGGAGCATATTATGGGTGTATTAGTTGGTCGTGAGGCCCCTGATTTTACTGTCCCTGCCGTCCTCGGCAACGGAGAGATCGTTGAAGACTTCAATTTTAAGAAAGCCACCAAAGGAAAATATGCTGTCATTTTCTTTTATCCTCTGGATTTTACTTTCGTATGTCCTTCAGAGCTGATTGCCTTTGATCATCGCCTGGATGAATTCAAAAAACGCGGTGTAGAAGTCATTGGTGTATCTATCGATTCTCACTTTACTCACAATGCATGGCGTAACACACCAGTTAATGAAGGTGGTATTGGTGCAGTTGGTTACACACTGGCTGCTGACATGACTCACGGTATCTGCAAGGCCTATGACGTAGAAACGCCAGATGGTGCTGTTGCCTTCCGTGGTTCCTTCCTTATCGATAAAGCAGGTCTTGTCCGTCACCAGGTTGTTAATGATCTGCCACTTGGTCGTAATGTTGATGAAATGCTGCGTATGGTTGATGCCCTGCAATTTACTGAAGAGCATGGTGAAGTCTGTCCAGCTGGCTGGAAAGATGGTGATAAAGGTATGACTGCAACTCCAGACGGTGTTGCTGATTACCTGAAGGATGAAGCTGACAAGCTTTAATTCTGTCTTTCATTATTGAACAAAAAGCCCGCTATATAGCGTATATGCCAGTCAGTTAAGCTGACTGGCATTTTTTATTAGATTATGTAAAAAAAAAACATTAACCCTGGCTATCAGGTAAATCTATAAAATTTCCGTTCGTCCTGAGCCCTTCGCTAAACTCAGGAGGGCCCTGTCGAAGGACGAACGGCTACCTAATACTAAAATAGTTTATATTTAGGTTGATATTTCGTATATCAATCTTTCTCATCAATCCACGCCATCTGGATAGCTTCCAGGATTTTTTCACTGGAATGTTCTGGATCATCATCGAACTCATCGAGAGCACAAACCCAGCTATGTAAATCAGTAAAACGTACATACTGTGGATCGGTATCCGGATGAGCTTCATCCAGACTAATTGCTATATCGAGGGTGTCCGTCCATTTTAATGACATAAACAGCTCCAGTTAGAATTTTATTAGTGATTTTCTGAAACCATATTGATGGTATATTTTGGAATCTCAACAATCAGTTCGGTATCACCCACGAGAGCCTGGCAGCTAAGGCGTGAATCAGGTTCCAGTCCCCAGGCTTTATCCAAAAGATCATCTTCATCTTCTGTAGACTCTACCAGGGCATCAAAACCTTCACGAATATATACATGACAAGTTGTGCAGGCACAGGACTTTTCACAGGCATGTTCAATCTCGATACCATTCTTTAACGCGGCATCACAAATCGTCATACCAGGTTCAGCATCAAACACTGCACCTTCTGGACATAGTTCTTCATGGGGTAAAAAAATAATTTTAGTCATAGCTTTAAATTCTTCTAATCAAATTCTTCAATATTATGCCCAGATAGAGCACGTTGAATATTGCCATCCATCCTGCGAGCAACAAACTCTTCCGCCGCTTTATCTACGGCTTCCATTGCCGATTTAATAACCGCCGGATCATTTCCATCACGAGCCGCCTGTAATTTTGCCGCGGCATTATCGACTTCTGAACGTTCATCCCTGTTTAATAACTCTCCATCCTGTGCCAGTGCGGCTGCCAGCGCTTCAAGTACACGCTCAGCCTCAACCTGTTGCTCACGTAAGTTACGTGCGGCAACATCTTCTGATACGTAAGTCATGGAGTCACGCAACATGGTTTCAATCTCATTATCAGTCAAACCATAGGATGGTTTAACTTCTATGCCACTCTCAACACCGGTTGTTTCTTCTCGAGCCGTAACAGATAATAAACCATCAGCATCAACCTGAAAGGTTACTCGAATTCGTGCTGCACCAGCCACCATAGCTGGAATACCATGCAGGGCAAAACGGCCCAGTGAACGACAATCAACAACCAGTTCACGTTCACCCTGTAAAGCATGAATGGACATAGCCGTCTGCCCATCTTTAAATGTTGTAAAATCCTGTGCTCGAGCAACCGGTATCGTAGTATTTCGTGGAATAATTTTCTCTACCAGTCCACCCATGGTTTCCAGGCCAAGAGATAAAGGGATGACATCCAGTAATAACATATCACTGTCTGGTTTGTTACCGGCCAGGATATCGGCCTGAATCGCGGCACCCACGGCAACAACGGTATCCGGATCAATATCAACTAAGGGATCACGTCCAAAAAATTCTGCTACTTTTTCACGTACACGAGGAACACGGGTTGAACCACCCACCATCACAACAGCCTGGACTTCTTCAGCAGAAACACTGGCATCTCGTAATGCTCGTCGACAGGGTAAAATAGATTTCTTTATTAAAGGATCAACCAGCTTATTAAATAACTCACGATCAAGTTCACCTTTCCAGAATGAACCATCTGCAAGCTCGATCTCCAGACTGGTTTTATCTGAATCAGTTAAGGCTTCTTTAGCATCACAGGCGGCATGCATTAAACGACGCAACTGGGCATGATCAGCATCATCACTGATGCCGGCCTGTTCCATTATCCATTGAGCAATCAATCGATCAAAATCATCACCACCCAGGGCACTATCACCACCAGTGGCCAGTACCTCAAACACACCTTTATTTAAACGCAGGATCGAGATATCAAATGTACCACCACCCAGATCATAAACAGCAATGACACCTTCCGCTTCCTTGTCCAGACCATAAGCCACGGCTGCTGCCGTTGGTTCATTTAATAAGCGTAATACATTCAGGCCGGCAAGTTTGCCCGCATCTTTTGTTGCCTGCCGTTGTGCATCATCAAAATAAGCGGGGACGGTTATTACCACGCCAGTTAAATCATCACCCAGAGTCGTTTCGGCACGTTGTTTTAAAGTTTTGAGAATATCACTGGAAATTTCAACCGGGCTTTTATCACCTGCTGCGGTTTGTAAACGAGGAACGGCCGAATCGACTTCGGTAAAATGATAAGGCAGCTTTCCACCCAGATGCTTAATATCTTCCAGTCCACGCCCCATAAAGCGTTTAATTGAAATAATCGTATTTAGAGGATCCGATGAAGCTGCGGCTCTTGCATCATGTCCAACAATAATATCATCGTTTGTATAACGCACTACTGAAGGCAGCAGATGTCGGCCCTGTTCATCAGGAAGGGTTTCGGCTTGACCACTACGAACCGTGGCTACCAATGAGTTGGTTGTGCCTAAATCAATCCCTGCAGCTAAACGATGCTGATGCGGAGCTGTACTTTGCCCGGGTTCACTGATCTGTAGCAGTGCCATTGTTTAAATATGCTCTTAATTGGTTATTCATTACTGGTGGTTTTGAACTGCCAGCATTTTATCACGATAAAACGGATACCCGGAAATTTAGTATGAGGCGAGTAAATCTTCCTCAAGTTCCTCAGCTTCCTGCTGTAATTTGTTCAAAAATCGGATTTTCTGTACGACCTGTTTAGCCTCATTCAGGTATTCATCATTGTCATTAGAAAATAATGTAGCCAACTCAGAAACCATGGCCATATTGAGTTTGCTAATATCCTGTAAAAAATCCGCCAGTTCAGTCATTGGATCAGCGGTTTGTTTAATATCCGCCAGCTTTTCGCGCAGTTCCATTTGCTCCATTAAAAAAGCAGGATCAAAGGTCGTATCTTTTTCATCATCAAATTCAATTCCTTTTAATTGCAGTAAATAACGTGCACGTAAAGGGGCTGACTTTAATGTTTGAAATGCTTCATTTAGCTGTGCAGTATTTTGTACGGATATACGTCGTTCCTGATCACTCGCATTTGCAAAACGATCTGGATGCAATGTACGTTGCAGGTCACGATACTGTATTTCGAGTTTTGGGAGATCGATGTCAAAAGACAGAGGTATATCAAACAACTCAAAAAAGTTTTGCGTTAAGAACTGACTCATAGTTTTCAGACTTAGATGGTAAAGCTTTCACCACAACCACATGCATCTTTCACATTAGGGTTATTAAACTTGAAACCTTCATTCAGGCCTTCCTTGCCATAGTCCAGTTCGGTGCCATCGATATACAACATACTCTTGGGATCAACAATAATCTTCACACCCTGTGATTCAAAAACCTGATCCTGTTCATCAAGGTCATCAACAAACTCAAGTACATAAGCCATGCCAGAACAACCGGATGTTTTCACACCAAGACGTAGCCCCAGGCCACCACCTCTGTTATCAAGAAATGATTTAACACGCTGTGCTGCTGTTTCGGTTAGCGTTATAGCCATACCATAACCTCTGAATTAGAAAATTACTTTTTACCCTTATAGTCATCAATTGCAGCTTTAATTGCATCTTCAGCAAGAACTGAGCAATGAATCTTAACTGGGGGTAATTCCAGCTCTTCTGCGATTTCAGAGTTTTTAATCTGTGAAGCCTCATCCAGAGACTTGCCTTTAACCCATTCTGTTAATAATGAGCTGGAAGCAATTGCTGAACCACAACCATAGGTTTTAAACTTGGCATCTTCAATCACACCATCATCATTAACCTTGATCTGTAAGCGCATAACGTCACCACATGCTGGTGCGCCAACCATACCAGTACCAACATCTGAATCATCTTTATCCATGGTGCCAACATTACGGGGATTTTCGTAATGATCGATCACTTTATCACTGTAAGCCATGGTGTAACCTCTTTATTTCGAAAAATAATAAGTAAAAATTAGTGAGCAGCCCATTTAATGCTGTTCAGGTCGATGCCATCTTTGTACATTTCCCACAAGGGTGACAGTTCACGTAACTTCCCAATATTAGATCTGATTTTATCAATCGCAAAATCAACTTCTTCTGCGGTAGTAAAACGTCCCATTGAAAAACGTATTGAACTGTGAGCCAGCTCATCAGTACGTCCTAACGCACGTAATACATAGGAAGGTTCCAGACTTGAAGACGTACAGGCCGAACCTGATGATACGGCCAGGTCCTTTAAAGCCATAATCAAAGATTCACCTTCAACAAAGTTGAAACTAATATTCAGGTTATGGGGTACACGATTTTCCATGTCACCATTAATATAAACTTCTTCAATATCTTTGACACCATCAAGCAAACGATCACGTAACATCCGTACACGCTCGTTTTCTGTCGCCATTTCTTCTTTGGCTAAACGGAAAGCTTCACCCATGCCAACCAGTTGGTGAGTAGCCAGGGTACCTGAACGCATACCACGCTCATGACCACCGCCATGCATTTGAGCTTCAATACGGACACGAGGTTTGCGTTGTACATAGAGCGCACCAACACCTTTTGGACCATAAATTTTATGGGCCGAAAATGACATTAAATCTACTTTTAGATCGGTAAGATCAATCGGCACCTTACCAGCACTTTGCGCAGCATCAACATGAAACAGAATTTTACGTTCACGAGTCAGTTCGCCAATGGCTTTAATATCCTGAATCACACCAATTTCATTATTCACATGCATGATTGAAACCAGAATCGTATCATCACGCATTGCGGACTTGAGCTTGTCCAGATCAATCAAACCATTACTTTCTGGTTCCAGATAAGTAACTTCAAAACCTTCACGCTCTAACTGACGGCAGCTATCGAGGACAGCTTTATGCTCTGTTTTACTGGTGATAATGTGCTTGCCATTTTTCTGATAGAAATGGGCTACGCCTTTAATTGCCAGGTTATCGGACTCAGTTGCACCAGATGTCCAGACAATTTCACGTGGGTCGGCATTAACCAGATCGGCAACCTGTTTGCGTGCCAGTTCAGCCGCTTCATCTGCATCCCAACCAAACTGATGTGAACGCGATGCCGGATTTCCGAACACCCCTTCAGTGGTTAAATAGGTACACATTTTCTCAGCAACACGAGGATCAACCGGGGTGGTTGCTGAATAATCAAAATAGATTGGTGTCTTCATTACAGACATGTCTCCAACACGTGTTTGAGGTTATTCCCTTACCCCAATCACTTACACAAACTGTTGTTAGTCCCGTTAAGATCCGTAACGGAGAGCAAAGTGCTAGACCCTTTTCCTGTCTCAAGAAAAAGCGGTCTTAACATCCGGTTTCAGCTCAGGAATTAGAAGCAGATGCTTCAATCTGTTCAGCTGGCTGAGAAACAGAATCCTCACGCTGGACCTGTTCCTGACGTGCAGCCACTTCCTGTACACCCTGATGTTCAACTAACTGACCCAGGCTAATACCCATCAGGAAACTGTGAATCTGACGACTTAAGTCAGTCCACAATTCATGAGTTAGACACTGTTGGTCATCCTGACAATTTGATAATCCACCACAGCGTGTTGTTTCCACTTTTTCATCAACTGCTGTAATGACATCAGCCACAGGAATTTCATTGGCACTACGGCTTAGACGATAACCGCCACCAGGACCACGGGTGCTATCTACCAGACCCTGCTTACGCAGGCGGGAGAACAGCTGTTCAAGATAGGACAGGGAAATACCCTGACGTTGAGAAATGTCCGACAACGTTATTGGCCCATCTTTGTAATGAAGCGCCAAATCAAGCATTGCGGTCACGGCGTATCGACCTTTAGTAGTAAGCCTCATTGCAATTTCCTATATTAATTAGTAATCTCTTAAATACTGGAAATAAAGATAACAAGACCCAGCAAATTAGTCAAGTATATTTATCCCTCAAATTCTATTCCCTACTAAAACACCCCTCTATTTTAATCCTTTTTGTCAGAAATATCCTGCTCTTTTAGGGGGTTAATGTCACAGGCATCCAGGTTTGTCATCTGATATTCATCGATTTCCATGCCCAGACTCTTCAAACCACGGCACATTTTTTCCATTTGCTGATCCATTGAATGGATATGATCCAGCATGCAATCAAAAGCACTCGCGACAGGATCGGGCATATCACCATGAGTACCATAGGCATCAAAACCAATTTTCTTCGCGAAGGCCTGACGCTTGTCTTCTTTGTCAGTCTTTTTACCCGCCGCAACCAGGCGGCCAGGGATACCCACGACTGTCGAACCTTCGGGTACATCTTTCACCACAACCGCATTTGAACCAACGCGAGCACCATCGCCCAGCGTAATCGGCCCAAGTACTTTGGCACCCGCACCAACAACCACATCAGAGCCCAGAGTTGGATGACGTTTCCCCTTATTCCAGGTGGTTCCACCTAAGGTCACGCCATGGTACAGGGTACAGTCATCTCCAATTTCGGCGGTTTCTCCAATCACTACACCCATACCGTGATCAATAAAAAAACGTCGCCCAATGGTTGCCCCCGGATGAATTTCAATCCCGGTAAGCCAACGAGTAATATTAGACAAAATCCTGGCAAGCCATTTAAGGCCCCATCTCCAAAGCCGGTGTGAAATGCGATGAATAAGAACCGCATGTAAGCCTGGATAAGCCGTTAATACTTCAAAGCTATTTCGAGCCGCCGGATCGCGGGTAAAAATGCACTGGATATCTTCTTTGATTCGATTAAACATGGTGTCTGTAACCCGGTTTATTTCTTCTCTTTTAAATGTTTGTATTTCTGCCCCTGAGCGGCACCAAGGATACCACGCAGGATATTGAGTTCCATTGTATCAAGATGCGTACGGTTAAACAGTCGGCGTAAACGACGCATCAGTTTGCCTGGATTCTCCGGATTCCAGAAACCCAGTTCGCTCAACGCCGTTTCGAAATGAGTATAAAGTTGTTCCATCTCGGTTGAATTTGCCAGACGATACTCTTCCTTTTCTTTAATGGTGTGCGCATTCACCTGTTGCAAAGCGGCCATTCTGAACTCATACACCAGAACCTGGGTTGCCGCCGCAATGTTTAATGAAGTGTAGTCAGGATTGGCCGGGATATGGACCAGGTAGTTACACCGTTCCAGTTCTTCGTTTGTGAGGCCAGAGTTTTCCCGTCCCATGACCAGAGCAACTTCATCTGTCGCTGCAATATTAACCACTTTTTCAGCACATTCACGAGGATTAAACACCGGCCACGGTATTGAACGCAATCGGGCGCTGGCACCAACCACAAAGGCGCAGTCGGCCACGGCCGCATCCAGAGAATCCACAATCACAGCATCATCAAGGAGATCGTCTGCTCCCGACGATCGAGATAAGGAATGTGGATGATAGAGACCATGCCTGGGACTGACCAGGTAGAGCTTGCTCAGCCCCATGTTTTTCATTGCCCTTGCCACCGAACCAATATTTCCCGGATGGCTGGTATTGACCAACACGACTCGGATTCGAGACAAATCTACTGTTTCCTGCATTTCCACTACAATTCACCTGTTTCACTCATTAGCGCTAACCCATTCCGCGCCAAGCCTGATAGAATACGCGCCTTTGTTGAACCTTGCTCTTTAAATCTGACTATCTGAAGGATCTACCGCCGTGCATCCCATGTTAAACATTGCTGTCCGCGCCGCACGTAATGCTGGCGATATTATCGCGCGTTATGCCGATCAAGTGGATATGTTGACCATCACCGAAAAATCACAAAATGATTTCGTCAGTGAGGTGGACAAAGCCGCCGAGCAGGAAATTATACAGGTCATTCAGAAAGCTTACCCGGATCACTCTATCCTGGCCGAAGAAAGTGGTCACACCAAAGGTAAGGATGATAATTATGAGTGGATTATCGATCCCCTCGACGGTACCACCAATTTTCTTTATGGTTTTCCACAATTTGCAGTTTCTATCGCACTACGCCACAAAGGTCGTCTGACCCAGGCGGTGGTCTATGATCCCATGCGTCAGGAACTATTCAGTGCCAGTCGTGGCCAGGGTGCCCAGCTCAATGGCCGTCGTATTCGTGTTTCAGCCCGTAAAGATCTAAAAGGAGCCCTGATTGGCACCGGAATCCCATACCGCAGCGATCAATATGGCGAAATGATGGATGCCTATTTCAGCATGATGAAAGCCCTGATTCCTGGTAGTGCAGGTATTCGACGTGCAGGTTCTGCTGCACTGGATCTGGCCTATGTCGCCGCAGGCCGCCTGGATTGTTTCTGGGAGTTCAAACTCAATGCCTGGGATATTGCTGCTGGAGTACTACTGATAGAAGAAGCGGGTGGTATTGTTAGTGGCCTGACCGGCAATCCGGACCACATGGAAACCGGCCATATCGTCACTGGAAACCCTAAAATATTCAAATCCATGCTACAGACTATCCAGCCGTTTATCCCTGACTCACTAAAAACCTAACGGCTTTCCCCCTTTAAGTATTGATTTATAAGGGTAAACTTTTTTTACCCTTTCCCCTTTAAAACATCTTGATGCGTCCGCTAAGGGTTTGACCAACAAACCCCTGGCCATGAACTATTAATATATGACGCAACCTAAGAAAAAATCTGACGCCTGTAACCAGGCACTGGAAATGCGTATGCGCGAAGTGCTTGATGGTCTGGAAGAAATAGCCCATTACGTGAGTTATCAGGCCATTGATGACAGTTTTGAGGTGCTTTCTATCGAGCAGCCACCTGAGATCGATCCGGTACAGGAAGCAAAACGCGCCAGTGTTCACGATTTCAGGATTAAACAAAAACAACTATCGCTAAACCCGGCAGAAAAGAGCTCATCGGAGATTCCGGATAATCGCCGACAAAAATCACGAGGCGTATTTGTTGATGTGGCAGACTATCTCATTGCACGCGAACAACAACATAGTCAGCATCACTAGATTTCCAGCCAGCAAATAATTCTATTTGTTACTCACCAATTTATTCATTACCAACTCCTGGAGACAGGAAGCTTGGAATATAAAACTCTTTGTACTTTTCAATCATTCCTACAACTGAGGTATTCGTCAGTTCTACAACCCGTCTGGGTGGGTAACCCAATGCGGCATATGGAATATAGGGATCTTTTTCCTGATGACAGCCATCACACTGCAAAGGTGTTTTGCTAACTTTCTGATGTATGACCTTTTTTATTTGTGATTTTTGTTCCGAGTTCAGATTCCCCAACTCAGTAACATAACGCTGAGCGAATTTTTTCTCTTTCTCACCCGATAACAGAACTAACTCACTGCCTTTCTGAATAACCGGTGCTATTTTCGCACCGTATTTGCCATATGTCGGATAATTATGAGCGGCATCTTCTTTATAACTGTCTTCAATTTCGACTAAGGCAACCGGATTATCAATAATGTCCCCATTTTCCTTACTATACCAACGGAAACGCCATGACTCCCCGGCTTCCTTTGGTTGAATATGACAGGTTTCGCAACCAACATAGAAAGCATGCATATTTAGGAAACTTCGCACTTCCTTTGAGTTGTCATGAGGAACATTGCCATGACAACTTACACAGAGACTGGCCTTATCCGGCTCAATCGGAAAACCGATATGATGAAAACGACCTTCGATATAGGGTTGATCAATCACCTTATAACCCAGATCTGTTACAGACTTCTTACCATGTTCAGAGATAAGTTTTACAAACATCTTTTCATGATCTGTTCCAGCTTCACCCAAATCTTTCAGGGATTCAGCCGCCATTTCCTTCCCCTCAAAACCAAATATCAGGGGATACATAAAATGGCCATACCAGACGGTAAACACCATGAGAAAAATAACATAAAGCTTGAAAACAATTTTCTTAAACAGGTTCACCAGTCGTACTCCTTACCACCGAAGTGTTGAGGTTGTATTTGGTCTTCTAACCCCTGTTCAATCATCACACGAACATAATCAGCATAATGTTCATGAATCATTTCATCTTCAGTCAGGTAACCTGTCAACCAAACTGTTGCAGCAGGGAATTTCTCTGGTGCGTAATGCACGTTATACCAATGTACAAAGAATAAAAATAATACCGCCAGTAACGCTTCATCCGTGTGCATAATATAAGCCGCGTTAAGAACAATCCCTGGCATAATATGTGAGAATTCGTCACGCCACCAAAGTGCAACGCCGGCTGGCCCTAATATCGGTATACCCCAATAAGGTGCAAAGTAATCAAATTTTTCACGCCAAGACATTCTTTCATGCCGCGGAGGACGATTAGTGAAATACAATAGATACTTCCAGATATGAATTATATCGATCAGGTCTTTTTTATTTGGAACCATTTCCTGAGAAAAAAACTCTCTGATAATATTTCCTATAGTGACGCGTTTTTCACGTTTTAATTTTCCAATATGATTTTTATAAAACAGAACCATCCAGTAAATCGTGTGGTATACAAACAATGCGAGCAATACTGTACCTGCAGCACGGTGAATAAGTGGAGCAAGCTCTGTTCCACCCATTAAATCATACAGTGGCCTGGCCCATGATTCTTCGGCATGCCTCAGCGGGAATCCAGTAAGGGCAAGAATTAATACCGAAGAAAACAAAACAACATGTTGCAAACGTTGATGTGCAGAGAATCGGTAAAACAGACGTTTACCTTCTTTATATACGATAGGATCATATTTTGACATAACAATACCTATTACTATTCAAACACTTCTGGTTTATTCAACTTCATCATCCTGCTTTTTGTCCTTAATAAAACTAAAACAGGGGAACAAACGCCTGAGTAGTTCAAGGAAAATCAGTGCGAGGAAGAAATAGAGGACGCAGGCCATTAGTGCTTTAAAACCCACTAACATATAAAACTGCAAAGGATATTTCTCACGATCATAAGTAACATGTGTCTGGTATGAAGCCAGTTGCGCCGCCGCCTTTTCGTGACACTCAGACGTACGACAAGTTGCCTGTACATTATTCTTATACACGGCTGATGTAATTACTTCTTTACCTTCAATAAGGTGAGTATTCTCACCTTCAACCACATGGCAATCGAGACAGTCTGCTGTTTTTTCTGAACCTAAAGCAATCATCTTTCCATGAAAAGTTTGCATATACGTTGTCACTACATCATCGAGATCATGTCTTTCCTGAAACTCGGGATCCTGATGACATTTAGCACATGATTTGATTGTTTCCATAGGATAACGAGATTTTCTTAGCCGAGTTGTTATATGCTCATAAAAATCTTCAGCAAAATCACCATTTGTATGGCAACCTTTACAGCGACTGATACCACGTTTAGAAACACCCGCTTTTAATTCACCTTTATAAAATGAGAATGGTCGATAAAAGGGCTGATCATGACAATCTTTACATCCAGGATAATCTTCCTGATGTGGTTTTGGTTTTCCGTCTTCATCTAGAGGACTATGAGCGCTCTTATGCAGAGTCTCTTCTACTGTTTTATGTGAAAACTTTATATTTCCTGATGGTTCGACCATATGACATTCCTGCATACAGTCGACTTTCCTGGCGGGTTCGTGTGGAATTTTATCAATATCGGTATGGCAGTCTTTGCATTTATTACGACGGTGAGGACCACTATCAAAAAGCTCCTGGTTGATATAAAACAACCTGAACTTTCCATCTTCATCAATTCGGCTTAAACCACGATGCTTGTGACATAAAACGCAGTTTAATTCATCACCTGCAAATCCAGCATTTGAATAACTGAACATACAAAATGAAAAAACGAATACCGCTATCCATTTTGTCATAACATGTTTATTCATACCCACATCCCGAATTAACACAGAGTGTGCTACCTGCATTGGTGTGGAATTACCCTGTATATTTGACTAATTCCAGTTAGTAAAACACTTACATATCCAAGTGGTGATATAACCATACAACGAGCAAGTTCGATATTGACTTATATCAACAAAAAGTAAGTATATTCAGGACATCTTACAAAAGTAACAGGATTTTTAAAAGAAAGTAGATTTGAAAGGAATATAAGATCTAATAAATATTATTTTTTAACAATCCATTCAGTAATGGAGTAACCGATAGCACAAATAGCCGACCATACACTAATGGTAATAAACCCAATCATCGAGTTAAGAGAGTTTGTCTGCCATTCGTACCCTATCAATAGACAGGCACCGACAAAAAAGAGGACTCCCCAGAATAGCCAGTTTTTTGAAACCATGATTCAGTTATTAAGAATCATTATCCTGTAATATCAGGAGAATTTATTCCCCAGGTCCCACCATATCGTCCTGTTCAACACCTTCTTTCTCAACAGGAATTAAACTGGCACTGGTGATGTTCATAGCTAAAATGGTTGTGCTAGCAACATAAATGGATGAATAAGTTCCCACCAGAATGCCGACTATCAATGCCAATGCAAATGAATGGATCAATTCACCACCCCAGATGAACATCGCTACAACAACAAACAACGTCGTAATAGAAGTCATGATAGTGCGCGATAGTGTCTGGTTAAGAGAATAATTTACAACTTCAACCGAGGTTTCCTTACGCATCCGACGAAAGTTTTCTCGAATACGATCAAAGACTACAATCGTATCGTTAAGTGAATAACCAATCACAGCCAGGACAGCCGCTAATACCGTTAAATCAAAATCCCATTGAAAGGCCGCGAAACACCCAAGGGTAATAATTACATCATGTATCAGGGCTGTAATAGCACCTAAGGCGAATCGATATTCAAAACGACTCATCACATAAATCATGATGAAGGCCAGGGCAATGATCATGGCCAGACCACCATCATCACGCAGTTCATCCCCCACCTGTGGACCAACATATTCCTGACGTCGCATTTGAACTGGCTCATCACTGGCCTGGTTCAGTGTTTTTAAGACGGCATCACCAATATTATTAGCACTTTGATTATCCTTGGGCGCAAGACGAACAAGCACATCTTTTGCTGTACCGAAATGTTGGACAATGGCATCTTCAAAACCCGCTTTGTCCAGAGCACCACGAACCTGCTCCAGATCTACTGGTTTGGTATAACCAACTTCAATTAAAGTACCGCCCGTAAAATCAAGACCAAAGTTTAATCCACGGGTAATTAATGCACCGATGGAAAGCACAATCAGCAATACTGAGAATACAATGGCCAGCTTGCGCTTGCCCATGAAGTCAAATTTTGTTGCCTGTTTAAAAAACTGCATGAAAATAATTCCAGTACTTAAATTGATAACTTGTTAATACGACGACCGCCAACTATTAAATTAATAATGGCACGAGTTCCCATAATGGCGGTAAACATTGAGGTCACAATACCAATAGATAAAGTAATCGCAAAACCTTTAATTGGCCCGGTTCCAAAAACATACAACACGATAGCGGCAATCAATGTAGTGATATTGGCATCCGCAATGGTTGACAGGGCTTTTTCATAACCGGCATTAATACTGGATTGAGGACTATTCCCCAGACGTATCTCTTCACGTATACGTTCAAAAATCAACACATTGGCATCCACCGCCATACCAACGGTCAAGACAATACCGGCAATACCCGGTAAGGTCAGCGTAGCCTGCAAGAGTGACAGTACCGCCACAATCAAGACCAGATTCACCGACAATGCCACGGTGGCTACCAGTCCAAAACCGCGATACCATAGAGCCATGAAAACAATAACCAGTAACATACCAATCGCAACAGAGCGTGTTCCCTGATCAATATTATCCTGTCCCAGGCTTGGGCCAATGGTACGTTCTTCAATAATACGAATGGGTGCCGCGAGAGCACCAGCACGTAACAACAGTGCAAGCGTGGTTGACTCATTAACATTATCCAGTCCTGTGATCTGGAAACGTTTACTGAACACACCCTGAATGGTTGCCACGTTAATCACTTCTTCAATCTTACGAGTGGTGACTACTTCTTTACCATCGACTAATTTGGTATCTGACTTGTGTTCAATAAAGACCACCGCCATTGGCTTTTTAAGATTTTCCTTGGTGGTCTTGGCCATGATGCTGGCACCTGGCCCATCCAGGTTTACAAACACAGCCGGGCTGGCTGTATCCTGATCAAAACCAGAGTTGGCATGGGTGATACGATCACCGGTAATGATTAAACGTTTTTTCAATAAGATTGGATTACCATCACGTTCCCGGTATAAACGTGAACCAGGTACAGGCTTGCCTTCCTGCGCATCAAATACACTGTGTTCAGTATCGACTAGACGAAATTCCAGTGTCGCAGTCGCACTTAAAATTTCCTTAGCGCGTGCACTGTCCTGTATGCCAGGTAATTGCACCACAATACGGCTATCACCCTGTTGTTGAATAACGGGTTCAGCCACACCGAGTTCATTCACACGATTACGTAAGGTGGTGACGTTTTGTTGCAGGGCCGATTTCTTTAACTCAATTAAGGTCGGCTCACTCATTTTCGCCATAATCAGGAAACTACCATCACCATCTACATCTTTGTATAGCAAGTCACGATTTTGAGCACGAATAACATCCATGGCTTTATCGCGTAATGCGGCTGTGCGGAATTTTAACTCCAGTGATTCACCCTGCTGGCGAATGGTCAAATAGCGTACTTTATTACTGCGTAAGACACCACGAAAGTCATTACCATAACGTTCATAAGCCTGATTAATAACCGTTTCACTGTCGACTTCCATTAAAAAGTGCAGACCACCACGTAAGTCCAGACCAAGATACATGGGTAAAGCATTTAATGACATCAACCAGCTGGGTGCACCCGGTGCCAGATTTAGCGCGACCGTATAACCATCACCCAGTAAAGTACGAATCAGGTCACTACTTTTTAACTGATCTTCAACATTGTTAAAACGAATTAAAATTCCCTGCTTGTCCATTACAACAGTGCGATAAATGATTTTATTGTCATCTAACACAGACCGGATCTGAGATTCTGTCCCAGTATTTACTGTTGTTGTACGGGTTGCACTGATTTGCAAAGCCGGATCAGAACCATAAATATTCGGCAAAGCATAAATACTACCCATTGCCACAGCAAAAAGGATCAGCAGATATTTCCAAAGAGGATATTGATTTAACATGATGATTTATTCTTTAATTATTTAAAGAGACGTTTGCATTGCATACAGCCCACCTGAAAATCCATTTTCATCACGATGGGTATATAGATTGTTATTTTATTTACTGGCTTCCTTAATTGAACCTTTAGGTAACACGGTAGCGATAGCCTGTTTCTGGACCTTAACCTGATTGTCGCTACCCAGATCCACAGTCAGGTACTCTTCACCCACTTCCGTGACTTTACCCAGCAAACCACCATTGGTCACAACTTCATCACCTTTACCCAGGGCTGCAACCAGATTACGGTGTTCCTTGGCGCGCTTTTGCTGTGGGCGGATCAGCAGGAAATAAAAAATCAAAATCATGCCACCAAAGAAAATCAGTGAAGACATAGGATCGCCACCCTGCTGGGCAGCAGGTGCACCTTCTGCCAGTGCATCAGATATAAAAAAGCTCATGAATATTACCTTTTGTAATGATTGTAAGACTGCAATGTTACCGAATTCATACAGGCTTCTGATTTTTACCATCGTCAGGCCCTTCGGCCTGCAAACCTGTTTTTCAACTACTTGGGGAAACTTTCCAGCAAATACAAGCCTGGCCCCAAATTTTGGCCGCTATTATGACACAGGCGGAACCTTCAGGTCGCGCATTGCGTAGAAATCTGCCACGAAATCGTCCAGTTTTTCTATCGAGATAGCCTCCCGTAAGCCTCGCATCAGATGCTGGTAATAATAAAGGTTATGAATGGTATTCAGGCGTGCCCCCAGAATCTCACCGGTCTTGTCCAGGTGGCGCAAATAGGAACGGCTGTAATTTTTACAGGTATAGCAATCACAGTTTTCGTCCAGCGGCCGGGTATCATGCTGGTGACAACTGTTGCGGATCCGAATCATTCCCGTAGAAATGAATAAATAGCCATTGCGGGCATTGCGTGTCGGCATGACGCAATCAAACATATCAATACCTCGTCGAACACCCTCAACCAGATCTTCCGGCTTCCCTACCCCCATTAAATAACGAGGTTTGTCCTCTGGCATCCTGGGTTGCAGGAAATCCAGCACTTTAATCATCTCATCCTTGGGTTCTCCGACAGACAAACCACCGATGGCATAACCATCAAAACCAATCTCCACCAGACCATTGAGCGAGATCTCACGCAAGGACAAATGCATCCCCCCCTGCACAATGCCAAACAGGGCCGAAGGATTATCACCGTGGGCCGTTTTACATCGATCAGCCCAACGAAGTGACAACTCCATAGACTCCCGAGCCTCTTCTTCAGTAGCTGGATAGGGAGTGCATTCATCGAAAATCATTACAATATCCGAACCCAGCTCACGCTGTACCTGCATAGACTCTTCTGGCCCCAGAAACACTTTGCGGCCATCCACGGGTGAACTGAATTTCACCCCTTCTTCCGTAATTTTGCGCAGGTCTCCCAGAGACCAGACCTGAAAGCCGCCAGAATCGGTCAGAATCGGGCCATCCCAGTGCATAAAATCATGTAAATCCCCATGTTCCTGCACGATCTCCGTTCCCGGACGTAACATCAGATGAAAAGTATTACCAAGAATGATTTCGGCACCAACTTCTCGGATTTCTTCCGGGGTCATGGCTTTGACCGTGCCGTAAGTGCCCACAGGCATAAAGGCCGGGGTTTGCACTGTACCACGTTCAAATACCAGCTTACCGCGCCGGGCATAACCATCATTTGCTGAGATGTTAAATTCCACTATGTCCTCTGTTTTGTAATATCAAAATCCAACGCAGAGACGCAGAGACGCGAAGATAAAATGTTTATTTTCCTGTGTATTGCCACTAAATAGCTTCCTTTGCGCTCACTGTGTCATCGCGCCTTTGCATTTGACTGTCAAATCTGATTATAAGCATCGCATCACCATAACTAAAAAAGCAGAGACGCGAAGA
>JAPHRJ010000077.1 GCA_026196045.1 Gammaproteobacteria bacterium
GTTGATTACCTGCCGAATCCAACTGAAGTTAAACCTCAACCTTTAACTGATGAAGAAGGTACTGAAACGGGCAAATTTGCGATTGTTGACCCGGCCGAGCCTTTTCGTGCGCTGGCCTTTAAGATCATGGATGACCGTTTTGGTGCACTGACCTTTATCCGTGTTTATTCAGGTGTTTTGAATAAAGGTGATACTATTTTAAATACCTTTACGGGCAAATCAGAGCGTATTGGTCGTCTTGTCGAAATGCATGCTGACGAACGTATTGAGCTCGACAGTGCAACCGCTGGTGATATTGTTGCGATTGTGGGTATGAAAAATGTTCAGACCGGTCATACATTGTGTGATCCAAAACATCCCGCCACATTGGAACCTATGGTCTTCCCTGATCCCGTTATTTCGATTGCCGTTGCCCCAAAAGATAAAGCGGCAGCAGAAAAAATGGGTATTGCGATTGGTAAAATGGTTAAGGAAGATCCTTCCTTCCGTGTTGAAACCGATGAAGACAGTGGTGAAACTATTCTGAAAGGAATGGGTGAGCTGCATCTGGATATCAAAATCGATATTCTCAAGCGTACTCATGGCGTGGAAGTGGAAGTGGGTAAACCTCAGGTTGCCTACCGTGAAACCATTACTCAGAGCACTGAAGATAGCTATACGCATAAGAAACAAACGGGTGGTTCTGGTCAGTTCGCCAAGATTGACTACATCATTGAGCCTGGCGAGCCTGGTAGCGGCTATGAGTTTGAATCTAAAGTTACGGGTGGTAATGTTCCTCGTGAATTCTGGCCAGCGGTTCAAAAAGGTTTTGAAAGTGCGATGGTTAAAGGTGTACTCGCCGGATATCCCTGTCTGGACTTTAAAGTAACATTGATGGATGGTGGTTATCACCCTGTTGATTCCTCAGCCGTAGCTTATGAACTGGCTGCACGTGCAGCTTACCGTCAGACCATGCCTAAGGCGGGTCCACAGCTCATGGAACCAATCATGAAGGTCGACGTGTTTACGCCTGAAGATAATGTTGGTGATGTGATTGGTGACCTTAACCGTCGTCGTGGCATGATTCAGGGTCAGGAAGCCGGTACTACGGGTGTTCGCATTAAAGCTGAATGTCCATTAAGTGAAATGTTTGGTTACATCGGTGACCTGCGTACCATGACTTCAGGTCGTGGTCAGTTCTCCATGGAGTTCCTGCATTACATGCCCTGTCCTAAGAACGTTGCAGAAGACGTTATTAAGGAAACTAAGGAACGCGAAGCGGCCAAGAAATAAGACGCAGCGGTTCCTGACAAAGAGGGCGCTTTTTGCGCCCTTTTTTGTGTCCGCACACAAATAATTGGACACTGAGTCAGCAATATTATTTAATAATTGACCTTCCGTTCATTTAATTAGTAATACTATGGTCTTTTGTAATCAAAAATCAGACTCGCCCTGTCGTTGGAAACGGCGAAAAGAAGCTCGTCCTGAGGAAATTATGGATGCCGCTCTGGAACTCTTTGCCGAGAAGGGCTTTAGCGCGACACGTATGGCTGATGTGGCTAAAAAGGCCGGTATTTCGAAAGGAACCTTATACCTGTACTTTGATAATAAGGAAGCCATTTTCCGCTCGGTAGTGCAGGAGATGATCCTCCCACAGGTTGATCAACACGATGCGATGATCGCGAATTACACAGGTTCTGCTGAATCCCTGTTACGTGAGTTATTGCATGGCTGGTGGCAGGCCGTCATGGAGACCAAACTATCCGCCATTCCCAAACTGATTATTTCTGAATCGGGTAACTTTCCAGAAATGGCCGAGTTCTTTGTAAAAAAGGTTGTATTACGTTCTCGGCAAACTTTTATCAAAGTGATTCAGTATGGGATCGACAAGGGTGAGTTTAAACCCTGTAACCCGATAACGGCGGCTCGTCTTGCCATCGCTCCTCTGGTACATGCCAGTATCTGGATGCATTCACTCAAAGCATTTGATGAAAATCATTCTGATGAAGATTACCTTGAACTCCATATCAATTTATTGCTCCAGGGCCTGTCAAGTTAAAGGGCTTAATAATCGAGACAACCATGAAAAAAATAACAATACCAGCGCTGCTTATGCTTGTGTTTATGTCAGCTTCCCATGCTCAGGAGATGAGTGTTGAGCAGGTGATACAGAATGTGATGGATCATTATCCATCCATTCAAACAGCATCGTTGCAGGTTCTTCGTGCGAAACAGGAAAGCTTTAAAGTTCAGAGTCAGCTAGGTTGGCAACTAGGTGGACAGGCAGGCATAGCCAGA
This sequence comes from Gammaproteobacteria bacterium, assembly GCA_026196045.1. GTDB lineage: Bacteria > Pseudomonadota > Gammaproteobacteria > UBA6429 > Thiohalophilaceae > JAPHRJ01. Next base: position 2,278 of record JAPHRJ010000077.1, read on the forward strand.
GACGTATCCGTATTTGGAACAAGAACCGATATTTATAATGTTAATGGCAATATGAGTCGTCAACTTGAATCTGGTAGTAGTGTGTCAGTAAGCGGAGGGATCTCACGAGAAGACGCTGAAACGGCCTTCAGTCCAACTATTGCCAATCCTGTAACTAAAACAGAAGTTGATGTTTCCTTTCGCCAGCCTTTGGAAAAAGGAAGCGATAATACTATATATAAGCAGCGTTTAATTGGTGCCGAAGCGGGAGTCATGCTGGCTAATGCAGAGAAACGTAAACTGTATGAACTGTTAGCCGAGCAGGTGATGGACTTGTATTTTGCAACAGCGATTACTCAGGTCAGGATGGCTAACTCTAAACAGGCAATTCAACGTTCGAAACGGCTGTATAAATATAATAAAGATAGAGCCAGTCTTGGTGTCTCAGAAGATAAGGACTTATTACAGGTTGAAGCGCAACTGCGTGGTCGTGAAGCTGAATATAAAGCATTACAGGTTCAATGGCAGCAACAACGTATTGCACTTAATCGTTTAATGGGGCGTCCCTGGGATGCGGGTTTAAATACAACGGTTATTAGCCCTGAGTCAATAGCCTCTGATTACCAAATGTTATTTGATAAAGCCCAACTACAAAGTCCTGCACTGGAATCCATTGAGGCGAGGTTAAAGTTGGCCAACAGTGTTATTGAAACCAGCGCAGATGCACAAAAGGATAATCTTGATCTGGTGCTATTTGCCGGAGGCAGGAATAATCAGGGTGATGCGGCAACAGGTTCTGTTGATAATTCCGAAGTAGTGGGGGGAGTCCGAGTCGAGTACAGTCAAAGTGCAGACAAACGGGGTGTTGATGCAGAACTCTATCAGGCTAAGCTGGATAGAAGTATTGCCTTGCAGGATAAATTACAGGAAGAGGAAGATCTTCAATATGAACTGGCCAGCCTGCTTGCCGAATATAAAGCCGGTAATGCTGCATTAGGAGCCTATAAAACTAGTGTTAAAAGTGAGAAAAACAAACTTGATGAGGCCTTAAATCGTTATAGGAGAGGTCGGACTGATACAGACCAGTTAATCCAGTTTGAATCACACCTGTCCAGTGCTGAATTATCAACGGAGTTACAACGTATTGAGTTATCCAGGCGATATTACAAAGTAAATCTTCTAACGGGAGATATCTGGGAACAAATTCAATTGCGTAAATTTATCGCACCTGATTATTCTGCTTCAGACAATAATACACAGGGGATGAAACAATAATGAAAGCTATCATCCGGTTCCTGGTCGACCGTGGACTGGTCGTTAATCTGATTTCAATTTTCCTTTTTATTCTGGGACTGGTCACCTCCGTTGTATTTATTAATCGTGAAGCCTTTCCGAATATTAATCTGGATGTGATTCAGATTAACACGACGTATCCGGGGGCATCACCACGGGAAATTGAACAGCTGATTATTACTCCTATTGAGCAGGAATTAAGGGCTTTAAACGGGATTGATACGATGGTATCCATGTCCTTCCCGGGAACTGGTCGAATTGTTCTGGAAGTTGACCCTGATTCTTCTAATCGAATTCGTTTATCCAGTGAAGTTTCACTTGCGGTTGATCGTGCAAAACTACCGAATGATCTTCCCTTTGATCCCTATGTTACTGAAGTTGATGGTGCTGTTTTTCCAATTATCCGAATTGCAGTATCCGCGCCCCTTCCAGAGCTAGACCTAAAGCGTTTGGGTGATGATTTAAAAGATGATCTATTAAATATTGATGGCGTAGCGCGTGTACAGATTATTGGTGATCGAAAAGCTGAGATCCGTATCGTCGTTGATCCTGAGCGAATGAAGAAAGAAAGGATTTCTGTCGGTGAAGTGAGTCAGGTTTTAAAGAACTGGAATCTGAATACACCGGGGGGTGACATTAATACTCCCGATGGACAAAAAGCCGTGCGTATTGTTGGTGAGTTTTCCAGTGCAGAAGATGCGGGTAATCTAGTATTACGGGCCAATGAACGTGGCAACGTTCTCCGTCTAAAGGACATTGCAACGATTGTTGAATCACTGGAAGAACCGATCACTTTACATGATGTGGCAGGCCAGCCAGCACTATCTATCCTGGTGCTGAAGAAATCAGAAGCCGATATTATTAATACAGTCGACAAGGTACATGAATATGTCGATTCCATTCCTGAACGATATGGAAAAGATATTGAAGCGTCGACTTTTCAGGATTTTTCCAGTTTTGCTCGTATGCGTCTTGGCGTACTAACTAATAATGGTATCGTCGGTATCGTACTGGTCTTTGTTTCATTATTACTTTTCCTGCGTTTTTCCGTGGCCATGACGACCACATGGGGACTGCCAATCATTTTTATGACAGGTATGTTTGTGCTTTTTATCTCAGGAGTGACTCTAAACCTCATTTCGATGATGGGTTTTATTATGGTGCTTGGTATGCTGGTGGATGACGCCATTATTATCGGGGAAAACATTACCTGGCACATGGAGCGGGGCTTAAAGCCCAATGAAGCGGCAGTGAAAGGTGCCTTTGAGCTGATAGGGCCGGTGACAACGACGATTTTAACAACAGTCGCGGCCTTTTTACCGATGATGTTTATGAGTGGCATCATTGGTAAGTTTATTATTGCTATTCCTATCGTTGTGATTACCTTGCTTTTGCTGTCCTGGCTGGAATCATTTTTGATTTTACCCAGCCATGTTGCTCATGTTACTAATCCAGATAAGCATCCTCCTGAACGTCGCTGGTTAGTATGGCTGGAAGATACCTATGGTTATGTGCTTAAAAAGGCAATCAAATTCCGTTGGGTTACGGTGACAGCTTCATTCGCAATATTAATTGGTGCACTGGTACTGGCTAAAACCACTCTGTCATTTCAATTGTTTCCGCCTGTTGGAGTTGATGAGTACATCGTTCGAGTCACTGCGCAGCCCGGAACCAGTTTAGAAAAGATGCGTGATAATCTTCGTGCCGTCGATGCTGAAATGCGAAGTCATATTATTCCTGAGTACCTGGAAGCAACTTTGTTGAAAAGTGGTGATGTGTCAGTTGATCAGGGTGATCCATTAACGCAGCGAGGTAGTCGTTATGGACAAATTCGTACTATTTACCGTGCCGCCGTCACTCGTCCAGATCATAATGCACTGGATGATATGTATGCTTTGTCTAAAGTGCTGAAAGATAAATTCCCGGAATTTGATATCGCATTGACAGAAATAAGACCTGGACCACCCGTTGGTCGAGCGCTGGAAGCTGAAATATCTTCTTTTGAAGATAAGTACAGTGAACAGGCGGCACGGCAATTAATGGAATATTTAAAAAGCGTAGAGGGTATTACGACAATTGATAGTGGTTTGAAAAAAGGCGATGACGAACTTCATGTGGTTCTGAATCGAGAATTGGCTACCTATGCCGGTGTTGACCTGGCAACGGCATCACAGCATATTCGTGCGGCAGTAGGTGGTCTGGTGGTTTCCAATATTCGTCGCGGAACAGAAGAAGTTGATGTAACTATTCGTTTCCCCGAAGATAAAAACAATGAACTGGATAAGTTAAATCAGTTACTGGTTCCTAATGATCGAGGTGGCCTGATACCGTTGCATAAGATAGCACGTTTTGAACAGAACCCAGGTTTTACTACCATACGTCATAAAGCTGGTGTGCGTATTGTTAATGTCGTTGCAGATATTGATACTAAAAAAATATCCAGTTTTGAATTAAATAAACGGGTGCAGGATGATGCGGCTAAATGGCAAGGTGATGTTGCAGATAAAGTCACGGTTAATTACGGAGGGGAAGAGGAGAAGAATCAGGAATCATTCCGCAGCCTGATTTTTGCATTCGGCTTTGCGCTTATAGCGATTTTCTTTATCTTGGCTATTCAGTTTAACAATATGATTTATCCCTTTATTGTGATGCTGGCTATTCCTTTCGGAGCGATTGGGATCATTATTAGCTTCTATTTTCACGATATGTTCTGGAAACCCATGCCGTTATCATTTTTCTCAACGCTGGGCATGGTCGCATTGACGGGTGTTGTTGTTAACAGTTCTTTAGTATTGCTGGTATTTATTCAACGTGCACGTCAACAGGGAATGGAGGTGGCTGATGCAATTATGGCAGCAGGTAGGCGCCGCTTACGTGCTGTATTACTTACTGCAACAACGACGGTTGTAGGTCTACTGCCAACTGCCTATGGATGGGGTGGCCTGGATCCTTTTGTTTCACCAATGGCTTTATCACTGTCCTGGGGGCTGGTATTTGCCACTTTAGTCACGCTGATTACTATACCTGCGGTACTGGCAGTAGGGCATGATATTCGGTCAGTTATAAGACGGTTGTTTAATAAAAAATAGCTGTTGAATCTATGCGAAGTGATAACTATTTCGAGTGCTATGTTTAACTTTATACATAGCCTTGTCGGCTCGATTGATTAAATCATCCATAATATGATCATCATCAGATAAAAGGCTGATCCCAATACTAATACCTAACGTGTATTCTTTATTATTAAAAACAAACGGATGATTAACACTCTCAATAATACGGTTTGCAATACTTTCAATTTCATCTTTATTCTTTAGTCGTGGCAAGATGACGGTAAATTCATCGCCTCCGATTCGGGAAATAGTGTCCGAATCTCGCAGGCATTTGATGAATCGTTTTGCAAGTACCTGTAACACTGTATCGCCAGCTTCATGTCCAAGTTCATCATTGATGGGTTTGAAATTATCTAAATCCATATATAATAATGCCAGCATGTTTTTTTCACGTCGCGCATGTGAGATTTCGAGTTCTAACTTCTCGTAGAACAATCGCCGATTGGTTAAGCCGGTCAATGGATCATAAAAGGCCAGGTGTTTGACCTGGTTTTCAGCGATCTGCTTATTTAACATGGCCTGCGTTATAAAAACGGTACCGAATCCTGCCAGGATGACCACAATAATATACAAAGCAATCATCAAATAACGAATGCTTTCCATCCTGAGGGCCGTTACTGTATTCGGGATGATGCTAACCAGTTTCCATCGTGGCCATTGGTGCTGATGTTCGCGGGCTTCATGATTTTCCAGGTGTGCATCAAGAATGTTCATAGAGACGTACTCCACTTCTTCAAACGCCATGGAAAAATCTTTTTTATAGATGCCACCAGAATGTGTATGGCTTATTTCTTCCCAGGCATCAGGGTAGTAGGTCTGGAAACGCTCTTTGCTATTCTTTTTGATAATAGAGCCCCATAACAGTTCCTCTGGCTTTCCATATATCCAGTAACCTGATTCGTCTAGCATATTCAGATTTCCTTCGAGTGATTCATTGGCGCTATCAAGCACTTTAAGGAAGTCGGTGGCGTTAATCTTAATAATGAGAACACCCTGGATGATATTCTGATTATTAAAAACAGGGGTGGATATACGGATAACAGGTCGATAAGGGATTTCAATTATTTTATGTTCCATATTAAGATCAATAGGTGAAACATAAATATTCCCCTTGTTGAGCTTGATACTTTCCTTAAAATAATAACGGTGAGCTTTGTTCTGTAATTTGCCTGGTGGTACAGATATTATATTCCCATTTTGATATTCTATTCGAATACGTTCCATACCACTCGCATCCAGAAAACGTATCTGTCTATAAGATTCTTTTATTTTTAATACATTCTTGAAATCATTTTCTAATTTCTTAAGAATGGATACATTTCCATTGATGTATTCTTTAAGGTGGCCTTGCTGTACTAATATCTTCGCATCAAGTGAGGTGGTTTTGAGTTTTTCAAGCAGACTGGACTTGATTCGATAGAGTTCTTTTGTTTCAGAGGCCTGTGTATCCAGGTGGTTTAGTTGAAATTGCTGTTGATAGTTGCTGACTAAAATCATTAGCAATAAAATCATGAAGCTAAGATATGTCAGTGTATTTACTGAAATGACAGGATTAAATGTGTAGTTATATGTTTTATGACTATCTGTTTTTTCGAAGGGCTTTAAAACAAAATGAGAAAGAATAAATGTTGTAATGATACATAATACAATTACGTTATAGATAATCTCCTGCCAGAAAGTCAGTTTTACAGGTAGTAGTTCCAGCGTGAGCATAATGATTGCTTCTGCAAGAAAAACAACCACACCAATTTTTATCAGTGTCCACTCATGCTTTCCAGAACTTTGAAAAGGAGTAAGTGGTTTTTTAAACAGGAATTTGGAAGCTGTAATAGCAATTAAGGATACGATCGAGGCATCGAGCAGAGCCGGAAGCCAGGACCAGAATAATTCGACGACCATATAGTCCATGAGAATCATGGTCAACATTTCGCTTAACGCAATAATGAGAATTAGAATAAGTAAGGGCTTCTTCATGCTTTGAGTAGTCAATTATCACACTTGCGCTAGAATGAAACTTGTTGGTTATTTATTCTGATTATATCGGCAGCTACCTCAACATCATGATATCTAATGTATTAATACATTAAGGTTTAGTTTCGTGATTAGTGATGCCTGGCTGTACTCTGCCGCCAGATGAGCCAGTTCATTGAATAGCCACCATTTTCTACTTTAAATTGCAGCAAGATTGCAGTTCGGCCACTTGTATCGGGACTGCAATGCATAGTTTGATCCCATTGGTTAGCCGTTTTTTTTTATACAGTGATTTATTAGAACAGTGCTCTAATTATATGAAAAATAGGTGAAAATTACCTGTGTCATCAGGGTTTAGTAAGGCCTGTAATACTATAATCGGGATTCTTAATGATATGCAATTTTCTCTGATCTATATTAGATCCTGTGTAATATTCATCTGCTAATAGATATTGACATAAGCCGGTTAAAATCCCTGCAGGGCCGATAACAAACAGGCACAATAAAGATATGATAATGATTACCCGCTTCATTTTCCTTATTATTACTCTGGTTATCGTATCTGTACGGCCATCATACGGAGTAGCTGGTTTTGATCTGGTAACGATGAAAAATGGTGATTATCACCATGGAACGGTGGCTCATGAAATTTTCACGCTGACAACCAGTTATGGTCAGGTTGCTATCCCATATCTTATGATGGCCAGGTTGAATGTTGGGCACAACGGAAAACCTAGTAAAATTTTGACTCATCGAGGAGAACACTTTAGCGGTGAACTTGCCTCGGGCGAAATCATCATCTTGCGCGATCAGCAGCCTACGCTACCGCTGCATACGGAAGATATGGCTGAAGTCATCTTTACAAAGCATAAAATTCGACAGCCCAGGTCTATTGCCGCTGATTTTATCGAAATCAGCAATGGGGATCGTTTTTTAGCGACACTAACCCCTGGCGATTTATTACTTAAAGCTGAAGACAGTATTCATCATATTTTTCAGAATGATATTTATTTGATAGATTTTGAAACGACTGACCAGAATAAGCTATTAACCCAGGTCACGCTAAATAGTGGAGAAATTCGTCAGGGACAACTGGTCAGCAAAAAGTCTTTTGAAGTTAAAACCCAATATGGACAGGACTTATCAATACCGGTACAGCAGTTGAGTATGCTTGCTTATCATGTCAATTTTCAAAACCAGACTTCAATAAATTATCATTATCGTCGGCACATAACTCCCGCTAATTTATTACAGGATAAAATGATTGACGGAACACCTGGACCTGAGCTGATTGTAATACGGGGTGGGGACTATATTAAGGGAGATATCCAGGGGGATGGAGATAGTGATGAACGCCCTACAGTTCGACATAAACTTAAACCGTTTGCAATTGGCATGTATGAAGTGACCTTTGACCAATATGATCAGTTTTGTAATGACACACGTCGCACACTGCCTTCTGATTCTGGTTGGGGGCGGGGACAACGTCCAGTCATCAATGTTTCCTGGGAGGATGCCATGGCATATACGAAATGGCTTAGTCGTAAAACACGAAAGACTTATCGTTTACCCAGTGACAGTGAATGGGAATATGCAGGCCGAGCAGGGTCTAAAACTCGCTTTTGGTGGGGTAATGAAGTTGGCTATGCACATGCAAATTGCGAAGGTTGCGGCTCACTTTGGGATGGAGAAAAAACAGCTCGAGTAGGTAAATTTTTACCGAATGCTTATGGTCTGCACGACACGGCAGGTAATGTATTCGAATGGGTTGCCGATTGTTTACATACGGATTTTTCAAAAGCCCCTATTGATGGAACCCCGCTTGATAAGGCCGGTTGTGGTAAGCGGGTAATTCGTGGTGGCGCATGGAGTTTTCCTGCCAAAGAAAGCCGTTCTGCTAATCGCTGGCGTGATTTCCCTACGCGTCAGAGTGACGACACCGGTTTCAGGGTTGTAAGAGAATTGTAAACCTTTATTTTTATATCTATTCCGCCTTTAGCTATAAGGAAAAGTATAGATTAACAATTTTCTGTAATGACTACGTATACTCGCTATTAATTCTAACTATCGTCTATCAATGTTCTGCATATCTAAGTAAAATAATGGGTAAAATGCTGACTTATTATGATTTAAGAGAAAATTATGATTGATACCCTGGAATCCCCATACATTCATGCTGCAACCCATGACAATTTTCAATCACTCGTTATTGATAACTCAAATGTTGGTCCAGTACTTGTAAATTTCTGGTCACCCAAAGCTGGCCCCTGTCTTCGCCAGTATCCAGTTCTGGATAAAGTCATACATCATTATGAAGGTCGGCTGTTACTAATCAACATTGATACGCAGACAGAAGTTAAAGTCCCCAAAGAGTATGGTATTACCAGCGTTCCAACCTTAAAGCTGATACGAAATGGTGAAGTTGTTGAAACTTTACATGGCTATCAGTCAGAAGAAGAGCTAATCGACTTACTCGATGCCTATGTGGCAAGAGACTCCGATAAAATTCTCACCAGGGTTATTGAACTGTATAGTAATGGAGAACAGGAATCAGCTTACGAACAACTGGCGGATGCTATTTTGAATGATCCGGTTAATCCTCGTCTGCCACTTGCAATGTGCAAATTGCTCAGACATGAAGCTCGCTTTACGGAAGCATTGAAGTTAATTGAATCGCTACCTGATAAGGTACGTAAACTGAGTGAGTTTAATCAACTTCAAGCCGACCTTTATTTCCTTAATGGTGTAGATAGTAATGTGGATGTGGAAGCACTGCTAAAAGAGGGCGAGGGTCAGACTGATGATCTGTCTTTACAACGGCAATTTGTAAATTACTACGTTATACAGAAAAACTTTGAACAGGCATTTCTGCATCTTGTAAATATCATCGAGGCCGATCCACACTTTGAAAACAACTTTGCGCAAACAGCTATGCTTACACTCTTTGCCCTGGTAGGAGATGGAGATCCGCTGATTAAAACATATCGGCCTTATTTAAAGCAGTATACTCATTAGCCAATAGCCGTGACTGGATAGCGCATTACCAGGCGTTATTACTTCGGTGTCTTTGCTGACGTTTTTCAGGTCGGCGTTTATTTTCCTTTCGCTCTGTAAATGTAGACTCAATATGAAATCGAGGTTCTCCTTTTATTCCTGAGTCTTTATGATCCAGACTAAGTTGTGTCACAACAGCCTCACCATCTATATTGAATACTTCGGTCAGGCCTTTATATAAAAGGTTGAACTGGCGCAGGAGTGAAATTTTATGTGATTGGCTGGTTTCATTGTATAACCACTCACTAAATAGTAAAAAATTCTCAAATGGCGAATCTGCCAGTAATAAGGGTTTTGTATGTTTAAAACGTCCGGAGTTAATAATCATATCCCAGTAACGAGCAAAGCGTTTGAGCTTCTGCATGCTAAGGAAATCAATTAAATTATTACTCAGGATTGAATAGGGCGGATAAGGACTAAAACGCATATCGTAAGTGTCGGTATGACGAATAACCGGTGTACCTCGTAGGCGCTTCAGAATACCGACCTGAATTTCATGCGGATCCATAGTAACCAGTTCATTAAAACCCTTAGCAAAACTCTCGATGTTTTCACCCGGTAAGCCAATAATTAAATCAGCATGAATATGGGCTGTCGTATGTTCACGTATCCAGGTAATGTTTTTGAGTGTCTTGTCATGATCCTGTTTACGACTGATGAGATCCTGTACTTCGGAATTTAAACTCTGAATACCGATTTCAAACTGCAGACTATGATCGGGGAATTTCTGAATCATGTCTTTGAGCTTATCGGGCAAATGATCGGGAATGAGTTCAAAATGAAGATATAGATCTTCCTCCTGTCGTTTTTTCAGGAAAAACTCAAGAATACGCAGACTACTTTCGACTTTCAGGTTGAAGGTGCGATCGATGAATTTAAAGCTACGAACTCCTCGATCGTAGAGTTTCTGCATTTGAGTAAGAAAGCTATTCAGATTAAATGGATAGGCTGTTTTATCCAATGCCGACAGACAGAACTCACATTTGAAAGGGCAACCACGAGAGGCTTCAACATAGATGACCCGTTTGGCGATGTCTTCATCCGAATATTCATCGTAGGGAAACTGGATTTCATCAAGTTTAAATGGTGCTGGATGAATAACTTTAAGCATCGGAGGGTTATTAGCGAGTAACGCTGTACAGGTCTCCTTAAACGCAAGATCGGCCTGTCCAGGGATAACATAATCAGCCAGAGTAACGAGTTCCTGCTGGTCAAGCTCATAACTGACCTCTGGGCCTCCAAGAATTATGGTGGTATCAGGTGAAACCTGTTTGATGAGCTTAACTACCTGGGTAGTTTGCTCGGCATTCCATATGTAGACGCTAAGGCCGATAATTTCTGGTTGATGCTGGAGCAAATCTTCAACGATATCAATGGGGCGCTCATTGATGGTGTACTCCTTCAAGTGTGTGTCAGAGCGAAACTCACCCATATTGGCAAGCAGGTAACGTAAACCTAGTGATGAGTGGAAATAACGAGCATTGAGCGTGCTGAGTATTATGGGATAAATCATTGGCATAAAAGTCAGTTTACCTGTCTGGAAGCGGATATCCAGATTCGAAATGGATATCCGGATTATTACAGGGTTAGTCTATTCGCAAATTATATATAAGTATCGATTGGTTCTATAGCGATTTAAGTGTTTTTACTTTAAAATTCAGCCCATTATAAGAATACCTGCTACAGGATGTAGATCGCAGGCCAGTTTTGTTTCCAGAGATGCTAGTCGGAAATAGCGACACTGAAAAAGTGATATGAAAATACGCGTAAGTGAACTCATTGTAAAATATCTGGAACGACTGGGTGTTGAGTATATATTCGGGATGCCCGGTGCTCATATTTTACCTGTCTATGACAGTCTTTATAATTCGAATATCAATAGCATTCTGGTCAAGCATGAACAGGGTGCATCCTTTATGGCGGGCGGCTATGCCAGAGCTTCCGGGAAAATTGGTGCCTGTATCACGACAGCAGGTCCTGGTGCCACCAATCTTGTAACGGGTATTGCTAACGCCTATGCGGATAAACAACCAATTCTGATCATTACCGGTGAAACCTCAACACACATTTTTGGTAAAGGTGGGCTGCAGGAAAGTTCCGGTGAAGGTGGGACGATTGATCAGGTCTCACTGTTTAAGGGTATTACCAAATATAACCGAATTGTAGAAAGAACTGATTATCTTGCCAATGTACTCAATCAGGCTTCCAGTATTCTTTTTTCTGAAAATTCGGGACCTGTCTTATTGAGTTTTCCTTTTAATGTTCAGAATGAACTGGTAGATGAATCTATTTTGGACTCTGTTGTTACTATAAAACGTGACAATACGGGTTATCTGGCTTCAGCCCAGATTGAAAGCCTGTCTGAGTTGGTCATAGAGGCGAACAATCCTGTCATTATTGCAGGTTATGGTTGTATACATGCGAATGCACAGGAACAGGTTGGTGAACTGTGCGAATCAATGGGGATACCAGTCACGAGTAGTTTAAAAGGTAAAGGTGTTATCAGTGAAAATTCTGAGTATTCATTGGGTAGTCTTGGCGTAACTTCTTATGGCAATGCCCATGACTATATTCTTAATAAATCTGATTTACTTATATTTTTAGGAGCAAGTTTTAATGAACGTACCAGTTATGTGTGGGACGCAAAATTACTGGCGAATAAAAAGATAGCCCAGGTTGACAATGATAGTGCTCAACTGGAAAAAGTGTTTAAAGCCAACGTCGCCATAAATGGCGATATTAAGGATGTTGTAGCAGGCCTGTTAGAGAGCCTGAAGAAAAAGGGCGCACAAGCAAAAAATTTTTCTCAGGTGCAAAACTATATTCAGGTACTTGAGCAGGATTCAGATAATACGACTGCGAGTGAATTTAAGTCACGCTTCCCATTAATTGAGAAGCTTTTTCAGAAAATGGAAGATAACTATCCTGAAGATACTATGATTTTTGATGATAATATTATTTTCTCTCAGAACTTTTTTAATGTGTCTATGAAAAATCGTTATTATCCGAACTCCGGTATTTCCTCATTAGGTCATGCGATCCCCGCCGCAATCGGTGCACGTTTTGCTGAAAATAAAAAAGCGTTTGCTATTCTAGGGGATGGTGGTTTTCAGATGTGCTGTATGGAAATTATGACGGCGGTTAATTATCAATTACCGATAACTGTTGTTATGTTTAATAATTCCACCATGGGCCTGATTCGTAAAAACCAGTTCCAGCAGTATGATAAGCGCTTTATTAACTGTGATTTCATCAATCCTGATTATGAATATCTGGCTCGCTCTTTTGGGATTCAATATTATAAAATTGAACAGGAATCTGAATTAGAGGAATTATTTAGTCATGATTTTACGGATTCAATCAATCTGATTGAGATTATGATCGATAAGGACCTGTTCCCTAATTATGTTTCGAAGCGATAGGTCTGGTTTGTAATATGGAAACAAATTATTGCCAACATCTGGATGATTTTTTACGGCAATATCATAATGAACCCCAGCTTCAACCTCTTCAGGTAACTTTAAATAAATTAAAGTCTGATGATGTAATACAGAACCTGAATCAGCATCAGCGTCAAAGCCAGTACAACAAACTGATTCAGTTATATCAACAGGCCATTCCAGCTATTGAAGCCGTCCTTGCAACATATAAATTCAACGATTCTATCGTACTGGCCTATCAAAATATATGCATGGAAATGGAATGTCTTTATTCTGACCATATAAAAGATGAACGACATCATTTTATTGTAGTCATTCCGGTAGCCGATAGACCGCAACACCTGGCAGCCTGCATTAGTAGTCTATTTCAGCTGTGTGTAAAGTTTGCTTATGGGGGGATGCGCAACAGTCACTATTCCAAAGTAATGGTGATTATTGCAGATGATAGTTGTAAGCAGGAGAGTATTAATGAAAACAAAAGAATTGCGGCTTCTTTTAGTCAGCAAGGATTAACAGTTGAGTACTTTGGTATTAATGAACAGATTAATCAGTTAGAAAATTCTTTTCCAGGAACGAGTGAATCAGTAATTGATATTGTCGGGAATAACCCGCTTAACCAATTTTGTCACAAAGGTGCGTCGATAACGCGTAACATCACTTATCTCAGGATTAATGAGCAACTCAATGAATTTAAACAGACTACAAATAAGTTGCTGTTTTATTTTATTGATAGTGACCAGGAATTTAAGGTAAAGGTTAGAAGTGATGGGCCGCCTAAGGATGTTTTTGCAATCAATTATTTTTATCATCTGGATAACATATTCTCAGAATCAGATGTAGATATTTTGACGGGTAAAGTAGTCGGTGATCCACCGGTTTCTCCTGCTGTCATGACCGCTAATTTTTTGGATGATGTGACGGGTTTCTTGTCCACCATCGCTGAATACTCACCAGTCCAGGCTTGTCAGTTTCATTCTGATATGGTGAGAGACACCAGTGAGGCCGTTTATCATGATATGGCCGATCTGTTTGGTTTTAAGCCAACCGATGAAAAGTTTAAGTATCAGTGTGGCGTTACTGGGAAACATGATCACAGACAATGTTTTCTTCAATTTGCCAGTAATTTAAGCCGGTTTTTTGATGGCGAACATCCTACGCGACAAACATACTATGAGCCGGAAGAACTAAAAGCAACAATCAAATCCGCGCGCACAATCTATACGGGTAACTATATCTTTAATCCTGATGGGCTGAAATATTTCATTCCCTTTGCTTCGCTTAAGCTGAGAATGGCAGGCCCAGTACTTGGCCGGTTGATAAAGTCAGAATTAGGCGAACGGTTTGTATCTGCTAATCTTCCGATGTTACATAAACGTACTGTTGCTGAAATGGGGCAATCTGAATTTCGATCCGGAGTGAACAGGACACAACACCAGATTGACCTTTCATCAGAATATGAACGTCAATTCTTTGGTGATGTCATGTTATTTACTATCGAGAAACTGACTGACGCTAATTTTCCGAAAAGTGTGCTATCAGAAGAATATATTGAATCAATTATAATTGAGACAGAAAGTAGCCTGCTTCAAAAATACAGAGATAAGCGTCATCAGATTTTAAATAAGATAGAGTTATTTAAAGACATTTTTTATGACGAAAGACAATGGTGGAATACTGTCGATAGTCTTGTGCAAGCCAGGTCTGACTTTGATGCATTTATCACTAATATAGAATTAAATTTTGGTGAAGGCTCAAAAGGCTACTCATTAATTAATTCTGATGCACATCGAGTAAAACGCCGGCATGAGATCCTGTCTGCTATTCTTGCCTACAAACAGGATAGAGTAGTTTGGGAAAAGGTTATTTCAGGACAGGTTAGCATATGAATATATTTATTCTCAATACAGGTCGTTGTGGATCGACTACCTTCATCAAGGCCTGTCAGCATATTCATAATTTCTCAGCCTTACATGAATCTCGCATTACTATGGTTGGCGATGAAAGATTAAATTATCCTGACAATCATATCGAAGCCGATAATAGGTTGTCCTGGTTATTAGGTCGCCTGGATAATCGATATGGGGATAATGCTTTTTATATACATTTAACACGGGATCGAAATAAAACCATTGAAAGTTTTGCTCGACGCGAAGACTTCGGCATCCTTAAGGCCTACCGCGAAGGTATCCTGATGCAGGAACAAAGTTTACAAACTGCAAAAGAGCTGGCTGAGGATTATCTGCTAACGGTTGAGAAAAATATTGCACTTTTCCTGAAAAACAAGCCACATCAAATGGCATTTCGACTGGAATCAGCAAAAGCCGATTTTAAAGAATTTTGGAAACTGATTGGAGCTGAGGGTGATTTTGAGCTAGCCCTGGCAGAATGGGATATAAACTATAATGCTTCCTGAATTATTCACTTCTATCGATCTTTAATATGGAACAGCCTCGTTCAGTTTCAACATATTGATGAACCAGTGATGGGAATTGTTGCCGCCACAATTCAACAATTTCTTTCTCATCATCTCTTGCTGCATCATCCAGAAAAATTGTGCAATTATCCGATAGTTTTTCATAAAGTAGCGGTAGTGCAGGATAACGGGAATTTTTCTGTAGAAAACCATTGGGTCCATCTATCACCAGCATTTCAATAGTTCGCTCAGGCAATGCTTCCAGGCTATACCACATAAAATCGCTACCGTTCAGGTTTACTGTTGTCAGAGGGCTATGAAAAATACTGGCATATTCATTAAGTTGATATTTTCGAATAAAGTCACGTGTATTTTCCGCATAAACCTTACCATCTTCAAGGCTGTAGACTTTTCCAAAATGATTAATTTCACAACATCGTGCCAGCATTAAGCTGGTTAAACCACTACTGCATTCAACGATGGTTGAAGGTTTTTCAGAAAGGCAGTGATTAACAATAATATCTAAAAAGTCAGCCGCAGCAGACCAGTCCGGAGTATAGGGGATGTCATCCAGTAAATTCAGTTTGTGGCGTAATGCGCTATAGGATTCCACATATTTTCCAGTCGTATATATTGTGAGTATGTTGTGCTCTAGTTAATCAGGCCCGTATCATAACATTGATGCACATCAATGTGACCCATTAACACATTGAAGAACAATCAATTTCAGTTAGACTTAAAAGTTAAGTATGCGATTTTCATGTATATCCTGGGGAGCAACGAACTAATGACTAAGACGATTGGTATTCTGACAGCAGGTGGTGACAGTCCTGGCTTGAATGCGGCGATAAGAGGGGTAGGTAAAACTGTTGAAGGCCACTATGGAATGCAGATTGTTGGATTTCGAGATGGATTTCGAGGGCTGGCAGAAAATCGGACGATGGATCTGGGCGGAGGCACACTATCTGGGATTTTGACTGTTGGTGGCACGATTCTGGGAACAGGACGGGACAAGCCTCACAAGATGATCATAGATGGCGTTGCACAGGACATGACTGAAACCATAGTGCAGTCTTACCAGGCAAATAAGCTCGAGGCCCTGGTCTGTCTGGGAGGTGGTGGCACACAAAAGAATGCGCTGTGGTTGGCTCAACATGGCCTGAATGTCATTACCTTACCCAAGACGATCGATAATGATGTTGCTGTAACTGACACTACGTTTGGGTTTGATACGGCATTGGGTATCGCCACTGAGGCAATTGATCGTCTCCATAGCACCGCCCACAGTCATCATCGTATTATTGTCGTTGAAATTATGGGACACCGTACGGGCTGGTTGGCGCTGGGTGCGGGGATTGCCGGTGGGGCCGATGTAATTCTGGTTCCAGAAATCCCCTATGATATTAACTGTGTTGCAGAAGCCATCAAAAATCGGGTACGCAAAGGGAAAACATTCAGCATTGTGGCTGTAGCTGAAGGAGCGATGTCTAAAACGCACCTGGATGAAGTCAATGAGTATGAACTTATAAAAGCCAATGCAACTGATAAGGAAGAGAAATCCAGGGCGAAAAAGAAACTGGCCAGGCTGAAAGCGGTACACCGTGATCATGCGATTACACTGGGTCTTGAACTTGAAGCCCTGACAAATCTGGAATCACGTGTCAGTATTCTGGGCCATTTACAGAGGGGAGGCACGCCATCAGCAGGCGATCGACTCCTGGCAACCCGTCTGGGAACAGCCTGTGCGGACTATATCGCTCAGGGACGGTTTGGCGTTATGGTGGCGGACATAGCAGGAAAGGCTGAAGCCGTGCCACTGGAGCAGGTTGCTGGCAATCGTAAAGTGGTTCCACTCGATCATTCCTGGTTTGAGGCGGCTCGTCGGGTAGGCACAAACCTCGGCGATTAGCTTGTATGAAAATATTCTGGATCATTTTAATCGCTTCCATATTGTTTGTTGTTGGTTCAGCCAGCGCTTTACGCTATTTTGGTAATCCGCCAGAAAAGAAGAATCAGGATAGTCTTGCTGACGATGATAAATAAAACGGTGATCCCTGGTGTTTCTCGCTCTGAACGCCTGTCTGATGAAGGATTGCAGCGATTAGAAAAACATCTTTCATCGGGCCCTAAAATGAGTAATGCAGTACTACTTCAGTGGATACGTCGATATGGCGATCCAGCACGTGAACTAATACAAAAACATGGTTATTTACTAACTGAGCCTGATAATAATAGCTAAACTTATAGTGAGTTTATTAATGAGTCAGTACGGGTAAATAATATGTTCGAAGCACTGGAATTGGGTCAGACCCTCCCCAAAGCAGAATTCAAGCAACGGGAATCTCACATTCGTGCAGACCTGTTACAACTGCAACAGGAATTAAAAGAAGCGAATATTGCGACTCTGATCATTGTGGCCGGTGTCGAAGGAGCAGGAAAGGGGGATGTGGTTAATCGCCTGAATAAATGGCTAGACAGCCGGGGTATTGAAACCCATGCCTTCTGGGACGAAACGGATGAAGAATTACAGCGCCCAGCTGACTGGCGTTTCTGGCGACGTCTACCTTCACGTGGTCAAATAGCCATTATGTTTGGCGGCTGGTACTGGGAACCGATTTACCAGTTTGCCCATCACCAGATTGATGAGTCAGAACTGGATGAGGCAGCCAGACGTGTAAAGGAAATTGAACGTATGTTGCAGCAGGATGGCCTGCTGGTCATTAAACTCTGGTTTCACCTTTCCTATAAGACACATAAAAAGTACATAAAAAAACGTTCTGATAATGAACATGACATCCCCTATGCTGATGGAAAGGAAAGTACTCTAGAACGCTATCAGAACTTTCTTGCCTCAGCCGAACGCATGATTCGATTTACCGATACTGGAGATAACCCCTGGGATTTAATTGAAGCGAACGATAAATGGTTTCGCGATATGAGTGTGTCAAAGATTTTATCCCGACAGATCGAGCGACGTTTAACAGAACATCGTAATATGCAACGTCGTTCCATCCTTCATGACCAGGAGATCAAGGTAGATGCACATCCAGTCACTGTACTGGATAAACTGGATCTCAGTGTGACGCTTTCGCGAGAGGAATATGATGAGCAACTGTCGTTTTATAAGGAAAAACTCCACCAGTTGTCATGGGATGCGTATAAGGCCCACCGTTCTACAGTAATTATGTTAGAAGGCTGGGATGCTGCAGGGAAAGGAGGCGCTATTCGACGTCTTACTAGTGCCATTGATGCAAGACTGTTTAGAGTGATATCTGTTGCCGCTCCCACTGATGAAGAACTGGCACATCATTATCTCTGGCGATTCTGGCGTCAAATACCACGTGATGGTTATATGACATTTTATGATCGTTCATGGTATGGACGTGTGCTGGTAGAGCGAGTAGAAAAATATGCTCGTAATGATGAGTGGATGCGGGCCTATCAGGAAATTAATGACTTTGAAGAACAATTAACAGGCCATGGTACTTTAGTACTTAAATTCTGGTTACATATTAGTCCGGAAGAACAGTTAAATCGTTTTAAAGAGCGTGAACAAATCGAATGGAAAAAACATAAAATTACAGAAGATGACTGGCGTAACCGGGATAAATGGGATGATTACAAACAGGCTGTGAATACGATGGTCATGCATACCAGCACAGGGAATGCAGCCTGGCACCTGGTTCCTGCAAATAATAAATTCCATGCACGAATACATGTTATTAAAACGGTATGTGAACACCTTGAACAGGCGCTTTCTGAGTAATTATATCTAATTAACTCTCATTAACATTTTTCTTTTAAGCGAAAAAGTATGTCTCAAATCAATATTATGGCACTTCGTCATTCAGCATTTTATACTCCATTATTAATGACTATTGCGGGTGGGTTTTTAAATGAGTTAGGACTCGATCCCACTTATACCGTAGCAACGCCTGATAATACAGTTGTTGATAATATAAATAATGGAATCTGTAATTTGGCACAATCAGCAATTGCAACCAGTTTTGCCGAACTGGAACAGGGAAAAGATGTCAATATTGTGCATTTTTCACAGATTAATGCGCGAGATGGTTTCTTTATTACTGCACGCGAACGCGATACTAATTTTAGTTGGGACAAGCTTATTGGTAAAAAAATACTGGTAGACCATTTTTTTCAACCCTATGCGATGTTGAAGTATGGTTTGTCGAAACAAGGAATAGATATTAATGAACTGGATATCATTGATGCAGGAAATGCCGATCAAATTGATACCGCCTTTCGAACTGGAACGGCCGATTATGTTCATCAACAGGGACCTGCACCTCAGCA
The DNA here is from genome assembly GCA_026196045.1 of Gammaproteobacteria bacterium. GTDB lineage: Bacteria > Pseudomonadota > Gammaproteobacteria > UBA6429 > Thiohalophilaceae > JAPHRJ01. The sequence goes on from JAPHRJ010000077.1 coordinate 21,855, forward strand.
ACTTGAGAAGGAAAGATTGGGCTACGTTGTTGCTGCCGTTGGCAATATAGTAGGTCCCGTTGCTTTTAGCAGTCTATGTGCAACACGAGAGTGGGTAAAAACTGAAATGGCTGCGGCATTCATGCAGGCTTATTGCCAGTCATTAAACTATATTCAACAGGCTGATGCTGAGGAAATTGCGGTCAGAGAACTCGAGGCTGGTTTTTTCCCGAATATTAACCAGGAAGTATTGGTGCAAACAATCACAGCATATCAAAATCTTGGGTGCTGGGAGAATGATCCGGTCATCTCAACCTCGTCATATGAAAACCTTCTTGATGTATTTATGGATAGTGGTCTTGTCACTAAAAGACATGCTTATGACAAAGCAATTGTAGCTCCGCCAGAAATTAACTAACGGTTGCTAGTAGAGGAGCTGGCTAAGCCAATAATAAGATCGATCATCACATCGGAAGCACCCAGATGGGAAGATATTCTGATATCGATATCAGGGTATGCCTTTTGGCTATTGGACACGATGTCAGGTATGTCTTCGACAACATGACGCCCTGAATTAAGAAAATAGGGCAGCACGGTTATAGAAGTTGCTCCATCTTGAATGCACTGTTGAATTCCAGCAGGTATTAACGGATCAGCGAGCTCCAGAAAACCAGCATGAATAATTGGATATTGAACTGAGCTATGTGTTTTTAGCCTGTTGGCCAGCGCTCTGACTTCATCATTAGATTTCTGCCGTCGGCTGCCATGAGCAATGAGTAATAATGCATGCATAGTGTTTTAATACCAGGAGATAATGGCGTATCAGGTTAATGCTGGTGACTCAAAACTGATTCCAGTCCAACCGTCGCGCATAAAGTTACGAATATTAGCATGATCCTGACCATCGGGATGCTGCAATACATCTTTATGATAGTAGTGCCCAAAGCAGGCGAGAGTTTCTTCTTTACTAAGCTGATTGATTTTGGCGAAGGCAAAGATTTTACAGGATCCTTCATTAGTTCCGGCATCATTGATTATCTGATTATCGCCTGTTCCATTGCTAAAACGGGCTGGCGTATACTGGTAGTTATCATCGATGACCTGTATTACATCATCAAACTCAATATTATTAGGGTTATTTTTGATCATTTGAACAAGTTGATTTATATCCACAGATACCACCAATTTCAGTCAATCGTTAAGCTTTCCATTATTACCATATGATTATGCAAGTAATTTAACTGTAAATCTTTCTGGTTAATTTTACAAAACTATACTTTAATTAGGTTAATTGAGGCAAGGCTAGGAGAATAATGATGGTGAATGTCAATAAACTACTTACCAACAAGGGTAATGGTAATGATGTATGGAATATTGCGCCTGACGCAACCGTATTTTCAGCTCTTGAGTTAATGGAAGAAAAAAGCGTTGGGGCACTTGCAGTCGTTCTTGATGGAAAACTGGTTGGGATCTTATCTGAGCGAGATTATGCTCGTAAGGTATTTCTAAAAGGACGCTCCTCGAAAGATACGCGGGTTAAGGATATTATGTCCACCCAGGTATATTATGTAGAACCCGAATACTCAATTGAGCAGTGTATGGCTGTGATGACTGAGCATCATGTTCGCCATTTACCTGTCCTGGAAAATAAATCCCTGGTCGGCATGATCTCATTAGGAGATGTGGTAAAAGAAATTATCTCAGAACAAAAAATAAAAATTAAGGAGCTTGAAAACTATATTACATGGGAGGAGTCCTATTAACTACTAATTGCTATCGCTGAATTACAAATTTAGTTCACATTTAGGCATTCTGCTCTATTGTCATTGTATTTTTGCCATATCTAATGAATCTTCGCCACCTGGATTTGAGAGTAATAAATCAGTGTTAAAAGTCATCTCACCTACACGTAACGTCAAACATCATATAAAATCTATATTGGATTAATTCTTTCAAAGCTCTATTAGTGGTCCAGGCGATGGTAGATATCACCTCTCTAATTAAATTTCTTTATTTCTATAAGAATAGAGTGTTAAATATCCGTATTGGTGTTTTAGTAATATGATGAGTGCTCAAGCAAGCAACCAGAATGAAAAGTTAGTATATCGCTTTGCCACTAATACGGATATTAAGGCGATATCAGAACTGATTAACACAGCCTATCGAGGAGATAGTAGCCGACAGGGATGGACTACTGAAGCTGATTTTCTTGGAGGACAACGTACTGATGCAGAAGAAATTAAAGAGCTTATACAGCGCCCTGATGGTTATATTTTACTCTGTCTACGCAATAATGAGCTAATAGCATCAGCTTATCTACAGTATAGTTCAGAGATTGCTTATATCGGTTTGGTTGCCGTGCAGCCAACTGAGCAAGGAAAGGGAATAGGGCGAACATTATTGAGTAAAGCCGAACGCATTATTTATTGTGACTGGAAACTTACTGCAATTAAAATGAGTGTGATTACCCTGCGTGAAGAATTAATATGCTGGTATGAACGTCTTGGTTATGCTCGTACGGGTTCATATGAAGAATTTCCATATGGAGAGGAGCGCTTTGGGTTGCCTAAACGTGATGACCTGAAATTTGAAGTATTAATAAAGGCAATTAAGTAGTCACTTTAAATATGAAAATAGACCTTCAACCATTACGCGATATTCTTATTCCTGCGGCGAATGAAATATTATTATCTCATTTTACTCAGGTTGAGCGTGAGCATAAAACAGATGGGAGTGTTATTACCAAAGCCGACCTGGCTATGCAGGAAAGTGTCGCTATAAAACTGGCTAGTGTCTATCCTGAAACCGTCTTTTTAGGTGAAGAGATGTCTCATGAAGAACAGTCACATCTATTAGCATCGTCCAAACCTGTGTGGTGTTTTGATCCCCTGGATGGAACCAGTAATTTTGCAAGCGGAATACCCTATTTTTCTACCTCTCTAGCATTAATTTTTAACGAAAAAGTAATTTTAGGGTTAGTCTACGATCCTGTTCGTGATGAATGTTTCTCTGCCAGTGAAGATGAAGCGGCAAATTTAAATGGTCAGGCTCTGTCAATGTCTAAATCAGGACTGACATTGAGTCAGTCAACGGCAATTATTGATTTTAAACGGCTGTCAGCAGAACTTTCCACGCGTCTTGTAACGGATATTCCATATTCTTCCCAACGGAGCTTTGGTTCTGTTGCGCTGGATTGGTGTTGGCTCGCCGCCAATCGCGGCCATGTATATTTACATGGACGATCAAACATCTGGGATTATTCGGCAAGTAATTATATATTCAGAAAAGCAGGTGGATATTCATGTACTTTATCGGGTGAGCCTGTTTTCACGAATGAACTTATAGGCCGTTCTTCTGTGGCAGCCACGGATAAAGATTTATTTGATGAATGGACAACATGGCTTGGAGTCAGTGGTGTATGAGTTAATTAGAAAAATTGTCTGTAATGGACTTTGTTTAGCATGTGTCTCGGGCTATTTCATTTTTTTACCTCAATCCGTAGCCTCGACAGTTTCTTTCGTACTACAAAATCAAAAATTAGTATTAGACGGTAAAGAATATACCGTAAAAGTACCGAAAGGATATCAGCTTGAATTACTAACAAACCAACTTAATGGCCCCCGTATGCTCGATTTTGATTCTAAGGGAACACTGTTAATTGGCGCAAAATCGGATCAAATATATCGTCTGTCAAAGCCATATAGAAACCCAGAAGCTTTAGTTAAACTTACTAATTATCCTCACAGTATTGCTTTCAGAAATAATGAAATCTTTATTGCTACATCAGATGCTTTATATCAAGCGCCATACATTGCGAGCCAGAAAATAATTCCGCCAGTCAAGCTAAAAAAATATGCTCTTTTACCATCAGGTAGGGGACATAGTAGCCGGACTGTCAGGGTAGGTCCTGATAAACGAGTTTATATCAGCATTGGCATATCGGGTAACTGTAGTGATCAATATCTGGGGCCGGAATATAGTTTTAAAAACCATCGTGGTGGAGTTATGGTATTAAATGAAAATTTACCTAAACCGGTTTGGGAAGCCCATGCGTCTGGTTTACGTAATCCGGTTGGATTTGACTGGCACCCTGAAACGGGTGATATGTATTTAACAAATAATGGGCCCGATCATCTTGGCTTTGACCAACCTCCGGAATATTTTAGCCGAGCTGCACCGGGTTCGTTTCATGGGATGCCCTGGTTTTATTTCGACGGTAAAAGCATTCAACGTGATGACTGTATTAACTCTAAACCTCCACGACAACAAGTTGAGGTCGAAAAACCTGTGCTAGTTTTTCCTTCGCGTAATGCTCCATTAGGTATGGCCTTCGTTCCTCTGGGTGGTATGGATAAACGCTTTGAATTTGATGCCATTGTTGCATTACACGGTTCATGGGCAACTCAACCTAAAGGAAGTTACCTGGGTGATAAATCGACCAGGCGGGAACCAAAATTAGTTATTGTAAGGTTTGAAAATGGTCGTGCTCAACGAATTGATGATTTAGTGACAGGCTTTCAGCTCAACAATGGTACACGTTTATTACGTCCCGCTGGAGTAATAATTGGCCCGGATGGCGATGTTTATTTCACCAGTGATGGTGGACTACATGGTTTATTTCGTTTACGTCGTCTTCACTAACCATCGATACAGTCATGACCATATTATATTAAAGAGACCTGGAATCTTCGGGTCGTAAACTACGTTCTCCATTTATAGCAGCGTCAATCTGGCTAAGTAACTTTGTTCGGTCTTTAGGAAGGTTTCCAGCTAGCGGTAAAGCATTGGAGGCATGATTTGAGCGAAATACAATGGGGCCAGGTGGTGATATACCCGCTATTAATAGTTTTAGTTCTGCCAGTATCCCCCGATCATCCTGAAACTCAAATGGTTCAGAATATTTTTCTTTAAATTCATCAACTGCCGTATCGTGCAGAAACAGTTGCAAGGTTGATAAATATGTTAATGGGGCTGAGTTGACTAGTTGAATTGTTTGTTCAATATGCTCCTGCCAGTATTGTTTTCCGCCGAGACCTAAAATGATCGTTCCGGATACTTTAATTCTGTTATTAAATGCTTTATTCATCGCTTCACGAATACTACGTTGTGAGGCACCCTTGGTGATTTTTTTTAGTAATATATCTGAACCTGATTCGATACCCAGGTATAGAAGGCTAAGCTTATTTTCCTTAAGCAGTAAAAGCTCATCATTTGTTTTGTTTAGTATATTGGCTGGCGTGGCATAACAGGATACTCTCTGCAAGCTGGGAAGTGCTTTTTGAAGTTCAGTCAGTAGCTTGAGCAGGGTTTCTGTGGGCAGAGAAAGCGCGTCTCCATCGGCTAGAAATACTCTTCGGGTACTAGGGTAAGCCTTGCTAGCTTTATTAATTTCGAGAATAACATCGTTAATATTACGTGCCACATATTGTTTTTGTTTATACATCGAACAAAAACTACACTGATTAAAACTACAACCTAATGTCACCTGGATAATAAGGTTATCGCCCTCACTTGGCGGGCGATATAGAGGGGTGTCATATTCAATCATATTGAAATGTGTATGAGGTTATAAAAGTATACGGATTTAATATTAGCTTATTAACTTAAAGGTACTTTGTTCCAAAGAACGCTTCCAGTCGTATAAGTAGTGTATGGGATGGTCTGAATTTCTCAATCTTTGGATATTGAATTTGTGGGTTAATTTCAAAAAACAACCAGTCTTTGTGAATCTTTTGCCGGAATTGGAAACCAATTAGATAATCAGTGGCGTAGATCTCGGGTTGGGATTTCCCAATGACGCCAACATAGTAGGATGTTGCCCGTCGGTCTGATAAGGTATGAAAAAGTGTAAAAAATTGACTTAACCTAAAGTAATCATCTAAATCAGCCCAGTTAGCGGTACTACTGCTCCGAAAAAGTGTTTTGTCGGATATTTTTCTTTCTAGATCTATATAGGTATCAGCCCCATAGCCAATGCTATCAAACCAATACAGAGTTTCATTAAAGTGTAGCTTCCATTTTGACAGGTTAAAACTACGCATAAATCGTAGTCTGACATATAAATCCAGGGGTAGTTTTACCTTAACACCTACAGAGGGCCTAATTCTCCAGTTGCCTTTCTTTTTTTCTTTTCGCTCCAAACCCACATAGACATCATTGTTTTCTTCTTTATTGCTTGTTTGGAGATTAATTCGCTCTTCAGCTTCCAGTTCCTGGGGATCACTCTCGATAATAAGTTTTAATTTCTGGCGAGTGACAGGTAAATCAAGTCGTATACGAATATCGCCGGTTGTACTAACGTCACTGGGCTCTCTCAGCAGGGTTTCTGTTCGGAAACGAACATAACTACTGGTTGTTACACGATAAAATCGTTCATTAGAAAAAAAACTATCCATATTAGAAGATATTCGTTCAATCCCTGTAGAAAATTCTTTATGTGGTTCATCTAAAAAAGAAAAAACCCCAGATTCCTTTGTCGTGTCCTTGTTATCTGTGATTTTACTATTACCAGTGTCCAAGATGTCATCTTCATCTTCAACTGACTCTAAAAGTAGAGGGGGCAGGGGAATTGTTTCATTATTTATATCTGATTGCTCTGGCGAGGTGTCTGCAGGTGCAGTTTTAGAAATCTCTTCTTCTGCTAAGACAAAAGTTGAAGGTAGAACAAAGATAAAAAAGAGACAAGCAGGAAGTATAAAGTGTATGAGCGTGTATGACGGTAAGTCTTTCTGCATGTGTAAGAATAGATTATTATTGTAATATCAAAACTGGTATTTCAACCCGAGACCAATTGCATTAGAAGCCCCGTGTACACCCTTGAATAGTCCATATATACCAGAACGATGATGTAGGCGCAATATGCTATGCAAGTTCGGAGTTTCTGATACCCTGGCTGTAAATTCAAAAAGCAGGTAGTTTAGAAGACGGTTAGTTTTAGTGTGGTGTAAGGCTTCGATTTCGGATAGTTCATCAATATATGACAAGCCTTCTCCTACAGCCAGGCTGAATTGTGGATTATTGCGCTGACCAAACGTTTTTCTAAGGATGATGAGGATATTATATTCATTATAATATTGCTCTCCAGTGTGGCGGGAATATTGAAGTTCGTATTCCAGCTGGATTCTATCTTTATACTGTTCGACTTTTCTCGCATAGGCTATCGTATAAAATTGGTAATTACGATCAAAATCAGCCTGTAATAAAAAAGTTTCACCCAGAGTATCACCACTAATGATTGCACCATAAACAATTAGATTATTATCTTTGCTCATTACCGTTTGCGAATATAGTATCAAAATACCAAGGAATAACCCTCTAAACTCTGAAAATAATTGCGTCATATTTGTATTGATTCTATCTAAATATCTATTTTATATGTGTATTTAGAATATAAATAGTTATTTGTCTATTTGAGTGCTAAATTAGAACTTACTTATGAATGTCATTTAATAAGAGACAGCCTTGTGGTTATTGATATCAAGGATTCAGATGCTTCTGAGAAAAAGTTTAGCCAGTCTGTCTTGCAAATAACAGAAATGCTAAATATTTACCATGCTGAATTAGCACGAATCCTGGGGCTTCAGTGTAGCGACATTGGTGATTTAGCAAATGGACGGAAGGTTATTCCTGCTAATTCATGGGCATGGGAGCAGGGTAAACTTTATATCGAGCTTTACAATGAACTATTTAAAAAACTAAATGGTGATGAGGTCGCAATGTATCACTGGTTGAGAAAAAAACATTCACTAATGGGAGACTCCCCTTTAATGTTGATGGTTGATGAGCGAAAGCTTCCTCAGGTAGTCGAATGTCTTAAGAAAAACAATGAAATCTAAAATCGTAAAGTATATAGTTATATGCTTATAATCGAGCAAATAAGAACATCTATTAATATCTAAAGCAGGTTCATGATGACAGTAGGTCCTAGAGAAATTATAACTCCCTTTCGTCCTATCCCTCTTGATGTTCCAGAGGGGATGAAACCAAATGAATTTTTTAACAGTACTGAGAACCTTAATGATCTGGTTCATAATAATGGCTTGTTATTAAATCCGGAAAATCTGTTGCTATACAGAAAAGCTTTGGGGCACAGCACTGAGTTCGATACATCCATTATCTACAATACTTCAAAGTGCATTTTAGATCCTCTTGGGCGACCTGTTAGACGAACTCAGGTTCCAGAAAATGTTAAGCATGTCTGGAACAGGATGAATCAAATTATTATTGATTACATGATAGAAAAATATCCTGATCCAGAACAGGCGCTTGTACTAGCTGGTGAAGCCAGTCTTGATGCTACCTGGCCACTTACATCACCAGGTGTTCCCAGTATTCGTATGCTACATAATCATTTTATTGTATTTAAAAAAGATGAGTTGCGACGGGCAAAAATTGCAGATTCAAATAACCCAAATTTAACAGATGGTGGTCAGCACAGTTTATTTCAAGCCTACATGCATGATGTCTACCGTGAGTTTTTTGAACGAGCACTACCACTAGAAATACTTAAAATGACCACTGAGGATGAATCTAAAATAGGTTTAACAGGATACCCTCAAGGTTTGCCGAGCTGGGAAATCCAGGGAGGTGTTGATGCGTTAAAAGATATATGTTTCTGGAAGGAGTATGATGCAATCCTTATGGGGTTTATTGATTTTTACAGAACATTCTTTACCCAGGTATCAACGCGTAATGCACCGATTCCAATAGATGCTTACTTCCCAGATTATATTGATAGCATCCTGCTATTTAATAATGATTTCTTAAAGACAGCCAAGAAGGTGCGTGATAATTGTATTACTGATGCAAAATATGCAAATGCAATACGTTGGCAACCTGCTTTTA
>JAPHRJ010000148.1 GCA_026196045.1 Gammaproteobacteria bacterium
ATCGAAACGAATCATACGTATATCGGTTTCTCATTTTTTATAACGTTCCAATTAGAACGTGTTTTTATAATACTTCAAAGTGCAAAGCAGGAATCATGCACCGTTTATTTTTCATGCTATTAACAAACAGCCGAAATGAGCGCCTATAGTATTTTATTCAAACCTTTAAAATCAAATCGTAATGAACTGGTTGGACAGGTATCGATACAAAGGCCACAGCGGGTGCAATCAGCACCGATAGGTACTTCAACATCCTGTGCTCGTCCCTTGATAACGGTATCGAGTACATGAGGTACAAGACATACCTTGCGGCAATCCCCTTCATGTTTACAGTCATTAATATTGTATTTAACTCGAAAGGGTGAGAACTGACCAACCAGACCATAGGTCAGCCCGATGGGACAGGCATAGCGACACCAGAAGCGGCGCGAATAGAAAATTTCAATCAGTAACAGGAAGGCAACCCAAATCAGGATTAAACCAGGGCCATAGATCAAGGCTCGACTGATAATGCCGGTTGGTGAAATGGTTTCATATACCGTGTAGTTTGTAATCAGTGCGAGTAAAACAAAAATAAGATACAACACACTGCGGGTGCCACGATGAAAATCATGATCCTTAACCCAGCCTTTAGCAACCAGTTTTAAATGGATGATATCGGTCCATTCAGCGAGCAAATGATAAGGACAAACCCAGGAACAGAAGGTACGTCCCCCTAACAATAGCCAGAGTAGTAAAACCGTGACCGTACCAATTAACAGGTTAATGAGCACCTGTTTGTAGGCCAACATAACCTGTAAAGCTGAATTCAGATCAGCCATGTGGAAACCCAGGAAACGAGAGGCGGTTAAGGCTCCTTCCAGTAACTGGATATCGAGTTTGTAGGAAATCAGGAATAGTACATTAATAAAAATCAATGTGATCCAGCGCCGCCGCCGCCATTTATTGCTGTCATGTTCAGCATGTAAACGACGTGCTTCTTCAATATCAAACTTTTCACCTTTCTTACGGAAGTGGACTTTTTGGGCTTCCGGGGTGAAAGATTCCTTATCAGGTTTGGTCGGTGCACGACCCATCAGTTGCATGAATGATTCTGTAAAGAAGCTCATAATCAGGCCTTCAATATACTTTCCATATCAATAACGATAGCAGCAGGTTCGGTAGGGCAGACCATTTCGCAGGCGCCACAACCCACACAACCTTCGAGTATTACCGGTTTCATCCGGTTTACACCATCGTCACTGGCAACGGCTTCAAGTTTAATGGCATGTTTGGGTGGACACTGGTTTTCATCACCGGAAGGCGGATTGCCTGCTTCACATTGTGCCAGTCGGATTTCAATAGGACAGTGTTGTACGCAGAGATCGCAGATTTCCAGATCAAAATCACGATCGCGTACAGGGATGGGATTCCAGCGATCAATTTCATTATAGCGAAATAGACCCTTGAAACTTTCTTCACGGATTTTGCCTTTAAAGCCCTTACCCTGCATGGCAAGGCAGAGTTTAGGTTTATCCAGTCGAGCAAAACCAATGTAGACTTCATGCGGGTAATTGGTTTCATGGGCGAGCGCACCGGTAGGGCAGGCAAGCACACATTGCAGGCCGTCACAGGAAAAATCACAGCCCTGTTTGCGGGCATCAATCCAGGCCGCACCCACACCAAAACCATCTTCTATGTCTGCCAGTTCAATGGCCTTGACAGGACAGACCTGTACACACTGGCCACACTTAATGCATGAGGCAAGATACTCGGCTTCTGCGATGGCACCGGGTGGACGCAGACGGGGAACGGAGTTGGTTACAACAGGATAGAATCCTAGTAGTGATACCCCGACCACGCCCGCACCTAAACCCACTGAACGCAGGAAGCGCCGGCGTGCCTGTTGGGCACGACGAGAACTGATTTTTGGCTTTGCTTTTGGAGTGTCACTCATGAGGATTCACTCGCGGTCATACGTGGCAGTTTGTCCTGCAACATTAATTTAGGATCACTAAATGGGGCCAGTCGTTCAAGGAAGTCAATAGCTTCAAGAATCGCAGCACCTTTAAAGAACTGAGCGCCTGGTACATCCATCCAGATTCGGTCAGCATAAGAATAAAGTTCATGGGGTGTATCACCAACACCATTTTTATCCAGATCAAAGCCTTCATAGTCATCCCAGAAGTTATCTTTCCAGATATTACGTTTGGCAGAACCACCACCGGATACCGCTATTTGAGTGATGTTGCCTTTCAACTGGTTGCCGAGGAAGTGGTTTCCTTTCCAGTCATTTAAAAATCGAATGCCAATCGCATTGAAGGCAATCAGATTGTTTTTGATTTGATTGGTTGTATCCGGATCATAAGGAGAGACATCAAGATACAGGCCGGTTGCACAATACAGGATCTGGTTACCTTCTATGGTAACGTCAGAAGTTTCCTTAAAACCGATACCCACACCAGTAGCGCCATGGGCATGGGCGATGTAGTTGTTTTTGACTGTGACACCATCTGAATACATCAGGAATATACCGACAGCATTATTAAAGTAGTGATTATCTTCTACAAGATTAAAACGTGAATACATAAAGTGCAGAGAATAACGACCATTGGTAACGTGGTTACGTGCGATGACATTATTAGCCGAATACCACACTACCATGTCACGTGAATTGGTAACTTCGTTTTCGGTGATTTTATTATTAAAACTGTACCACAGACGAATGGCATCACCGCGCAGACCCAGATCAACGGGTTTTGAGCTGATCTTGTTGCGTCGCACAATATTGTTTTCTGACTGTTGCAGATCGATTCCAAACAAGGTGTTTTCAATGACATTATCTTTGATCACATTAAAGTGACCTCGCACCTGGATCCCGGAGTCAATATCGTTATGCGATTCACCCGAATTCACCAGACGCATATTACGGATAGAGGCACTATCTGTATCAAGATAGATAACCGAGCCTTTACCACCGGCATCTAAAGTTACTTTGTTTTGTCCATCGAGGGTAATGCCAGTTTCAATGGTAACTGGGCCAGAATAAATACCGGGGGGAGGGACCACTGTCTCCCCCGGTTTTGCCGCATTGATCAGCGGCTGTAATGGGGGATAACTTTTTACTGTATTTGCTTCAGTATTAGTATTGGCCCAACTGACCCACGAAAGGCCAGTGACCAACATAATACCTGCCAATGAAATGAATAATCGCACGGGTAATCCTGCTATTAGTCCTCTTTCAATTGACGCCGACGAACCAGGGCCGCGGCAGCAAGCAATACTGAGAACAGCATCATTAAACCAAAACCGATAGATGGATAGGAATGAGTGGTGAACTGTGCGACCTTACCCTGACCAAACACAGTAGGCATAAAGGGTTTAACAGTAAAGGCACCCATCTCATTAAGGTTATGACCAAACCACCATAACCAGGCGGCATATTCAACGATAAAAAATGCAGGTAAGGCGATGGGAACAATAACCAGCAACCAGTAAAACAAACTACCGTTACGGCGGGTACTGAATACCAGAAAGATCATCGCGGCAACAATAGCGATAAATACTACATGGATGGCTGTGCGCAGTGTGTTTACCATCGGGATGATTTCATCCGGGTTGTTGAAATAACGTCCCAGATTTTTATCATAATGCCAGCTCATAACCTGATAGCCACTGCCATTCCAGGGCTCACGTTTAACCTGAGTTTGTTGGCCTTTTTCAAAGGTGATACGGAGTGAATCAACCAGTCGTGTTTTATCACTTACATCTACTTTTTTCTGTGCATCGTGCGATGTTTCAACGGTGACGCCAGAAGCCTCAAGTTCCTGTTTCATACGGGCGATTAAAGCGGCACCGGCATCCAGATCACCTGCACCAGCGTCCTTGTCGCTGGCATCCTGATCCAGTGAGTTGACCATGGCAAAAATATAACCAGTGTTTTGCAGACTAACGCCGTTGGCACCATACATCGTGAGATACATCCAGATGACGATGGCACTAAAGCCACCCCCAAGTATAGCCATCCGAATTTTAGGTTTAGTACAGATAAAGCCAAGCAACATTACGGCGAGGAAAGCGACAAGGAACTGTGAGTAAGCACGTTCAACAGGACCGCCGGCAGCAATAGGATACATACCTACATAGTGGTTAATGGTATCCATTTCATGCACACAGTCGAGCGCTTCGTCTTCAACAATGTCATCACGTTCAATTTTTTCACAGCCATTGAACACACCATTCATATGGAAATGAATGCGCACACCATCAGGGAAGGCTTCGGGTGGATAATTAGGGGCTTTGAGTGCCACCCACCATAGAGGTGAATAGTATATAAAAGCCAGTGTAACGAGTGCGGCCAGAACCAGGCCGGACACGATCAAGGTTTGTTTTGATTGTGCCGAACTTGCCATATGATTTATTACCTACGGTTGGAAAATGATGAGACCTGATTAAACAGATAACAATCTAGTATAGAATAAATCCAGGTTAACAGGTATAAAAAACTTAATGGTTAACTCTTGCTGGATGAGGCAGCGATACTGCCTCATCACAGGTCAAAGTTATGTAGATATTTTAAAATAGCGGAATATTAATCAAAGTCAGGGTTTAGCCACTTAACCGAAGGAGCAAGATCCTTTTTCGGTACAGGGATACGTGAGGTGTAATTGATCACCATTTTCATCTGTTTGTCTGAGAAACCTTTGATCTGTTCCACCATATCTGGATTGGCATTACGGCGCTTGCCATCACGGATCCATTCAAACTGGCGTAACATGTATTTGTAATGCTGGCCGGCCAGACGTGGGTAGTATTTAACTAGCTCACCTTCACCATTCTTGCCGTGACACTTCACACAGTTATCATCATACAGTTTTTTACCCTCAGCAAATTCAGGGGTACCTTCTGCCCATTCACCTTTACCATTGGCCGGGTTCATGGGAAGTTTAGCAATATAAGCTGAAACATCCGCCAATGCCTGGGCATCACCAATCGACTCTGGTAAGGCAAAGGGATACATGGTTGGGTTATCACGATTGCGGGCACGGATGTCAGCTAACTGCTTGATCAATACATTTTTATGCTGGCCAGCCAGCTGAGGGAAAGTACCTTCTTCTGTGCCCCAGCCTTCTGGCAAATGGCAGGCTGAGCAGACTTCGTATACATCTAGTCCATCTTCAGGATTGCCCTCGAGGTGCATTGCTTCATCCTGTTCGCCGCCGCCTTTATTCCAGTCGCCAACGCCTGCTGCGGAAGCCTGACCTGACAGGGTTAGACCTAAGCAGGTGATAGCCAGGTAAGAGAGTAATTGTGTTTTCATTGAGGAATGCTCCTGTCTTTACAAATTTAGAGGGGATATATTCTATATATCCCCTTACAAAAATAGTGGTTTAGTATGGTATTATTTTTTCAGTTAAGCCAAGTTTACACCTTGACGTTTATCAAGAAGCTTATTTGACTTTAGAAAGATAGTCCGCAATAGCTTTGATTTCTTCCTCATTAACCATGTGCATAATGCCTTTCATGGCCGCCGTCATGCCGTTGTTACGTTTACCGCTCTTGATATCTTTCATTTGCTGCTCAATGTAGCCTGCATTCTGGCCTGCCAGTTTTGGATAGGTTGGCATTAAAGGTTTCTTACCTTCGGCACCATGACAGGCCAAACAGCCACCTTTTGCGGGATTTTTGTATAAAGCGCCACCATCCAGTGCCATCGCGTTGAGACTGAATCCAGAAGCCAGGACTCCAACCAGAATGGCTTTGCTTAAATATGTTTTCATGTAAATTAACTCCGTATTTATATTATGTTAATAATGTTTAGTAATCTGGTACTTAGCATAGTGCGAATTTCAGAGAGTAAAAGTGTTTTTAGGGTAAAAATACTTGATCCAGGACAAAATAAGAGAGACAAAAAAAGGGGGAGCACATTGCGCTCCCCCAAATTTTGTCAGGATTGACGTTTACTTAATTTTCTTGGCGTTATTTTGCTCAAGGAAAGTCTTGGCACGCAGTCCCATATCAGCGGTTTTAACCTGATACTGCCACCACTGGTTAGCCCAGAGCATGGCATTCTGCCAGTCTTTCTTGGCAGCGGCCGCTTCAGATTTCTTCTTCGCTTCTTCAGCAAAGCCGAGCTGATCCGTTGCATCTTCAACCAGCGCCACTACAGTTGGAAAATCTTTGTAGTTATGGCTGGTGATAAAGGCAACCACAGAGTTAATAACTGCCTGCGTATCAACGTTGGTCTTAACCTGTTTGTTGTAGTCAGCTTCGGTATATTTCACACCTTCAACCATGCCACCTTCTTTAGCCTTGTATCCTTTAGGCTGTACCAGCATATAGCCTTGCATTTCCAGATGGAGTGCAGAGCAGAACTCAGTACAGTAGTAAGGGAAAACACCGGCTCTATCAGCTTGAAACTTGGCGGTAGCAGTTTTACCAGGTTCAACTGACAGGTTGACGTTGCCGCCATACATAGCGAAACCATGGGTTTCATCCTGTGCGCGTTCAAGGTTAGTTAAATGGATGATAACTTCATCACCTTCAGTCACTTCAATGATTTCAGGATTGATGTGTGAGCGAATCAGTGTACCGAATACTTCAACCTTGCCAGGTGTGCGAACCGTTTTTTCACGGCCTGCACGGGTCTTGAAGGGTGAACGTGAATCCGTACGGCTGTTCCAGCCAGATTTATAACGTACGCCTGGTTTCAGCTTGTCAGCCCTGATAGCAACTGCATAGTGGGGTTCGCCCAATGGCAGAGGCATATCATAAAGCAGCTGCATTTTTTTACCGCTGATATCAATCAACTGGTGGTTTTGTGGATGCAAAGGACCAACTGGATTGAAACGATCAATGGCCAGCTTGTTCAGCGCTACCAGATATTTACCGTCTGGAGATACAGAGTCGCCTTCCATCGCCATCAAATGACCAATGTTGTAATGGACTGGCATTTGATCCAGCACTTTACCTTCACAGTAGTCCCATTTGGTAACCATGGAATCTACATAAATTGAGGTATAGACCGTACAGGAACCGGCTTTGTCATATTGGGTATGTAGCGGACCAATACCAACATTGACCTGTTTATGCAGAGCGTCTTTCATCGCAATGATAGGAATACCATATGGGTCTTTGCCTTCAAACTTCTTGGCTTCGGCCGCCTTCATGATCTTATCAAAGCTGTAAACCCAGGCATGACTATCGAGTTTACCGGAGACGATCATGAATTTACCGTCTGGGCTGACATCAACACCATGTGGGCTTTTAGGTTCTGGAACCAGATAGAGCATGTTATTGGCGACAGCGGTCTTCATGCTAATGACCTTGTGGCCATTAACGGTTTCGGCTTTACCAGCCTTGACCAGTTCTTCACCTTTTTTCCAGTTGACCACATGTAGATAGTCAGTATCTTTGGATGAACAACCTGCTTCAAAAGGAGGACGTCCACGTTCGATACCACCGACATAACGTTCTGAGCAGAACGAGTTGGTGAATGACCAGCCATAAGATGGACCTTTACCCGCATCAGACAAATCCTGGCTGTAGGGAGGTAACTCTACAGAGAAAGATTGGCTTTCATCAATGCGACCTTTTTTCTTGTCGAATTTCCAGTAAGTGATTGCACCACGGTATTTGTCATTGAATTCTTCCAGAGGAACAAATATATTTTCATGAGGAGTCGCATATTGGGCGGCCTCAATGACATATTCTGTATTTGGCGTGACGAAGGCACCACCATGTTCAGATTTCATAATGGGATTAACTACGATTTGCTTGGTTTCGAAATCGTGCAGGTCAATTACAGCGATACGTGGGTTAGCTTTGTCATTAATAAACAGATACTTACCGTCATATTCACCATCGGCTTCTGAAAAGGCTGGATGATGGGTATCACCAAAGGTGATGTCTTTACCATGAATACGGCCCATAGCTAGTACCGCTTTGGACTCTTCATCAAAGCCATAGCCCTGCCAGGGTTCAGGAGTAAATACAGCGATATATTTAAGGATACGCATCGAAGGGATGCCGTATACGATGACCTGACCACTCTGGCCACCAGATGCAAAGACGATATACTCGTCACGTCCACCGGTCGGAACATAAGTTTTGGCTGCTGCTAACAGATCTTTTTGCGTAAGGCCTCGCTCTTTCATCACCTCTTCAAGTGATGACGCTGACCATGCACTTGATGCTGCCGACAGCCCTATGGCCACCCCTGCGGCGAGGGACAGCATTTTTTTGGCTGATTTAAACATCGCTATAATCTCCCATACAAAATTAAATGATTGAAAAACGTACACATAGTTAAAAGTTATTCGTTTTGTACTGTGTACTGACACACCGTATACATGCCTTGATGTATATCAAATGTGTTGTGTTAAATACCACAAAAGTGTCTGATATCAAACACAGCAGTAAGCTTAGGATATTAACGCTTTATTCGCTAGGTAACTAACTGTTTTTTTGTTAGATATAAGTAAACATCAATTGATATCAATTAAAAAAAGATGTTTTAGCAGGTGTGCGGATGCGTTAATACACAGATTGGTTTAAATATGCTCACAATGATCATATTACGTTATATGTAAGCATAAGTATAATGAAGCTAAATAATAAATAATACAGGCGCACTTTAAGAATTTATGGATAAAGTTTATCCAGTACAGATTTTACTTTTCGTTATCGTGGGTTTTCTTTCCGGTTGTTCCATGGCAGGGACAGTCCTCAGTGACTCAAGAATAAAAACAGAGTTGATTACAATTTATTGGCTGCGTTGCCAGCAGAACCTGTTTCTTACTCGGAAACGATCAAACCATTGTTATCCGGCATTCTGGGTTTGAATCGCTACAATAACCGTTAATTCATCCTGGATACCCGGCGGGTTTAAGTGCAGAAATTCAGTTTGATATACGTCAAGGTAAAAGCCCATAAGCTGGGGATTAATACTAAACAGGAATGGTGAATATAAAGGAAAAAAAGTCATTTAAAAGCAATACGTTGCATATTAAATGATTATTTAGTCAGGTATACATCACGGTATAAATGAGCCCAGCCTGGTGTCTGATGAAATTATTGTGCAAATCCCTGCGGGGTAACTCGTACAGTGACACCTGCGGTGGCTATTGAGAATGGTTCGATCAGTAAACAGAGACGTTGTATTACCGAGCTGGAAAAACTGGCTACAATGGTTGAACAGGAAGCCATGCAAGCCCCGGTACTTTTTGTAATAGGCCGTGTAGTGACTTTAGCGAATGAACTGGAATGGTATGTTACCCATGCGGAAGTTGAAAATAATTATCATGCAGCTAAAAAGGATATGCAGGCGTGATTTCTTATTTGCACTAATTTTTGTATGTGGCACATCTGCTGTTACGGCTGAAATCACCGAAGCTCGACAGGCTGAACTGTTAAACCTTCTTCGGCAGGATTGTGGTTCCTGTCACGGGATGACATTGAAAGGAGGTCTGGGTCCGGCTTTAACTCCTGATGCGCTTGCGACAAAATCGGGAGAGATGCTGGTGCAAACTATTATAGGTGGACGGCCAGGTACTCCAATGCCACCCTGGGCTCCATTTCTGAGCCAGGAAGAAGCCTGGTGGTTAGTTAACATATTAAAAGAAGGTACAGGCGTTGTTGCACAACCGTAGACATAATTTCATGATTAAATTTTTATTAATAATAAGCATAGTCACCTTATCCGCCTGTAGCAGCATGGAATTGCGTGGTACCGGTGACCTCGCCGTTGTCATAGAGCGTGCAACCGGTAGTGTGCAGATCCTTGATACCTCAAGCCGAACTTCGATAGGCCAGGTTAAAGGACTGGGTGATCTGTCCCATGCTTCTATTGTTTATTCGCGCGATGCGCGTTATGCCTATGTCTTTGGGCGTGATGGTGGTTTAACAAAAATTGATATTCTTGAACAGAAAATCGTCAAGCGGGTAATTCAATCAGGTAACAGCATTGGTGGTGCTATTTCACAGGATGGTCGTTTACTTGCCGTTTCGAATTACACTCCCGGTGGAGTAAAAGTTTTTAACAGCAGCACTCTGGAATTGATTGCAGATATTCCTGCTGTGGGTAATAACGGTCTGCGCTCCAAGGTGGTTGGACTGGTCGATGCCCCTGGCCAGCAGTTTGTCTTCAGCCTTTATGATGCCGGTGAAATCTGGATTGTTGATTTCAGTGATGGTAAACCAGAGATCAGGAAATTTACAGATATCGGTTTGCTCCCTTATGATGGATTAATCAGCGGCAATGGACGTTTTTATATTGCAGGCCTGTTTGGTGAAGATGGCCTGGCTTTGCTGGATCTCTGGAATATTCAGGATGGTGTAAAACGTATTCTGTCAGATTATGGCAAAGGTCAACGTAAGATGCCCGTGTATAAGATGCCTCATTTAGAAGGTTGGGCCATCACCGACAATTATGCCTTCTTACCCGCTGTTGGTCGTAATACGGTACTGGTCGTCGATCGGAATACCTGGAAAGAAGTTAAGCAAATCCCCGTTCATGGCCAGCCTATCTTTGTCATGTCCCGTCCGGATGGACGTCAGGTCTGGGTGAACTATGCGTTTCCTAACAATGATACGGTAGAAGTCATTGATACTTTAACCCTGGAAAAGATGAAAACACTTAAGCCGGGTAAAGCGGTATTACATATGGAGTTCACGCCACGTGGAGAACATGTCTGGATTTCAGCGCGGGATAATAACTGGATCAAGGTTTTTGATACCGATACCTTTGAAGTGTTAACCACACTCCCGGCTAAAAAACCCAGTGGTATCTTTATGAGTAGCCGCGCTCATCAAACGGGTTTGTAATCATTGATTCACTAAATTTTGGATAAATAATGGCTCATCACATAATTCAGTATGGAACAGAGGGTACAGAATCAACGGTAGAACAGCGTCTACTCAATGATTTTCAGCATGACTTTCCTTTATCTCCAACACCTTTTGCCGATATGGCAGAAACATTAGGTATTACTGAAGATGAAGTGCTGGAACTATTAAAGTGTAAGCAGGATGAAGGTGTGATCAGCCGAGTGGGTGCCGTCTTTAAACCCAATAGAGTTGGAGCCAGTACGCTGGCGGCAATGGCGGTGGAAGACGAAAAATTACAGCAGGTGGCTGAGCAGGTCAGTGCATTTGAATCCATAAATCATAATTATCAACGTGAACATCGTTTTAATTTGTGGTTTGTTATTACGGCTCCGGATAAATCCGCTTTAGAAAATGAAATTAAAGCAATAGAGAGTAAGACAGGCTATACAATATTAAATTTACCAATGGTGGCGGATTACCATATTGATCTGGGGTTTGATATAAAGTGGACATGAAAGTAACAAAAACCAGTTCAGTTCCATTAACCGTGATACTGACAGATTCGGATAAACGCCTGGTCGCTGAGATTCAGGGTGGCTTACCATTAGTGGCTCGTCCCTATGAAGTTATTGCTGAGAAACTTGGCATGACAGAAGTCCAGGTAATTGAACGTCTACAGTATTTTATTGAGCATGATCTGATCAAACGTATGGGCGTGATTGTTCGTCATCATGAGCTTGGTTATCGTGCCAATGCAATGGTGGTGTGGGATATTCCCGATGAAAAGATTTCTGAACTGGGTCAGTGCATGGGTAAATTTGAATTCGTTACTTTATGCTACCAGCGTCCACGTCGCTTACCTGAATGGCCTTACAATCTGTTTACTATGATTCATGGACATGATCGGGAAGAAGTATTTAAAAATCTGGATCATTTAATAGAACAGTGTCAATTAAAAAGTTTCGTTCAT
>JAPHRJ010000012.1 GCA_026196045.1 Gammaproteobacteria bacterium
ACTGACCAGCATTCACAATCCCCATATCCATACCCGCTTTAATGGCGTGATAAAGAAAGACGGCATGAATGGCTTCACGTACTGGATTATTCCCGCGGAATGAGAATGAAACGTTAGAAACACCACCGCTGATCAGGGCATGAGGACAGGCCTTTTTAATATCGCGGGTCGCTTCAATGAAATCAACACCGTAGTTATTGTGCTCTTCGATCCCGGTAGCGACTGCAAATACATTAGGATCAAAAATTATATCTTCTGGTGGGAAGTCGAGTTTATCTCTTAATAGATTATAGGCACGGCTACAGATCTCAACTTTACGTGCATGAGTATCGGCCTGACCCGTTTCATCAAAGGCCATCACAATAATGGCGGCACCATAGCGGCGACAGAGCCTGGCCTGTTGTATAAAGCTATCTTCACCTTCTTTCAGGCTAATCGAGTTAACAATGCCTTTACCCTGAATACACTTCAGGCCCGCTTCGATGATCGGCCACTTGGAAGAATCGATCATAACCGGTACACGGGCAATGTCAGGCTCAGATGCAATCAGATTAAGAAAGTCGGTCATGGCTTTTTCGCCATCAAGCATGCCTTCATCCATATTGATGTCGATAACCTGCGCACCATTCTCCACCTGCTCACGCGCCACACTCAGGGCTTCATCATAATCCTCTTCCAGGATCAAACGCTTGAACCTGGCTGAACCGGTAACGTTGGTGCGTTCACCCACATTTACGAACAGGGAGTTCTCATCAATATTACAGGGTTCAAGACCACTGAGACGACAGGCCACAGGTACATCGGGAACCTGTCGAGGAGGGAATTCTTTGACCGCCTCAGCAATAGCACGAATATGATCCGGGCCAGTACCACAACAGCCACCAACTATATTAAGGAACCCACTGCGAGCCCAGTCGGCAATTTCTTCGGCCAGCATTTCTGGAGTTTCATCAAAACCACCAAAAGCATTAGGCAGGCCGGCATTGGGGTGAACGTTGATATAACAATCGGCAATCGCTGACATAGCCTCAACATGGGGACGCAATTCTTTCGCACCCAGTGCACAGTTAAAACCAAAACTGAGTGGTTTTATGTGACGCAGGGAATTCCAGAATGCTTCCGGGGTTTGCCCAGTAAGAATACGGCCACTGGCGTCGGTAATCGTCCCGGAGATCATCACCGGCATATCAATATTGTTTGCTTCGAAGTATTCATCAATGGCAAACAGGGCGGCTTTGGCATTAAGAGTATCAAACACGGTTTCAACCAGAACAATGTCTATCCCGCCCTCAAGCATTCCTTTTAATGAGACGGTATAGGCCGCACGCAATTGATCGAAACTAACATCTCGGGCACCCGGATTATTCACATCCTTCGACATGGAAGCAGTGACAGGCATTGGCCCCAGTACACCCGCCACCAGGCGGGGTTTATCCGGTGTTTTTGCCGTAGCGGCATCACAGGCTTCGCGGGCCACACGGGCGGCCGCGACATTTAGTTCGTAAACCAGCTCATCCTGCTCCATGCCATAATCAGCCATACCATAATAATTAGCATTAAAGGTATTGGTCTCGACAATGTCGGCACCGGCATCCAGATAGGCCGTATGAATTTCACTAATAATCTGCGGCTGGGTAAGGGACAGCAGGTCATTATTGCCTTTGAGATCGGAAGGCCAGTCTTTGAAGCGATCGCCACGGTAATCGGCTTCTTCCAGCTTATAACCCTGGATCATGGTTCCCATGGCTCCGTCCAGGATCAGGATACGTTCTTTTAATAATTCTTCGAGTGTTTTCATCAATCTACTTATTCTGGTTGTTCTGGTAAATAAATCGCGCAGTCTACCATGAGCATGGGCTTCCGTGGCGAATCCGGCTGAATTCTCCCTCTGATCCAGTAACCAACCCCGTTTATCAGCTATTTCCCGGTAAAAAGCGCTTAAAAAACATTCAAGTCAGTTGGCCAGTTTCCGATAGTTATTACTAGATTAAACAGGATCTAAGTATCAATACCTTAAGTAAAGGAAGTTTTTATGAGTTTTATCCTTAAACCCGCCATTGTCCTCATGAATCGCCTCGGCTACACATGGAAAATGCTACTCATTTCCAGTGTATTTGCGATCCCCCTGCTAATTACCGCCTATATCGCATTTCAGTCCATGAATCAGAGCATTAACCTCGCCAAGCAGGAATACCATGGTATCGAGTACATCCAGCCACTGAGCAAATTACTGCTGCTCATCCCACAGCACCGCGGCATGACCCATGCGCACCTTAATGATGCACCCGGATTCAAGGACAAAATTCTGGCTACACGTGAGGACATCAAAACCGCATTTAGCCAAATTGATACCATCGATCAGCAGCTGGGAGAACAGCTTCATACCCGTGAGCAGTGGAATGCCATAAAAACTGACTGGTTCAGCCTGGAAAAAGACGCCTTTGATCTGAAAGCCAGAGTCAGCTTCAGTCGACATAACGAACTGATGAGTAATGTTCTCGGCTTACTGACCCATGTTAGTGAAGAATCAAAACTCATACTCGACCCCAAATTAAATAACGCCTATTTAATCGAGGCCATCGCACATACCCTGCCCCGTTTTTCTGAAAATCTGGGACAGGCTCGTGGTGTAGGTGCCGGTATTGCCGCGACAGGCTTTGTACGTAAACCTGATGCCAAGAAGCTTTCTACACTCATAGATAAAATTGAAGATAATCTTGCTGCGCTTGTCGACACAATCAATAGCGCCTTAAAACGCTCTCCAGAACTGAAATCACTACTTGAAGACGATTTGAATAATATTAGTAAAGCGGTTAAGAATTTTATTGACCTGAGTAACGAAAGTCTCCTCCACTACGATGACACAATGATAAACACCAGTGAGTATTTCAATGGTAGCACCGCCGCTATTAATGCCACCTTTGTGCTGTATGACAAACTGCTTTCAACCACCTCGGCCAATCTACAGCACACTATAAAAAGTGAATACAACAACCTGTATATCAGTAGCGCGATTATCATTACAGCCCTGATTCTGATGACATTCCTGTTTGCTGGCTTTTATCACAATGTGCTGGGAACGGTTAAAGCACTTCGTACGGCATCTCAACAGCTGTCTTCCGGCGATCTAACTGCACGTGCTGATGTTGATACCCATGATGAACTTGGCCAGGTTGCCACGGCATTTAATAACATGGCACAGGCCTTTGGCCAGACGATCACGCAGGTCACGGATTCTGCTGATAATCTGGCAAACTCAGCATTGCAACTGGCGGGGCTGGCTGAACAGACCAAACAGGATGTAAATGGTCAAAGAGATGAAACCGAGCAGGTTGCCACGGCCATGAATGAAATGTCAGCCACCGTCGAGCAGGTCGCCCAGCATGCGGATCTAACCACAGAAGAAATTCATAAGGCCCGTTCTGAAGTTGGCCATGGAACACAAATTGTTAATCAGTCGATCGACAAAATTGAGTCACTGGCCTCAGAAATTGAAAGTGCTGCCACAGTAATACAGCAGCTTGAAGCCGAAACTGAAAACATTGGCAGCGTTTTGGGTGTGATACGTGGTATTGCTGAACAGACCAACCTGCTTGCCCTTAATGCCGCTATTGAAGCCGCACGCGCCGGTGACCAGGGTCGTGGCTTTGCGGTTGTTGC
Source organism: Gammaproteobacteria bacterium (assembly GCA_026196045.1). Classification (GTDB taxonomy): domain Bacteria; phylum Pseudomonadota; class Gammaproteobacteria; order UBA6429; family Thiohalophilaceae; genus JAPHRJ01. The sequence continues at coordinate 3,661 of JAPHRJ010000012.1, forward strand.
CGATGAAGTCCGCTCACTGGCTCAACGGACTCAGGAATCCACCCAGGAAATTCAGCACATGATTGAAACCCTGCAGGCGGGTGCACAGGATGCCGTTACTGCCATGAGCAGTGGCAAGGAACAGGCCAGAGAATGTGTTGATCAATCGGCCTTGAGTGGCACATCACTACAGGATATTGATTCTATCATTAGCTCGGTCAATGAGATGAGCGAACATATTGCCAATGCGGCTAAAGAACAAAATGGTGTAGCTGTCGAGATCAACCGCAATATTCACAACATCAGTAATATTAGCCATCAATCGGCCAGTGCCGCACAGCAGACAGCCGATCAGTGTGAAAGCCTTGCACAGTTATCTAATGAACTCAAATCACTGGTGGATCATTTCAAGATTTAGATCTTTATCACGGTTACAACGCAAACTGACTAATACGGCTGTTAACTCTAACAGCCGTATTCATTTTGCTGGCTCAATTCCGTTACCTTGACTTTTGTTTTCCCCCTCCCTACATTCGTCCCTTCATTGCGACCGGATGTATCACAAGACCATGTCTGACCTGATTAAAATGCCCAAAGCGCTGATGCGACCCATTGGCCGTGCCATTGCCGATCATGAAATGCTCAAGCAAGACGATCGCGTTATGCTTGGGCTGTCTGGCGGTAAAGATTCCCTGACCCTGCTGCATGTTCTCCGTCATCTGCAACGCCATGCACCCATTCATTTCGAGATCGCGGCAATGACAGTGGATCCAGAAGTCGAAGGTTTTAATCCCGAACACCTCAAAGCCTATCTGGCCGAACTGGGCATCCCTTATTTTTATGAGTCACAACCGATTGCCAAACAGGCCGAGAGTCAGTTAAAGAATGACTCCTTTTGCTCTTTTTGTTCACGCATGAAACGCGGGATCATGTACACCACCCTGCGACGCGAAGGCTACAATGTCCTGGCCCTGGCCCAGCATCTGGATGATCTGGCTGAGAGTTTTCTGATGTCAGCATTTCATGGTGGTCAACTTCGTACCATGAAAGCCAACTATACAAATAGAGAGGGTGACGTGCGCATCATCCGCCCAATGGTCTATGTGCGCGAGCGCCAGACCAGGGATTTTGCCCATAATGTTGAGTTGCCAGTCATCCCGGACAGCTGCCCGGCCTGTTTTTCCATGCCTACCGAGCGTGAACATATGAAACAACTCCTGGCCACAGAAGAACAACACAACAAAGGGGTTTTCAAGAGTCTGTTAACGGCAATGAACCCACTTTTATCAAATAGAGAGGCGTCATAAATAACAATTTCCCACATTCTCATTATCAGATGATAATTATCATGATAATTTAACTATTTCATTAAGAGTGGGACAAAAACCTCAAAAACCTATGATTAAAGTCATTTTTACAACTCTGTCGTGGTTACCTTTGCCACTTTTACACCTGATGGCCTGGCCTCTGGGGATATTGCTGATCCTGTTCCCTAATAAACAACGTCATTATGCGCAAACCAATGTCAATGTTTGTTTCCCCAACTGGTCAGAAGCAAAGCGGAATCGAATCTGGCGCCGCTCCCTGATTGAAACCATTAAAAACTTACTCGAAACCCCCAGGCTAATGTATGGAAATCCAGTAACAGTTTTAAAGCTGGTAAAACGAGTCAGCGGTCAGGAACATATTGAACAGGGACTTCAGGCTGGAAAAGGCGTCATTATGATCTGTCCTCACCTGGGTAGCTGGGAAATGGTTGGGCAATATATTTCTCACCACTATCCCATGACGAATATGTATCGTCCACAGAAAAACCAGCAACTGGATGACATCATTCGTAATGGACGTATACGAATGGGTGCCGAAGTCGTTCCATCAACCCAGAAAGGTTTAAAGGAACTATTAAAAGCATTAAAAAATAACCGCATCATCGGCACCTTGCCGGATCAAAATCCCGGTGCTGGGGCGGGTGTCTATGTACCCTTCTTTAATGTGCAGGCCAACACGCCAGTATTCGCCGTACGACTAGCAGGTAAAACTGGTGCTATGGCTGTTAATGTCACCGCCGAACGCCTGCCCTGGGGGCGTGGCTTTCATCTACGCATCGAACCTGCCAGTGACTGTTTATATAATTCTAATGTTGAAGCCGGTGCTGAATGTATGAATAAAGATATGGAACAGTTAATTTTAAAAACTAAACCAGAACAATACTGGTGGAGCTACAATCGCTTTCGGCATCGCCCGGAAGGTGAACCAGAGATTTATTAAAATGCCAGTAGCTATATTATATTTCACTCAATAACCGCTCAATCATCCCTTCCGCCTGACTACCATAACCTCCCCCAAACATATTGAAGTGATTTAAAATATGATAAAGGTTATAAAAGGTCTTACGTGTTTTATAGCCGGCATCCAGTGGCGATATATTTTCATAGGCTGAATAAAATTTCCCACTAAATCCGCCAAAGAGTTCAGTCATCGCAATATCCGCTTCACGATCTCCGAAATAGACGACAGGATCAAAAATGGTTGCATCGCCCTCTTTTGTAAAAGCATAATTACCCGACCAGAGATCACCATGCAGCAATGAGGCCTCTGGTTGATGACTGGCAAACAACACATCAAAGTCCTGTAATAAACGCTCACCTTTATCCAGTAAACGTTTACTGCCACCCTTTTGTTTGGCCAGTTCCAGTTGATAACCCAGGCGATGTACGCGCCAGAAATCTATCCATTCATTACACCATGTGTTCATCTGTGGAGTAGAGCCAATTGTATTCTCACGATGCCAGCCAAACTGTTTACGCGTACATTGATGCATCTGTGCCAGTTGTTCGGCAAAGGTTTCCATTGAACCATTACCACCTAATTGCAAATCTTCCATAACAATATAAGCCTGATTGTCGGCTATGCCAGTACAAACTGGGACGGGGACTTTAATTGTATTTGACTGAGCCAGTTCATGAAGACCCTCTGCCTCCGCTTCAAACATGGACAGTTTGCTTTGTGTGTTTAGCTTCACAAAATAATGTCGTCCATCCTGTGCCTGTAATCGCTGCGCCGTATTAATACAACCACCGCCAACTCCACTTTGCTGCTGCATAACAAAGGACTCAGCCGTTACATTTGAAATCTGATCACAGATTGTTTCCCACAAAGACATTGTCATCTTTCCTGCTTAGTCAAAATTAATGCTTCTAACAAAGTAGCCTGATTATCTATAGTTATAACATAGGCGTTTAATAAATCATTAAAAATTATGTCTGAATTTGAAATACTCCATCAACTGGCTTCTGCGCTCGCCGTTGGCCTGATGATGACCACCATCGCGGCTTGTTACTATCGCATTAAGGAACAGGATGATGTCGGTATTACCAGTGTCATCGCAATCCTGCTTACCTTTACATGATGTAGATGCGATCAGCTTATCTATTGTAAATATGGTATTGATTGCCGATGTTGTTTCGATTGAAACAGCCGGGAAAGGTATTTTAATTGCCGCGATTATTAACCGCATGGTCAAGGCTGAAATGGCGCTGTTTATAGATCAAATGCAATCAGGTCTATGGGTTGGGTTGACCCTGTTGCTGTTGCTGGTACTCGGCTCAGGCCTGTTCTTTTATAACAATGCTATATCTAGCAAATCGTATTTAAACATCCCTGTTTATTACACTATCTAATAACGACGTTAGTCCTTATTCAAATTCAGCACGTTCGACTTCCAGTACGGCAAGACTGATATGGCGACCAAACTCATCTTCAAAACCAGACCAGTTATGATATGCACTGACTGTTTTCTCGATGAGTGGCTTCATTTCAAAATCAGCCATGCCAGCTTCATAATGCTTGCTAACTTCAGAATAAATTGTTGCAAGATAATCACGGTAATCTTTTACCAATTTCACCGAACCCGACTGGCCATGTCCGGGTATATAATGCTTAGCCTTGATGTTAATGGCTTTATCACAGGCCACAATATTGCCACGGAAAGTACCATCATCCATTCGACCAAAACGTTTTGACATCACATTGTCACCGAGGATAACCACAGAATCTTCAACTACTTCGATCATAATGTCAGTATGACTATGCGCCTTTTCCGGAGCATAAATACGGAATTCGATACCTCCGACTTTTAAGCTTCCGCCTTCAATCACTTCGTTGTCAGGTATTACAGCTTTCGTCCCTTCGCTCGCCCCACCGGTCATGCTTTTCATGTTTTTCAGCCAGGTCGCCGCTTCACTGGCTTTGGCTTTTTCGATCATGGCGGGATGACCATAAAAAGCGGCCCCAGGAAATACATCAGAAAAAGCATGATTAGCCAGCCAGTGATCGCCATGAACATGAGTATTCAAAACGTGGGTCACCGGAAGCTGGGTGATTTTACGGATCTGGCGCAATACCATACGGCCCGTTTCCAGGGTTGAACCTGGATCAATCACCACTACACCGGTTTTTGTGATGACAAAAGCCGGATTGTTCATAAAACCCAGGTTTTCTTTTGAAGGGTAACCAAGAGGGCCATGTATTACATAAGTGTGCTCGGCCAGTTTTTCGGCTGGATAATCAGGCACGGTCGGTGCGGCTGGTGCCGAATGAGCCACTGAGAGCAAGGCCACACCGAACCATATAATAAGGCTGTGTATCATTTTTTTCATATCGGACTATCTCTCTAATGAGTGCTTTATATTTATTCTCTTCAGCATGTTTGACGGTCTGCTGTGTTTATTATTCCCGTTTTTGGGGAAATCTCTGCCAAATAGTTTTCGCCCAAACAAGGTATGACGCCAGTCACAGCTTACGAGTTCCTTTCCTGGCTGTTGGTATCAGGGGGTGGGGCCACACAGGGCACCACAAAGAAAACAAACGGGCCAAATAGATTACCAGATATGAATAATTCCAGTAGTATTTGTTATCTGGTGTGAAGACGGAGTAAGCGCTATTTTTGATTGTTTTTTGTACATATCAGGCCTGCTATCACAACTTAATTTATTTATACAAGCCCAATTTGGCTATTTTTTAAAACTTTATACACAAGCAAACAAGAACAAGCACTTAGCTGTCAGAAATATGTAATAAAAGCACTCCGCGCTTAAAAAATAGCGTAAGTCATTGATTAAAAGCATTTTAGTAGGCCGTACAAAAACTGCTCATTTTAACATTAGTGTAACAATCACACGGGTTTAAGAGGCTTTACCCCACTTCATCCACAGACTTATCCACAGGATCTGTGGATAACGTAGTGGCTAGATCAACTAACAATAACTTAGGGCTCTTTTCTAGAAAAAATCTACATGAAGTCAAATTACCAACATAATTTTTGCAATAAATCACGCCATTAAGCCGTCAAAATGTTGATATTGCAGATCGCCATTCCCACTCCTTTACGCCGCCAGTTCGATTACCTGGTTCCGCGTGGTTTTGACTCGGCAAATTTGCAGCCGGGAATGCGCGTAAAGGTACCCTTTGGCCGTCGCCAAACTGTTGGCATCATCCTCGCCATTGTTGACTACAGCGATGTCCCCGCGAATAAACTCAAACCTGTGCAGGCCATACTGGACACAAGCCCGGTACTCCCCACCGATATTCTTGAGTTATTGCTCTGGGCCAGCCGCTATTACCAGCATGCCATAGGTGAAGTTATGACCCATGGCCTGCCCGCCCTGTTACGTCAGGGTGAACCCGCAAGCGGTAAAGGCCAAACTGGCTGGCGTATCACGTCTGTAGGACAGGACTCCGATCCTTCCGAACTCAAACGGGCAGCACGACAGGCGGCCCTGCTAATTCAGTTACAGCAAGCGGGTAGTGATGGGCTGGATACCGCCAGCCTCAATCTCAGCCACAGTCACTGGCGACCCAGCATGAATAAACTGCTGGAAAAAGGCTGGGTAGAAAAATTTGAGCGATCTCCGCTGGTACAACGCAATACTCAAACACTCCAGTCTCCACTCAGCCTCAATGAGGCACAACAAAACGCGGTCGACCAGTTACGCGCAAACCTGGGGCATTTCCAGAGCATTCTTCTTAATGGTGTTACCGGCAGCGGCAAGACGGAAGTATATCTGCAACTCATCCAGACAGTCCTGGACAGGCAACAACAGGTCATGGTGCTGGTACCGGAAATTGGACTGACCCCACAACTGGTACAACGCTTCACCCAACGACTTGCATGTCCGATTGCAGTACTGCATTCAGGTTTGAATGATACGGAACGTCTTAATGCCTGGCTGGCGGCAAGCCGTGGCGAAGCTGGTGTCGTGATCGGCACACGCTCTGCCCTGTTCACGCCATTGAAAAACCCCGGCCTGTTTATTCTCGATGAAGAACATGATCTGTCTTTTAAACAACAGGACGGTTTTCGATATAACGCGCGCGATCTGGCCATAGTACGTGCACAGAAATCTCAGGTACCCATTGTGCTGGGCACAGCCACTCCTTCATTAGAAAGCCTGCATAATGTTGAACGTAAGCGCTCACTGATGTTGTCTTTACCGCAACGTGCCGGTGAAGCCAATCCACCCACCTTTCGCCTGCTCGATATTCGTAGCCAGAAACTTGAACACGGACTCGGTCAGCAATTACTCACCGGAGTCCAGACCTGTCTTGAACGTGGTCAGCAGGCACTGTTGTTCCTCAATCGACGTGGCTTTGCGCCAGTCATCATGTGCCACGATTGCAGCTGGCATGCCCGCTGCCTGCGTTGTGATGCCCATATGACCGCCCACCAGGGTATTAATCGTCTACGTTGTCATCATTGCGGTTCAGAACGGCCCATCCCTAAAACCTGTCCTGATTGCGAGAGTGAAAACCTGAGTCTGGTGGGCGCAGGCACCGAACGCGTAGAAGAAGTACTGCAACAGCGTTTTCCTGATTACAAAGTACTGCGCATCGACCGGGACAGCACACGGCGCAAAGGATCCATGCAGGCCATGCTCGATGAAATTCATCAGGGTAAACCAATGATCCTGCTCGGTACTCAAATGTTAGCCAAAGGTCACCACTTCCCGAATGTCACACTGGTAGGGTTGCTGGATGCCGACTACGGTTTATTCAGTGCCGACTTTCGCGCCACTGAACGCATGGGTCAGTTGATCCTGCAGGTCGCCGGTCGCTCCGGCCGCGCCGAGTTACCCGGCGAAGTATTAATCCAGACACACCAACCGGAAAACCCCTTACTGCATTTACTCATGCGCCACGACTACCCCAGCTTTTCCAAAGCACTGATGGAAGAACGCAAGGAATCCGAACTACCGCCCTTTACACATCTGGCCCTGTTACGCGCCGAAGCCCCGGCACCACAAATTGCATTGCAGTTTTTACAGGAAGCGAAAGCGCTATTTGATCAAACACCCATGAACGACCTGTTTCTGTTCGGTCCCGTACCCGCGCCAATGGAACGACGCGCCGGACGCTATCGTGCACAACTTCTAATCCAGCATTCACATCGACATGCACTGCAACAATGGTTAAGCGTACAAATTGCAAAAGTGGAAACCATGAAAAGTGCACGTAAAGTGCGCTGGTCGATTGACGTGGATCCGATGGAGATGTATTAAATAGATAAAGGGCTGAGGGACTAGTGACAAGGATGAAGGTCTATTCTGTATTTTTATTTTCTAATATACCCGAGTTGCATTAGCTGCTTAAAGACAGGCGCTGATTTTTATTGTAAAAACAGGCGTGAAATATAGAGTTATACTACAGATAACATACAGAACTCTGTCTAAATCACCATCAGGTTTTAATAAACATAAGATGAGGTGTACCCCCATTTAACGGACATGAATTTCTAAGTTAAACTAACAGAAATGAGGTGTTCACAATTAATTGCGAAAGAAAAATAAAGGAGTTTAAATTCATGAAGGAAATTATATGGTATTTCCTTGGGTTATCCCTGACATGTGTATCTGTGCCAGTCATAGCACATCCTGATCATGGTCATAATGGTGGTTCAATTAGCTTATTCCATTACTTGAGTGAACCCCTGCATTTTGGTGTTGGAGTCGTATTAACTGGTATCATTACGGTAGCTATCTATTGGCTTAAACGAAATATAGCAAGAACAAACCAGGCTAAAAATCATAAAGGAAAGAACCGGTTCTAAAAAAAACAGTTTCTAACCTTAGTGAAATTAGTGTTCTGAGCTTCCCTCAATTAATCAGGTTGCGTTGGCACTACTATTTCCGATAGTGCAAAATCGGCCTAACATCTGTTATAAGTTTGAGGTACCCATGAAAAGTAGACAGAGTAACAAAATGAGCAGAATCTTCATCATATTGTCAGCATTGGTATTAGTGAGTTGTAGTCAGTCACTGGATATTCAGCTAGAGCCTGAAGTGACTGTATATCTAAGCCATCACAGTGCGCAGGGAATACCTCTTACTGCAAAAGATAAAGCGTATACAGTTCTGAATGAATGGTTACGTGAACATAGTTCTGACTGGTATTCTACTTCCGGTCGTTATCCCGGTGGCGTGTACATAAGCTCTGGAAATTATGGTATTCAAATCACAAAAACAAATGTAGTTATCTATTCAACGACCACCTCTGAACCAAAGGCAAGATATATTCAACAAATTAGTAAAGGTGAGCTAACCGAAATCAAAAACTTTGGAAAATAAAATCATAACGAGTGATAACACCGAAATTGATAAGCCCGGCGTTATACGCAGAAGAAACTCTAACACTATTTCAATTTATTCTAGATCATATGCCAAAAACCAGTGCCTTTGATGAACATGCCTCCGCTTATGATGCCTGGTTTGATGAGCATGAAGCCTTTTATCAACTCGAACTAAAAGCCCTGCAACAACTTGTTCCTACAAGAGGTGAAGGTATAGAGATTGGTGTCGGCACCGGACGCTTCGCCATACCGTTGGGAATTAATACCGGTGTTGAACCTGCAGAAGCCATGCGTGTTATTGCGCAGGAAAAAGGGATTCATACCATTTCGGCAGTTGCTGAACATCTACCTCTTGAAGCAGAATCTTTTGATTACGTCTTGTTTGTAACCACACTGTGTTTTCTGGATTCCATTGAAAAGGCTTTTAATGAAGCATTTCGTATACTCAAACCAGGTGGAGCTTTAGTCATTGGGTTTATCGATAAAGACAGCGACTTAGGACAACAGTATCAACAACGAAAAAATGAAAGCCGTTTTTATCAGGAAGCCACCTTTCACTCTGTTAATGAGGTAGTGCAGATATTAGAGTCCTGTCAGTTTAATGACTTTAAATTTATGCAGACCTTATTGCCTGATAGCGAGACACTTTCATCAGAAAAACAGATCCAGGCAGGTTATGGTGCTGGGGCATTTGTTGTAGTTCGCGCATTAAAACCTGCATAATTTCTCATCAGGCACAGAATATATGCATGCCCATACTGGCTTAGCCGGCTTAAAATAAATTTAAGGATATGCTGATTAATGTTACCGTTCGCCCTGAGCCTGTCGAAGGGTTTAACAGGTAACGTATTTTTTACAGCGGTTCCCATTCATGCTTCGACAAGGCTCTCCTGAGTGAAACCGAAGGACTCAGGGCGAACGGGATTAATCAGCAGGTACTTAATTCAATTTCATTAAAATTGCGGTACTGTTGATGCTCGGCACTGGTGTCAACTTCATCGGCTTCACGCACTAACCAGCCCGTTTTCATGCCTGCTGTTTTGGCAGCATCCAGTTCTTCTTTAATATCCGACAGAAACAGAATATCACCTGGAAACATATTGGTTTCATTGATAATGTGTTGATAGGAAGCTGGATCCTGTTTAGCTCCAATACGGGTATCGAAATAACCAGTTAGATTTTCAGTCATATCACCAAAGTCACTAAAGCCAAATAATAATTGTTGCGCACGTACTGAACCGGATGAGTAAATATAAATGGCGATGCCTTTCTCATTCCAGCTAGTCATGTTCCGAGCGGCATCAGCATACACATGACCAGTGAATTCACTGACTCGGTAGCCGGCTTCCCAGACCAGTCCTTGCAGGTTTTTTAACGGCGTTACTTTTGCATCTTCATCAAGCCAGCGTAATAGCTGTTCAAGTGCTTCCTGCAGTGACAATGTCCTGCCAACTTCCTGATTGATTAACTCAAGCTGCTCGACCACTTCCGGTTCATCAGCCATCGCCATCACATACTCGACCAGATTTTCCTTTGCATAAGGAAACAGAACATCGTGGACAAAAGAAAGGGAAGATGTGGTGCCTTCGATATCTAAAACTATCGCTTTAATCATGCTGTCTCTTTTATAAATTGATCATAACTCGGAAAACATTCACTGATTTGGCTGTCAGTGAATTTACCCACCCAGCCCTCAGGAACGACAAATAAACGAATACATTTAAAATATGGTTCACTACCCATATCAAGCCAGTGTGAGGTAATAGAAAGGCCGTCATATTAACCAGCGGATTTAAGGGGGACAAGCCCTGATTGAAAAAGCGTTAGCGCATGACCCAGGATTTGACCTCCTGTTGTTTTAGAAAAGACTCGGCCTCGGCTCCCTTTAACATCGCCAGGGTAGAGAGAATCCCCGCTTCGGTACAGGTAGCCGCAGCAACTGTCACGGAAGATGGCATGTCCCTGACTGGCCAGCCCGTGCGCGGATCGAGGATATGTCCATAGCGAATACCCTCTTTTAATAAATAGCGTCGGGCGTCGCCACTGGTGGTCAGGGCACCGGATTTGAGTTCCAGTACAGTGGGGATGTTCTCATTTGACGCCTGTAATTGACTGGAATGGTACAGGGGTTTTTCGATGCCGACACACCAGCCCTGACCATCCTGACGTGAAGTCGTGACACAGAGATCGCCACCAAAATTTACCAGCACGCTGATATCTGTTTTGTCCCGTAACAGTTGCACGACTCGATCAACCGCATATTCCTTACCGATACCCCCAAGGTCGATTTCCATATCGGGCTGCAATTGCAGGTGGGGTCGATTCCAGTTGAGTTTGTCCCAGCCTACCCGTTGGCGTACTCCATCAACCGCATCAACACTGGGCAGCTGATCACTGCCATCAAAACGCCAGACTTCGCGCAGCACACCGGAGGTAATATCAAATAATCCTTCACTGAGCTGATAACAGACCTGAGCATAATCGAGTAAATCTGTAGTTTCCTGATCGACCTGAATCGGCTCACCATTCGCATGATTGATACGATGAATAATATTGTCATCACGGTAACGGCTGAACTTGCTTTCAATACGATTCGCTTCTTTCCAGGCAATCCGAGTTAACTGCATAGCCAGTTTATGATCGGAGGTTTCCATGAGGAGCTCACAGGGGCTGGCCATGGCAAAAAAATGGCCGCTATAAAATCCCTGCTGTGGTTCAACATGGAAGTCTTTCAACATGTCCTCACGTTAAATAACTGTTCCTAATTACTGTCCACCTTCAAACTTCCCGTTCGTGGTGAGCTTGTCGAACCATGAGCGGGAAGCCGGACATATCTGTATTAACATGTGCTCACCCTTCGACAAGCTCAGGGCGAACGATCTAAACTGGACACCTTTTGGGAACAGATATTTAAAAAGTAAAAGAATAATTCAACTGTACCAGTACCGCATCGGTATCAGGAAACTGTGCACTACCCTCGGCCTGCTGCTGTATGAGCTCAGTACGAATACCAAACTCATGGTTTTCTGCAAACACGTAACCATATTTCAGGCCGATGGTTTTAGTACTCAAATCTCCAAGGCGATAATCTGCACTGGCGAATTGCGGAATACTGCCATCAACCAGATTGTAGTAATAGAAGTCGGCCTTGTCCTGAAGATAATAACGCAAATGCGGTTCCAGATAGTTTTTCGCATTAAGCTCGTAACGATAACGTAGATCCAGCGTATGTGATAAAATACCCCAGTCGTCCCAGGCATAGCGATAACTGAACTGCAACACATCAGCTCCAAACTGCTTCACATCCTTCAGATACAATGCATGACGTGTACGAGTAGTTGGTCGCTTCTCATAAAGGTAGGGATTGGTGCCACGCAAGTTACCACTGTTATCCAGCACACTGAGGATCTTATAAGGATCCGTCAGGTAACCATCTTCATTGCTATAGGTGTAATTCAGTTGCAGTAAATGCTTTGGTCCAATCACCTGAGTCACACCCAGCAACAATGAAGCGATAGTTTTATCATCGGTATCACCCAGCTTCGACTTGCTCACTGACGTTGTGGTAGGCATGGCAGTTAAACCAGTTGGCATACCACCCACGGGTTTGACCTGATCCAGGCTATAGCCAACACCGGCGGTTAAAGTCGTGTTGCGCTGGTTAACGTCCCAGGAAAAATTAGCGCCCAGGCCAAGAGAGCTATAATCAAACTCCTGTGAGTAGTTAGCAGAGAACACACCTTTTAATCGTTCATTCAATGGTTTTTCCCACTCCGCACTTAACGCGCCGCGAGTATCATGGAAACTGGGATCCAGTGGTGCTGTATTTGCCGCTGTGGTGTAAGTGCTGCTACCCGACGGTGTAGTAAAAGTCTGAGCCGAACTGGTTTTGATCGCCCCATTAGGTGAAGCACCGGTCAGGGCATCGGCGACGAGCTTAAACTTCAGGTATTCATCATCACCGATTTTCTTACGAGCGCTAACAACAGGTTCGACCACGCTGACACGATCCGTTTCGGAATAAAATAACACTGATGAATCGACTTGCCAGTCATTATTGTTGTCTACCGCGAGAACAGTCTGAGATGTACCGGCCAACAAACTTGATGTTGCCACTGCCAGTACCTGACTTAAATTCAATTTCTTTAATTGCACCCGCAGCCACCTCCACCAGCACCACGACCACCGCTGGATCCTTCTTTACTGAAATAAATATGATCATCAAGAAAACTATCGAGTGGGTAGGGTTCCAGCTGCATTTTCTTTTCTGCCAGATGACCGCGTTCCCATGCCTTTACGCCCACGGACGAACAGCCACCAAGTATCAGGCTCACTGAAATGAGTCCCATACAAAGGATAATTGGCTTCATAATTTCTCCTACCTGCTCTTATTTAACAAGTGCCGACCGAATCGCCGACTCCAGTTTGCCGATATCTTTTTCACAAAAACCTATATGGCTAAATATAATATTGCCGTTTCGATCGATGAGATAACTGCTGGGCATGCCTTTAACCTTGAATATCTCAGCACTTTTTCCTGTTGCATCGAAACCGACGGTAAACATGGCGGGATACTTCTTTAGGAAGGTGTCCGCACTGGATTTTTTTTCATCCAGATTAATTGCAACCACTTTGAATCCCTTGTTGGCGTATTTCTTTTCCATACGATTCATCTAGGGGAAGGACTCACGGCAGGGAATACACCAGGAAGCCCAGAAATCCAGATAAATAACTTCACCTCGCAAATCACTCAGGCGAACCGATTTACTCTGATTTGTTATGGTAATATCGGTTGTCATTTGTGCATGCACCAATGACAACAACAGGGGAATAATCAACACCATCACTAGAAGAGAATATAACAACCTGTTTTTCATCATATTGTGTTCACTTTTCTTAACAGGAGCTTAAAATTCTGTTTTTAACGATTATCATAGTAATATCGTTTTCTTAACTTAGTCTTAAAATGAATATGTAATATGCGCCTGTTACTTGTTGAAGATGATGAATTGCTCGGTGATGGTCTTAAAGTCGGCCTGACGCAGGCAGGTTACCGTGTCGAGTGGCTTAAGGATGGCCGTCTTGCCAATCATGCATTAAAGGCCGAACAGTTTGATCTGGTAGTGCTGGATATTGGCCTGCCGGAGATGAGTGGCATTGAGGTGCTTAACGCCTTACGCCAGCGCGATAACACAACTCCTGTTTTACTTCTCACCGCCTATGATGCAATCAGTGATCGAATTAATGGCCTGGATGCCGGTGCGGATGATTATCTGGTTAAACCCTTTGATCTGGATGAATTGCTTGCACGTCTGCGGGCCATCGTTCGACGTTCCACTGGCCGTGCAGTTAACCTGATTGAATATAACGACATCACTATTGATCCGTCTAAACATCAGATAAGCAAAGCAGGAACAGACGTTAGTTTATCACAAAGTGAATACCAGATTTTACACTATCTTCTCAGCCATACCGGCAAGGTCGCTACACGACAAAAGCTGGAAGAACTTATTCACGGCTGGGACAGCAATAGTGAAAGTAATTCACTTGAGGTATTTATTCATCACTTGCGTAAAAAGTTTGATAAAGATCTGATCCGGACAATCCGCGGAGTGGGTTACATGGTTGATAAACTATCATGATACATTCTCTTGCTCTGCGTCTTTTGCTCCTGTTAATGCTGAGCATCATTATTACAACCAGCATTGCGATTTCTATAAGTCATCACGAAAGCCAGCATGAGATACAGGAGCTGTTTGATGCACAACTGGCACAAAGTGCGCGTATTGTGGAAGCCAGTTTTCTTTCCTCCAATAGTCACCCGGACATAATGCATCAGCAAACCCGGATTGATAATACTGCTCAGCATGAAGATACGAATGAAGATGACAATATTAATCTGATTGGCCATGTATATGAACGCAAGGTTGCCTTTCAGATCTGGGATAAAAACCAGAATCTTATTCTTTATTCTTCTACCGCTCCCGACTCGCCCTTATCTGAAAATAATCAAACTGGTTTTCAGGATATTTTAATTAATAAAGAACAATGGCGTGTATTCAGCCTGTGGACGGATGATGGTGAATACCTGATAGAAACCGCAGAAAACTATGAAGTCCGAAATGAACTGGCTGATGAAATCAGTGCCCAGTTAATTTCTACATCCCTGTTATCAATTCCTGTTTTAATATTTGTGATCCTGTTTGCGGTCAACCAGGGATTAAAACCATTAAATAAAATTGCCGACCAGGTTCAGCATCGTCAGCCTGACTATCTCGGGACGATTGAAAATAAAAACACTCCAAATGAAATTCGACCACTGGTCAACTCATTAAACACCTTGTTTGAACGTGTAACTCGCACCTTAGAAATGGAACGGCGCTTTACTGATGATGCCGCACATGAACTACGGACACCTCTGGCAGCGATTAAAACTCAGGCTCAGGTTGCTCTGCGCTCTGATCAAGAAGGAGAAAAACACCAGGCCCTGCAACAAATTGTTCATGGTGTTGACCGGCTTACTCATCTGGTTCAACAGTTACTTACTTTGGCTCGAATCGGCCAGGGTGAAATGAAAGTTTCAACAGAATGCATCGCACTTTATCCTCTTACTGCTGACGTTATCGCTGGTTTGACACATAAATCCATCGACAAACAAATTGAACTTTCACTTGAGGGTGATGAAGAAATAATTACCTACAGTAATCGCATTACACTGGAGATGCTGTTGCGCAATATTATCGACAATGCAATTACCTACACGCCCACACAAGGTCATGTAAATATAACGATTACATCAAAAGGTCAACGACCCTGTATACAGGTGTCAGATAACGGCCCAGGTATTGCTCCTGAATTTCACGATAAGATCTTTGAACGTTTTTATCGCATTAATAGTAGTGACCAACCGGGCTGTGGTCTGGGTATGGCGATCGCAAAACAATGTGCCAATTTACTCAATGCTCAAATCTCACTGACCGCATCAAAACAGAAACAGGGATTAACGGTTTCAATCTGCTTTAACGATAATGACTAACATGAAAAATGAGAGTCCATGGTTAGAAAAACTACCTGACTGGGTTCGCTGGATTGCCCAGGATGAAGACGGCACCTGGTGGGGCTACAGTGTTGAACCTTTACAACAGCATTGTGGCTGGTATGAAAATGAAGTCGGTCGTCATCTCAAACTCGGAATAAATACACCTAACCCAGACTGGAAAGACAGCTTACAAAAAATCTGATCACCAAAATCAACTCCGCCAGGCCGAACACTGTTATTCACAGACAAATTTGCTATAGTCTTCAACTTAATAATAAATCATCGTTTAGCCAAATGGATTGACTGTGACGGATAAT
The DNA here is from genome assembly GCA_026196045.1 of Gammaproteobacteria bacterium. Taxonomy (GTDB): domain Bacteria; phylum Pseudomonadota; class Gammaproteobacteria; order UBA6429; family Thiohalophilaceae; genus JAPHRJ01. The sequence continues at coordinate 19,619 of JAPHRJ010000012.1, forward strand.
CACTCCCAACAAAAGACCGCTCCACATCTCACTCATTATCTGGTGGCCACCGCCGCTTTGATTGTAATCTTTGCCGGCTTACGTACGGTTGCTCCGATTTTAATTCCATTCCTCTTGTCAGTCTTTATTGCCATTATGTGCCTGTCCCCCCTGCACTGGTTACAACAACACAAAGTACCCACTGCACTGGCTGTCCTGATCGTGATCACCGCGTTGATATTGATTCTATTATTGCTGGGTGTTTTTGTTGGTACGTCACTCACTGACTTTACCCGTTCCCTGCCACAGTATCAGGAGCGACTCGACAGCCTGATGGGAGCTGCACTGATGGGGTTGGGAAAACTGGGACTTGATACCAGTAGTTTTAATATGAAGGATGTGGTTAATCCAGCCGCCGCCATGCATCTGGCAAATTCTCTATTGGGTGGATTGAGTCAGGTATTGAGTAATACTTTTCTAATTATCCTGACGGTGGTATTTATTCTGCTGGAAGCTTCCAGCTTTCCGGTTAAAGCGCGAGCCATGCTCGGTGCAGCACACACACTCGAACATTTCGATACCTTCATTCAGAGCGTGAACAGCTACGTAGGAATCAAAGCCGTCGTCAGTCTGGCGACCGGGTTTACCGTTGCTATTGCCCTGGCCATTATTGGAGTTGATTATCCTATCCTCTGGGGCTTTCTGGCTTTTTTGCTGAACTTCGTCCCAAATATTGGTTCCATTATCGCAGCTGTTCCTGCGGTATTGCTCGCACTGATTCAACTGGGCGTGGGCTCAGCACTTGCTACTGGGATGGTTTATCTCGTCGTGAATCTGGTGGTTGGCAGCATTATTGAACCTCGACTATTAGGCAAAGGCATCGGCCTGTCGGCACTGGTCGTCTTCCTGTCCCTGATCTTCTGGGGCTGGATGCTGGGTCCAGTCGGAATGCTACTTTCCGTACCCCTGACGATCACGGTTAAAATCGCACTGGAAAGTAACGAGCAAACCCGATGGGCGGCCATCTGGCTGGGTTCAGCAGATGCGGCAACAGAACAAACAACCAGGGATTAAACCACTCGCACCTGGAATTGTTGCTTTTAGCCTGCCCAGACTATCCCCCGAGCGCTGGCCACGGTAAAATCGCGCCTTCGCATGATTTTACTAATTCAAAGAGTCTAAATTGAAAGAGCAAATTAAAGATCTTCTGCAACAGGCCATTTCTAACCTGAAACAGGCCGGAACCCTGCAGACTGAGTGTGAACCCGATATCCAGGTCGAGCGTGCCCGGGATGCCAGCCACGGTGACTTTGCCAGTAACCTGGCCATGCTGTTAACAAAAGTCGCACGTCGTAAACCGCGCGATATTGCAGAAGACATTATTAATGCTCTCCCCGAGTCTGAACTGATCGTTAAGGTTGAGATCGCTGGGCCCGGCTTTATCAATTTCTTTTTAAGCCCCTCTGCTTTTCATGCGATCGTTCCAGAGATCCTGAGTAATACTGAAAACTTCGGTCGCTCAAATATTGGTGCCGGGAAAAAAGTTCAGGTTGAATTTGTCTCTGCCAACCCAACCGGGCCTCTGCATGTGGGTCATGGTCGCGGAGCCGCTTATGGTGCCACGGTTGCCGATCTGCTAGCCGCAATTGGTTATGAGGTTCATCGTGAATATTATGTAAACGATGCCGGTCGACAAATGGACATTCTTGCTGCCAGCGTCTGGTTACGTTATCTAAGTTTGGCAGGAGAAACATTATCCTCTGGTGAAGATTTCCCATTCCCGGCTAATGGCTACAAAGGTGATTATGTCTGGGATGTGGCGGCTAAACTGCATCGTGAAAATGGTGACCGGTTCCGTCATGCCTGGGCTGATGTTGCTACCGATCTTCCAGCCGATGAACCTGAAGGTGGCGATAAA
>JAPHRJ010000063.1 GCA_026196045.1 Gammaproteobacteria bacterium
TATACCTCTGAGCAGATGTTAGATCTGTTCTTTGAAAAGAATTCATTTAATTTCACCAAAGACGGCATCACGATGGAACTTGTTCCTGAACGTCTGCGTGGTGAAACAGCAACCTTTGATATTAAGGTTAAAAGTAAGGTTCTGGTTGAAGAAGGCCAGCGCATTACCATGCGCCATATTCGTGAAATGGAAAAGGCCAGCGTCAAGGCCCTGCATATTCCGGATGATTACCTGCTGGAAAAAGTGATTGCACATGATGTGATCAATACAGAAACCGGTGAAGTTGTGCTGCATGCCAACGACGAGATTACACCGGAACGCCTGGAAATGTTGAAAGAGGCTGGTATTAAGAAATTTCAGACGATCTTTACCAATGATCTGGATCATGGTCCTTATATTTCCAAAACACTTGATATTGATACCAGCACAACGCAACTGGAAGCCATGGTAGAAATCTACCGTATGATGCGTCCCGGCGAGCCACCAACCAAAGACGCGGCAGAAAACCTGTTCCACAATCTCTTTTTTATTGATGATCGTTATGACCTGTCGGTTGTAGGACGTATGAAGTTCAACCGTCGCCTGGGTCGCAAAGAAGAAACGGGCGTTGGTGTTCTATTTGATCATGTTTATTACGGTAAACGTAATGATGATGAGTCAAAACGTCTCTGTGAAGAGCTGGGTGAAGCTTCAGATATTTTTGATGTTATCAAAACCCTGATCGATATTCGTGACGGTCGTGGTATGGTCGATGACATTGATCATCTTGGTAACCGCCGTATCCGTTCAGTTGGTGAAATGGCTGAGAATCAGTTCCGTGTTGGTCTGGTTCGTGTTGAACGTGCTGTTAAAGAACGTTTAAGCCTGGCGGAATCCGATAACCTGATGCCTCAGGAAATGATTAATGCCAAACCTGTTTCCGCGGCAATCAAAGAATTCTTTGGTTCAAGCCAGTTGTCTCAGTTCATGGATCAAAATAATCCATTATCAGAAATTACCCATAAGCGACGTATTTCAGCGTTAGGCCCAGGTGGTCTGACTCGTGAACGTGCGGGCTTTGAGGTTCGTGACGTACATCCGACTCACTATGGTCGTGTATGTCCGATTGAAACACCTGAAGGGCCAAACATTGGTCTGATTAACTCGTTGTCTGTTTATGCACGCACCAACAAGTTTGGTTTCCTGGAAACGCCTTATCGTAAAGTGGCTAATGGCAAAGTAACGGATGATATCGATTATCTGTCGGCGATTGATGAAAGTGAGTTTGTTATCGCCCAGGCCAACGCTGGCCTGGATAACAAGGGTAAATTGACTGATGAACTGGTGCCCTGTCGCCATTTGAATGAATTCACCATGTCAGCACCAGAGAGTGTTGATTATATGGATGTATCACCCAAACAGATTGTATCTGTCGCGGCCGCATTGATTCCGTTCCTGGAACATGACGATGCTAACCGCGCCTTGATGGGTTCAAACATGCAACGTCAGGCTGTTCCGACATTGCGTGCACAGAAACCACTAGTGGGTACCGGTATTGAGCGTACTGTCGCGATTGACTCCGGTGTAACCGTCATCGCCAAACGTGGTGGTGTGGTTGATTCAGTCGACGCAGCCCGTATTGTGGTTCGTGTAAGTGATGACGAGACCATTCCTGGTGAAGCGGGTGTTGATATTTATAATCTGACCAAGTACACCCGTTCCAATCAGAATACCTGTATTAACCAGCGCCCACTGGTTAGACCGGGCGAAAAAATTACTCGCGGTGATGTGATGGCCGATGGGCCTTCAACGGATATGGGTGAGCTGGCTTTAGGTCAGAACATGCTCATCGCGTTCATGCCCTGGAATGGTTACAACTTCGAAGATTCCATCCTGATTTCAGAAAATGTGGTTCAGGAAGATCGTTATACAACGATTCATATTGAAGAACTGACCTGTGTGGCACGGGATACCAAACTGGGTTCTGAGGAAATCACTGGCGATATTCCAAATGTCGGTGAGTCTGCATTAGCCAAACTGGATGAAGCCGGTATTGTTTATATTGGTGCCGAAGTTAAACCGGGTGACATCCTGGTTGGTAAAGTAACACCGAAAGGTGAAACTCAGCTGACACCGGAAGAAAAACTTCTGCGTGCTATCTTTGGTGAAAAAGCCAGTGATGTAAAAGATACTTCATTACGTGTACCGTCCGGCATGATTGGTACGGTTATCGACGTTCAGGTGTTCACTCGTGATGGCCTGGAAAAGGATGCTCGTGCTAAAGCCATTGAAGATTCTGAACTTGAGCGCATCAAGAAAGACTTCAATGATCAACGCCGTATTATGGAAGGTGATGCGTATCAGCGTGTTGAACAAATGCTGATCGGCAAAGTAGCTGAAAGTGGTCCTAACCAGCTGAAAGCCGGTGCCAAGATTACGGCGGCTTACCTGGAAGAACTGGACCGTGACAAATGGTTTGAAATCAACCTGAAAAATGACGAAGCCAATGCTCAGCTTGAAACGATGGCTGAACAGATCAAGCAAATCCGCACAGACTTCGATGAAAAATATGAAGAAAAACGCGGTAAGCTGACTTCAGGTGATGATCTGGCCCCAGGTGTACTGAAGATGGTTAAAGTTCACATGGCCGTGAAACGTCGTTTACAGCCTGGTGATAAAATGGCGGGTCGTCATGGTAACAAGGGTGTTATCTCCATGATCGTACCGGTTGAAGATATGCCTCATACCCAGGATGGCGAGACAGTTGATATTCTCCTGAACCCACTGGGTGTACCTTCTCGTATGAACGTTGGACAGGTACTGGAAACTCATCTGGGCTGGGCCGCAAAGGGTCTGGGTAAGAAGATTAACCAGATGCTTCGCACACAGGAAAAAATTGCTGATCTTCGCAAGTTCCTGGATGAAGTTTATAACAAGACCGATGGTCAGCATGAAGACCTCAAGTCATTCTCGGATGAAGAAATCCTTGAGCTGGCGAAAAACCTGTGTGGTGGTGTTCCAATGGCTACTCCAGTATTTGATGGTATTCATGAAAACGATATCAGGCATTTGCTTGAGCTGGCCGACTTACCTACCAGTGGTCAGACTCGACTGATTGATGGTCGTACCGGTGAGTTCTTTGAACGTCCAGTAACCGTTGGTTATATGTATATGCTCAAATTGAACCATCTGGTCGATGACAAGATGCATGCTCGTTCTACCGGGCCTTACAGTCTGGTTACCCAGCAGCCTCTGGGCGGTAAGGCCCAGTTCGGTGGTCAGCGCTTCGGTGAAATGGAAGTGTGGGCACTCGAGGCTTATGGTGCAGCGTATACCCTGCAGGAAATGTTAACGGTTAAATCGGATGACGTGAATGGTCGTACCAAGATGTATAAAAACATCGTCGACGGTAACCATTACATGGAAGCCGGTATGCCGGAATCCTTCAATGTATTACTGAAGGAAATTCGTTCACTGGGTATAGATATCGAACTGGAACAACAGGATTAAATCTAGGGACAAGTGACAAGTGACAAGTGACGAGAACATGCATTTTCTCGTCACTCGTTACTGGTACCTCGTAACTTAATTAGGAGTGGCACGTGAAAGATCTATTAAAGATCCTCAAGCAGCAGACACAACTTGAAGACTTCGATGCAATTCGCATTGGTTTGGCATCACCTCAGAAGATCCGTTCCTGGTCTTATGGTGAAGTCAAAAAACCAGAAACTATCAACTACCGTACTTTTAAGCCGGAACGTGATGGTTTGTTCTGTGCCAAGATTTTTGGCCCAGTTAAAGATTACGAATGTCTTTGTGGTAAATACAAGCGCCTCAAGCATCGTGGTGTGATTTGTGAGAAGTGTGGTATTGAAGTCACACTGGCTAAAGTACGTCGTGAGCGTATGGGTCATATCGAACTGGCCAGCCCCGTTGCACACATCTGGTTCCTGAAGTCACTGCCATCTCGTATGGGCCTGCTGCTGGATATGACATTACGTGATATCGAGCGAGTGCTCTATTTCGAAGCCTTTGTTGTTGTTGAGCCTGGCATGACCGAGCTGGAACGCGGTCAGCTGATGACCGATGAAGCTTATCTTGAAGCGATTGAAGAATATGGCGATGAGTTCGATGCCCGCATGGGTGCCGAAGCCGTTCAATGGTTATTAAGCTCGCTGAATCTGGAAAAAGAAACCGAACAGATTCGTGAAGACATGGGTGCAACCAAGTCTGAAACCAAACTGAAAAAACTGGGTAAACGCCTGAAGCTTGTTGAAGCTTTCCAGACCTCTGGTAACAAACCAGAATGGATGGTTATGAGCGTATTGCCAGTACTACCACCTGAATTGCGCCCACTGGTGCCACTGGAAGGTGGTCGTTTTGCTACATCGGATCTGAATGATCTCTATCGTCGCGTTATTAACCGTAATAATCGTCTGCGCCGTCTGCTGGATCTGAATGCACCAGACATTATTGTGCGCAATGAAAAACGTATGTTGCAGGAATCGGTTGATGCACTGTTAGATAATGGCCGTCGTGGTCGCGCCATTACTGGTTCTAACAAGCGTCCGCTGAAATCACTGGCAGATATGATCAAAGGTAAGCAGGGTCGTTTCCGTCAGAACCTGCTGGGTAAACGTGTCGATTATTCTGGACGTTCCGTTATCGTGGTTGGCCCGACACTGAGATTGCATCAGTGTGGTCTGCCCAAGAAAATGGCCCTGGAACTGTTTAAACCATTTATTTTCAGTAAATTAGAATTGCGTGGCCTGGCGACGACCATTAAGGCTGCGAAGAAAATGGTTGAACATGAAGGTCCTGAAGTCTGGGATATTCTGGAAGAAGTGATTCGCGAACATCCCGTTATGCTTAACCGTGCACCGACACTCCATCGTCTGGGTATCCAGGCGTTTGAACCGGTACTGATTGAAGGGAAGGCCATTCAATTACACCCTCTGGTCTGTACAGCATTTAATGCTGACTTTGATGGTGACCAGATGGCGGTACATGTGCCGCTTTCCATTGAGGCGCAGCTCGAAGCCCGTGCCCTGATGATGTCGACCAATAATATTCTGTCACCAGCCAATGGTGAGCCAATCATCGTGCCTTCACAGGACGTGGTACTGGGTCTGTATTACATGAGCCGCGAACGTGTTAACGCTAAAGGCGAAGGCATGATCTTCTGCGACGCAAAAGAAGTTCATCGTGCTTATAGCGCTGGCATGGTTGAGTTGCAGGCGAAGGTCAAGGTCCGTATTCGTGAAGTCCAGATCGATGATGAAGGCAACAAGGTTGAAGTTATAAGTGTTAAAGACACAACTGCCGGCCGTGCCTTACTGTGGGATATTGTGCCTGATGGTCTGTCTTTTGAACTGGTGAACCAGGATCTGAAGAAAAAAGCGATCTCACAGCTAATTAACGTTTGCTACCGTAAAAATGGTTTGAAAGATACCGTTATTTTTGCTGACCAACTGATGTACACCGGCTTTGCTTACTCAACACGAGCCGCTGTCTCATTCGGCCTTGAAGACATGGTCATTCCTGATGAGAAATACACGATTCTGGCTGCGGCTGAAGAAGAAGTAAAAGAAATTCAGGAACAGTATACATCTGGTCTGGTGACCTACGGTGAACGTTACAACAAGGTTGTTGATATCTGGTCACGCACCAATGATCAGGTGGCCAACTCCATGATGGATAAACTGGGTACCGAAGATGTTGTCGATAGAGAAGGCAACACCGTTAAACAGAAATCCTTCAACTCTGTATTTATGATGGCCGACTCCGGTGCTCGTGGCTCCGCCGCTCAGATTCGACAGTTGGCGGGTATGCGTGGTCTGATGGCCAAACCGGATGGTTCTATTATTGAAACGCCGATTACCGCAAACTTCCGTGAAGGTCTGTCGGTACTGCAGTACTTTATTTCAACTCATGGCGCTCGTAAGGGTCTGGCTGATACGGCACTGAAAACGGCAAACTCCGGTTATCTGACTCGTCGTTTAGTCGATGTGTCTCAGGATCTGGTGGTTAATGGTATAGATTGTGGTACGAATCATGGCTTACCGCTGGCCAGCTTGATTGAGGGTGGTGATGTTGTTGAACCCCTGAGTGAGCGTGTGCTGGGTCGTGTGGTTGCGGTTGATGTCCTTAAGGGTGATGATACCGATGAAGTGTTGATCGAAGCTGGTACTCTACTAGATGAGCGCTGGGTTGAGAGTCTGGATGGGCTTGGTGTCGATCACATGATCGTGCGTTCACCGATTTCCTGTGAAAACCGTCATGGTGTCTGTGCGACCTGTTATGGTCGTGACCTCGCCCGAGGCCATAAGGTCAATCAGGGTGAGTCTGTTGGTGTTATTGCTGCACAGAGTATTGGTGAGCCGGGTACCCAGCTGACCATGCGTACTTTCCATATTGGTGGTGCGGCGAGTCGAGCGGCGGCAGCAAACAATATTGAAATTAAGAGCAAAGGTACGGTTCGTCTGCATAATATGAAGACCGTACAACATGCCTCGGGTAATAACGTGGCGGTATCCCGTTCCGGTGAAATTACCGTACTGGATGAACGTGGTCGTGAGCGTGAGCGTTATAAGGTTTCTTATGGTGCGATTATTTCTGTAAACGATGATGAACCTGTAGAAGCGGGTCAGATTGTAGCAACCTGGGATCCACATACTCATCCGGTTATTACTGAAGAAAAGGGTATCGTTAAATTTGTCGATATTATCGATTCTGTGACCGTACAGTCTGAAGTGGATGAAATTACTGGTCTGACCAGTCTGGTAGTTACGGATCCGAAACAGCGTGGTACCGCAGCTAAAGATCTGCGTCCAATGGTTAAGCTGGTTGATGAGCAGGATAATGACCTGAATATCACTGGTACCGATATCCCTGCGCATTACTACTTACCAGCCGGTGCTATTATTGGCCTGAAGGATGGTGCCGATGTTGGTGTGGGTGATGCGCTGGCCCGTATCCCGCAGGAATCATCCAAAACTCGTGATATTACGGGTGGTCTACCACGAGTGGCGGATCTGTTTGAAGCACGTAAACCGAAAGAGTCTTCAATCCTGGCAGAAATCACTGGTACAGTGAGCTTCGGTAAGGAAACCAAAGGTAAACAACGCCTGGTGATTACGCCTCAGGAAGGTGAGGTTTACGAAGAACTGATTCCAAAATGGCGTCACGTTACCGTGTTCGAAGGTGAGCATGTTGAAAAAGGTGAGGTTATTGCCGAAGGTGAACCAAATCCGCACGATATCCTGCGATTGTTAGGTATTGGTGAGCTTGCTCGCTATATCGTCAATGAAGTCCAGGAAGTGTATCGACTGCAGGGTGTGAAAATCAACGACAAGCATATTGAAGTGATTGTGCGTCAGATGTTGCGTAAAGTTGAAGTTAGAAGCCCTGGCGACAGCACCTTCCTTAAAGGTGAGCAGGTCGACCGTTCACGTGTGCTGACTGATAATGATCGCCTGAAAGCGGCTGATAAGCAGCCCGCGCTGTTTAATGACATGTTGCTGGGTATCACCAAAGCTTCACTGGCGACGGAATCCTTTGTGTCAGCGGCTTCGTTCCAGGAAACTACCCGCGTACTGACCGAAGCGGCTGTAACTGGCAAGGTTGACGATCTGCGTGGACTGAAAGAAAACGTCATCGTTGGTCGATTGATTCCTGCAGGTACCGGTCAGGCATTCCATGCCGAGCGCCGTCGCCGTCGTAACCTGGAAACGGAAGCTGAAGCACTTTTGACCGAAGCCGTCAGTGAAGTGCTGGAAGCCGAAGTACCGGCTGAAGTCGATAGCCCTGAAGCAAGTGATCAGAGCTAAAACCTAAGGATTTTTTAAATCCACATAAAAAAGCCGGTTTTATGAAACCGGCTTTTTTACCTGTTTGGAGACTGATTTGGGGACTGAATTTCAGCTTTCTGGCTCTTTTCTCTGAATAACATGAAAAAATTGATCTTTTTCTGCGTGATCAGTTGACGGGTACCCCGCGATTAACTAAAATCTCGCGCCTTACGACAGGTCCGACCTTGATGTTGTTCGAGGTTCGACCTGTCGTTTATTTTCTGGAGTTAATAAAGACATATGGCAACGATCAACCAATTGGTACGCAAGCCGCGCAAGCGCAAGCTGGAAAAAAGTAATGTGCCTGCTCTGGATGCTTGCCCACAAAGACGTGGTGTGTGTACACGTGTGTATACAACAACCCCGAAAAAACCAAATTCAGCTATGCGTAAGGTCGCTCGTGTGCGCCTGACCAATGGCTTTGAAGTAACGACCTATATCGGCGGCGAAGGTCATAATCTGCAAGAACACTCGGTCGTACTGATTCGTGGTGGTCGTGTGAAGGATTTACCTGGTGTGCGTTATCACACTGTTCGTGGCTCACTGGATACCTCGGGTGTCAGTGATCGTCGTAAAGGGCGCTCCAAGTATGGCGCCAAGCGTCCTAAGTCATAAGACGCGCACAGTTATAGATATTATCGTTTTAACTTGTTGAATTATCAGGAATAGTTAAATGGCCAGAAGGCACGCAGCAGCGAAAAGAGAAATTCTCCCGGATCCAAAGTACAAATCCGAGGTGATCGCAAAGTTTATTAATATAGTAATGCTGAGCGGCAAGAAATCCGTAGCTGAAAAGATTGTTTACGGAGCACTGGATGTCGTTACTGAACGTTCCAAAGCGGATAGCGTAGAAGCATTCGAAAAAGCGCTGGAAAATGTACGCCCGGTTGTGGAAGTGAAATCACGCCGTGTCGGTGGTGCGACTTATCAGGTTCCTGTTGAAGTTCGCCCAAACCGTCGTAATGCTCTGGCTATGCGCTGGTTAGTAGATGCGGCTCGTAAGCGCAGTGAAAAAGGTATGGGTGCACGTTTAGCTGGCGAAATTCTGGATGCATTTGAAAATCGCGGTAGTGCAGTGAAAAAACGCGAAGATACACATCGCATGGCTGAAGCCAATAAGGCATTCGCTCATTACCGTTGGTAGTTTTTATATTTAATAGTTGAGGGCACCCTGGGACGGGTTATATAACGTGGCACGTCAAACACCCATAGAGCACTACCGTAATATCGGCATCATGGCTCACATTGATGCGGGTAAGACGACCACAACCGAACGTGTCCTGTTTTATACAGGCATATCTCACAAAATCGGTGAGGTTCACGACGGTGCCGCCACCATGGACTGGATGGAGCAGGAACAGGAGCGAGGTATAACCATCACCTCGGCTGCAACAACCTGTTTCTGGCAGGGGATGGATAAGCAGTTTCCTCAACATCGTATCAATATTATTGATACACCAGGACACGTTGATTTTACGATTGAAGTCGAACGTTCATTACGTGTTCTTGATGGTGCTTGTACCGTGTTCTGCGCTGTAGGTGGCGTTGAACCCCAGTCTGAAACAGTCTGGCGTCAGGCGAATAAATACAATGTGCCGCGCATGGCCTTCGTCAATAAGATGGACCGTGCCGGAGCTGACTTCCTGCGGGTTGTTGAACAAATTAAAACGCGCCTCGGTGCCAACCCTGTTCCGATTCAGTTGAATATCGGGGCAGAAGAGAAATTTGAAGGTGTTGTCGACCTGGTTCGGATGAAAGCCATTTACTGGAATGAAACGGACATGGGGGTCACCTATGATGCACGTGATGTTCCGGCTGAGTTACAGGCCCAGTGCGAAGCGTTACGAGAACAGATGGTTGAGGCCGCGGCCGAAGCCAATGAAGAATTGATGGAGAAGTACCTTGCTGAAGGTGAACTCTCCGATACGGATATTAAGCAGGGTTTGCGAATTCGAACTCTGAATAATGAAATTATCCCTTGTCTATGCGGTTCGGCATTTAAGAACAAGGGTGTGCAGGCGATGTTGGACACCATTGTTGAGTTGATGCCATCACCTGCCGATGTTCCAGCGATTGCTGGCACGTTGGATGATAAAGATGAAACTGTTGCTGAACGTCACCCATCTGATGATGAGCCGTTTTCAGCACTGGCCTTCAAGATTGCCACTGACCCCTTTGTGGGGACGCTGACATTCTTCCGGGTTTATTCCGGTGTGCTGAGTTCGGGCGATAGCGTTATGAACTCAGTTAAGGGCAAGAAAGAGCGAGTTGGACGTATTGTGCAAATGCATTCCAACAGTCGCGAAGAGATTAAAGAAGTACGTGCGGGTGACATTGCCGCCGCTGTTGGTCTGAAGGATGTGACTACCGGCGACACACTGTGTGATGTGACCAACAGGATTATTCTTGAACGCATGGAATTTCCTGAGCCAGTGATTTCGGTGGCTATTGAACCGAGAACTCAGGCAGACCAGGAAAAAATGGGTATTGCATTATCCAAGCTGGCACAGGAAGACCCGTCTTTCCGTGTTCATACCGATGAAGAGTCTGGACAGACGATTATCTCGGGTATGGGTGAGCTGCATCTGGATATTATTGTGGACCGCATGAGGCGTGAGTTCAGCGTAGAAGCGAACGTGGGGGCTCCCCAGGTGGCTTATCGTGAAACCATACGTAAGGCGGTTGAAGCGGAAGGTAAGTTTATACGTCAGTCCGGTGGTCGTGGTCAGTTTGGACATGTTCGCTTAAGACTTGAGCCGCAGAAACCCGGTACGGGTTATGAGTTCGTCAACGAAATTGTTGGTGGCGTAGTACCAAAAGAATACATTCCGGCTGTGGATAAAGGTATCCAGGAGCAGACGGAAAATGGCGTTATTGCAGGTTACCCGGTTGTTGATGTCAAGGTGACTCTGTATGACGGTTCTTACCATGAAGTCGATTCTTCGGAAATGGCATTTAAAATTGCCGGTTCGATGGGCTTTAAGGAAGGGGCCAAAGCAGCCAGTCCGGTACTACTTGAGCCGGTGATGAAAGTTGAAGTAGTAACGCCTGAAGATTATATGGGTGACGTGATGGGAGACCTTAATCGTCGCCGCGGAATTGTTCAGGGGATGGAAGATATACCTTCCGGTAAAAGCATTAAGGCTGAAGTACCACTCGCTGAAATGTTTGGTTATGCAACAGATTTGCGTTCTGCTACACAAGGTCGTGCTACTTACAGCATGGAGTTTGAAAAGTACGCAGAAGCACCTGCAACGATTGCAGAAGAAGTAATTAAGAAAGCATCATGACAGTGTCGAGTATCGAATTACGAGAAAAAGACATTGTTAGGATGCAGGGTAATTTGAAGAAATTGGTGAATGGGATGAATGGTGTAAATGCCACTCGTACCTTGTCACTAGAAACTGAGATAAGAGGGTATACACGGTGTCCAAGGAAAAATTCGAACGAAACAAACCCCATGTGAACGTAGGCACAATTGGCCACGTAGATCATGGTAAAACGACATTAACCGCGGCGATCACAAAGGTGATGGCGGAGAAGCACGGTGGTGAGTTTAAAGACTACGCAAACATTGATAGTGCGCCAGAAGAACGCGCA
>JAPHRJ010000139.1 GCA_026196045.1 Gammaproteobacteria bacterium
CTGTGTTTCAGCCTCTTCCGTTTTACTGTCAACATATTCACCTTCACTTTTAAACCAGAGTTTGTTCAGGTCCTTACCCAACCAGGCATCCACTTCCCAAACAGTCGGATTCTTCCCATCGGCCTCTCTTACTTCGAGCTGGTCAATCATTACCTTATAAAGCAATGGATCATCCACGCCTCCCGCAAAAGCTGACCCTGCTATTGAGAAAGCCATCATCACACTTGTTAATTTTTTCATTATTCTCATCCTTCTCAACTAACGATGACTGTACGGAACATGCCAAGCATGTGGTAAAGTAAATGACAATGAAATGCCCATCCGCCTTCTGCATCCACATTCACTCGAAAACTAATACGTGAACCCGGTTGCACAATGACAGTGTGTTTTCGTGGCAGGTAATTGTTATCTCCCGTTTCAATATCACTCCACATACCATGTAGATGCATGGGGTGATTCATCATCGTATCGTTGATGAAAGTAACCCGCAGTCGTTCACCTAATCGCCATCTTAGTGGTTCAGCATCAGCATGCTTGACACCATTGATAGACCACATATATCGGGACATATTTCCGGTTAGGTGTAGTTCTACCTCGCGATCTGGTTCTCGATCATTAGCGGTAGAGTGCACATTACGTAAATCAGCATAGGTTAAAACCCGTCTGCCATTATTACGTAAGCCAACACCAGGATCGTCCAGCCTGTATTGAGGCGCATCTGCCCGCATATCAACATGTGGTCCGTATTCGGTATCAGCATGTTTTACAGGGCCGGAAGTGAAATCTGAGGGTTTGCTCATGCCCTGATTCATGGACTTATCCATCATCATCGAGCCATCAGGCATCTGGTGTTGACTGTGATCCATACCATCCATCATTTGACCACTGGGCATTTGCTGTTGCTTAGGAACCATACCACCCATCATTTGGCCATCAGGCATCTGGTGTTGGGTATTTCCCATCGATGACATATCATGACCTGAATGATCCATCATATTCATCCCCATATCAGAATGGGATAAATTTGGAACATAATCCATGTCAGGTACCGAAGCTTTTAGTCCTGGATCAGGAGTCAACGTGCCACGAGCATAACCTGAACGATCGATAGACTGGGCAAAAACAGTATAGGCTGAGTCATCACTCGGTTCGACTATCACATCATAGGTTTCTGCCACACCAATTCTAAATTCATCGACACTGACTGGCTCAATATATTGACCATCGGCGGCAACCACGGTCATTTTCAAGCCAGGAATACGAACATCAAAGAATGTCATGGCTGAGCCATTAATAAAACGTAACCGAACTTTCTCACCCTTTTTAAATAGTCCCATCCACCCATCAGCGGGTGTCTGTCCATTCATTAGGTAGGTATAGGTATAACTGGTGACATCGGACAGATCGCGTTGGCTCATACGCATCTGGTTCCACATCTTGCGATCACTCCATGTGGCCTCGAGTCCTTTGTTCTCAATATCTCGCATCAAGTCGGCATGAGTACGCTCATTAAAGTTGTAGTAGTGGCTGAGTTTCTTGAGTTTGTGATAAACGTTAACAGGATCTTCATCCGTCCAGTCAGATAGCATAACGACATAATCACGATCGTACGTGAAGGGCTCGGGTTCTTTTGGGTCAATCACGATAGAGCCATAATGTCCTGTTTGCTCCTGAAATCCTGAATGGCTGTGATACCAATAGGTACCACTTTGTATAACTGGAAATGAGTAAGTAAAGGTTTCTCCCGGTTTAATCCCGTTGAACCCTGTCGCAATGCCTGGCACGCCATCCATAGCACTGGGTAGAATAATGCCATGCCAATGGATTGAACTGGTTTCTGATAATAAATTAGTCACCTTCAGCGTTACCGTATCACCCTCACGCCAACGGAGTACGGGGCCAGGAACTGAGCCATTCACGGTAGTTGCAATTCCAGGTGTACCCGTGAAATTAACAGCCTGATTACTGATGGTAAGATTAAAATTGGTCCCACGTAGTATTTCTGGTCCCCGTTGTTGATTAGTAGAAGCCAACAAGGAACTGGAACCTAACCCGAGCCCTGCTAAGGCACTGCCCATTGTCAGACCCTGTACGAATCGACGACGAGTTAGACTTACGCCATCTTTAGATATAAAGTAATTATTGTTCATAAACTGATTCTTCCTCTGCAAGTCAGTAGCAAGCCATTAGCTACTGGCAATTTATTAACAGATATTGTTATGGACGATCTCGACAATCAGAGATCAACAACGAAGAAATCAGCTTTTGGGCGGACGATATAATGTGGAGAGAAAATCTACTTTTAGACTATCAAAGGTGGAAAGAAAATTATGTGAATGGACAGGACTTACGTATGACATATTCTCAAAAAGAAGTCCTGGTAGGCCAGAAACACATTGGCAAGAAGAACACACATTATCATAACAACAATTATCGTATGATACTTGCTGACAAGCATGCTCTCTCTGACTATTCAATGCTTTGGAATCATCACCTTCCAGATCCATCATCTGCATCTGCACCATCACTATTCCAGTATCTGATGCAGAGGCTGTGACGCTTTGTAGCGGATATATCGCTAATGAAAGTATCATCATGAAAGCCAGCAGTTTTTCAGATAGTGAATACATAGTTTGTTTAATATCGCCAGTTTTTCTTTTAATCGTAACTTTTTATAAGACCAATAATGCAAATAGTTGTTCCCATGATGATTAAATTAATCTCAAAGGTCATGCATTGTTGAACCTATGTGATGTTTAAAACGTATTGCCTTACTTTCCGTTATTAGTGATCCAACTTCAAAAGAAAACCATTTAAAACTTGGGTGTTTTCGCCAATGTGACGTACTTAATCTGACGGGCTTGTTATTAATAACATTACCCATGTTATCAATAAATTCAAGATCCACATGGCCTAGAGAACGCTGATTTCTTAATCCATGATTACGAAGTAAGCCGCCAATCAAAACTCCATCATCACTGCGTGTAAAATGTAGATTTTGAAGAGACACATCTCTTAATTCTGAGGTAACTATCTTAGGCAACTGACGTTCAAGATCTGTTCCTGCACTCACAATACTAATCTGCATTATGCTCACCAATACTATACATACTGATAATTTCTTAATCATAACTATACCTTCTTGCTTATGATTAGTATATTGCATGATTGATGCCAAAAAAATGAACAAAGAAATATATAATGCATATCAAGTAGTTATATATAATCGACGATAATGATTGTATTTTAATGGTTAAGTACATTATACAAATCGATAAATTTTGTAATGTTTTGTTAGATCCTCCTTTAATATTTGTGGATATAACTAGAATGCGGCATCAACTTGGATGGTTAATCGATCATCATCTGTTGTGGTTCCTTCACCATTTCGATCCCAGAATTCGACCATACCTCTGAAGTTTTCAGAAAAATAGTAGTTCACGCTGAACGTTAGCTCCGAAATGCTCTCCGAGCCATTCTCATTCTCATAAGCATCGTAACGTAGTAAAGGGGCCCATATTGCACGAACACCATTTCTGAATGTATACAATGCCTCGACATAATAAGCATCATTTTCAACATCAGCTGTTCCTGTCGAATTTGAATCTTTGGCCTGCATATATACAGCTGTTAATAATATGTTCTTATCATTGAGCTCATAATCAATTGCGTATCGAGTATAGTCCCGATCAACAGCGCAACTGGCTAACCCAATTTTTGACGAACAAGTCCCATTTATGGCTAGTCCACCAATCATCATTGTTTGATTAAGCTGATATGCCAGGCGTGTCGTAATAGTATCGGCTTCCTCCCCTTCTGATTGATCGGCTACACCACTAAATGAAATTCCATAAAATAGCTCATTAATTGGTCTACCGAATAAGGTGACATTCTGGCGTGATGTCCTTAAAGGCTTATCGTTATCTGCCCCTCCAAAGCTTTGTTCCAGGATTGCTTTATGCCCCCGTGTCATGCGATGAGCGCTTGTATAAGTGTTGTATGGATCAAACCAAAGTAAATCCGCCCAGGAGAGTTGAATATTTACAGCTGTATTTTCTGTATAAGTTAACGCGGCTGCCGGCACACCAATATCAAACCCTCTTGCATTGGTATCTTCATCCTCTGCTTCAATTTCAAAAAAAGCGGAGAGATGCTTACTCAATGGGCCTGCCACCATTAGTTCTACTTCACGAATGGCGCGAGTCTTTGCATTTCCACTAGATTTTTTATCATAGGGTCGCCCATTAATTAATGTAGATATAGGAAAGTTTTTACCCCAGCTTAGATCATCTGATATTTTTTGCTCTCCTTCTAACAAGGGTGCAAAACGGTAACCATTTTCTTTGAATTTGTGTCCAAAGGTATTTAGGGCTGGCCAGGCCGTATGACAAGTACTGCATGACATTTGTTTGTCACGGGCAAAAGCAGGAATGGCACTAGCCGTACTGGAAAAATAACTATTTACTATAGTGACAAATAACCACAATGTAGCTAATCGTCCATAACCAACGTAATTTTTCATTATTGATTCCTCCTGGATTGATTTTTATATTTATATTTCGGATTACAACTGACAATTTATATTTCACGGACAGTTAAAGACTCATATTAAAAACCATCAATCAACGACTACCATTTGATGTCCCTCACCAGCAGGCAAAATAATTTCACCAATTTTTTTCATTGATTCCTGATCAACAACCCAAATAATTGGTTTTTTGCGACTGGATACATAAACTTTCCCTGTGCCTTTAATCGTATTAAGGTGGTATGGAGCAGGTGATAAAGCCAGCTCTCTTTTCATTCCTGTTATAGTATCCAGGGCAACTAACTTATTCTCTTTCTTGCTGCTAACATATAAGGTCTTACCGTCATCACCGATATCCAGACCATGCACGGCTTTTCCTATTGAATACTGATTGATAAGTTTACCTGTTGCTACAGATACAACTGCGACTTTACCTGCGCGTGGATTGGTGACAAATATTTCCTGTTCATCTTTTGAGAAAGACATATGCTCTGGACCAGGCCCTGACTCCAGTTTTCGCGTAACATTCCAGGAATGTATATCAATCTCACTGATTGAATTATCCCCTGTATTACTAACATAAGCTTTCGTTCCATCACGAGAAATCAATGTATAATTAGGAACTTTTCCTGAATTAATTATTTTAGTGATTTTGTTCTCTTCAAGATCTAATACACTAACATTCCCACGCATCGCATGTGTTGATAATACATATTTACCATCGGGGGTGATTGCCTGGTGATGAGACCACCCTGAAACTGGGATGGTTGACATTACATGGCCATGTCCTGGATGAATAATAAATAGATTACTATTCGTTGTTACATTAGATTGTTCAGATTTTACCGCATCCTCCTTCAAACTACCTGCAATAAGGTATTCTCCATCTGGCGTTGCTACCAACCCATGTGCATTGATGACATTTGAATAAGATGCCGTAATTGTGTCTGTTTCAGCATCAACAGCAATAACCTGGTTACCAGTTCCCAATGGTATATAAACGGTTGGATCTGCATATAGAACTTGTGACAAAACAAATAAAAATGTAATAGATATATAATGTTTCACAATCGTTAACCTCATCATTAATATTAATTATTATTTTTGAAACTCATTTTTCATATAAATAATTATCCTCAATAAATCATTATCGCTTAAGTTTAAATTACCTCCTTTAGGAGGCATTGGTGCTGGTGAAGACTGGCTCTTAATCCCGTTTGTTATACGTTCCAGTAGTAGTTCATCCGGCAATTCCGACCAAGAACGATTAGAAACAAGATCTGATATACCGGGCATTGCCCCACTCCCATCATCTGCATGGCATACCATGCAATTTTGCATATACAAACTCTCACCAGAAATATCTGCCTGCACGAGTGAAATTCCAGCAAAGAAAATCAATACAGTTTGAATAACTTTGGTTTTCAAACCCAATCGCTTCCTAGTATTACTTGTACAAACCATAGAATTATTGTTATCAATATACGATGTGACCAGTATCTAGCACACTCGAACTAATAAGCATCCAGACTGCATAATCAGTGCCAACCAGACATCCTGAAATCATTACGTGTGATTTCATAGTGTTGCGAACTACTATGTATAACCAGGAGACATAAGAAGAAACAAAACGTTAAAGGTGACGATAAATATCGTAACGTTTCGTTAGAATGAAATTGGGGTTAAAATAAATACATTAGAATTACGTACAATTAGGAGAATACCTTTTCGAGAGATTTATTTAATAGGAAGTTTGATGCTAACAACAAGTCCGGGATGGTTATCACCAAGCTCTACACTTCCTTTGTGCAACATAACAATCGCCATTACCAGGCTTAACCCTAGCCCATTTCCCTGATATCCCATATGGATATTTGAACGATAAAATGGTTCAAATACTTTTATCTTGTCTGCATCTGAAATCCCACTTCCAGTATCACTAACAATAATTTCCATCATATTCATATTTTTATTTAGTTTCGTTTCAATATTAATCATACCTGGAGTAGTCATATACTTGATTGAATTATCAACTAAATTATTTATTGCTTGAAAAATCATGTCTCGGTCACCGAATATCTCATGACTATTTGATGATTTCAGAGTTATTGATATGCCTTTATCGTGGGCTACAGGTTCATAGAAACTAACCAAATCCATCAGCAGTGAATTAATTTTGATAGTAGAAAAAATGCCCCGTTGAGTCCCATTTTCCACATTACTAATTCTCAACAGGGCATTAAAAGTAGATAAAATGGTGTCAACATCATTAATTGCTTCATGAATATCCTCCTTATCACACGGAGAATCTGCTTTCTCTATTAACTCTAATCGTCCACGCAAACGTGTTAGAGGCGTACGGAGTTCGTGTGCAACATTGTTTGATAAATTATTCATTCCGTTCATCAATTTATGTATTTGATCCAGCATCTGATTAATGTTGTCTGAGAGGAGATCATATTCATCATCAATTCCCTTACTTGGGATACGAATAGAGAGATCTCCAGCATGTATATCATGTATTGTTTTATTTATAAGATTGATTTTTTTAATAGTACTGATACTGATTATAAATCCACCAATTGCACCTAATAAAAGGACCACAGCAATACCTGCTGCTAAACTATTGAAGATCATATGTTCCTGTTTATGTGCAGACTCGATATCCAAGCCATTCAACAGAAACAGATCATTTGTGAGAGGCGTTACAAGAATTCTAGCTGAATGATTTACTGTGCTTTTTTGTATTTCATTTAAGCTTATGATATGCCATCCAGCATTAATTTCAGGTGGGATATATGGAAAGTTACCGGCTATAATTTCACCATTTTTTTTATACAGCAAATAAATAGACTCATATGAACTTTGATCTATTCTTTCATTAATTGCACCAATTAACCTTTCCTCTCCTTCTGTAATATATAAAGATTTAAGATTATCATTATCATATTCAATATGTTGGTCAAGCTGCTTAAAGATATAGCTGACTGTCGACCAGTAAATAAAACTTAACAACACAATTGATGAAATCACAAAAAGTGTAAGATATAAGAAAACAAGTCGTATAGTAGAATTATGAATTGATTTTTTCAGGTTCGCGAATAACATAGCCGGTCCCACGTATTGTATGTATCAGTTCGACATCAAAAGGTTTATCAATTTTTTTACGGAGCCGACTCATGTGCACATCAATCACATTAGTTTGCGGGTCAAAATTATAATCCCACACATTTTCTAGCAACATTATTCGAGACACCACCTGCCCTGCATTATGCATCAGGTATTCAAGTAACCGATATTCAGTCGCTAACAAGTCTATTTTTTGATTATTACGTGTCACATTATGCCCAGGCAAATCGAGCAAAAGATCTGCAACCATCAGCTTAGTTAGCTTTGCTTCATGGTATTGACGGCGAGCTAGAACTTCAATTCGAGCAAGCAATTCA
The DNA here is from genome assembly GCA_026196045.1 of Gammaproteobacteria bacterium. GTDB lineage: Bacteria > Pseudomonadota > Gammaproteobacteria > UBA6429 > Thiohalophilaceae > JAPHRJ01. Next base: position 7,975 of record JAPHRJ010000139.1, read on the forward strand.
GAAAATGTAAAGGGCTTTATCAGATAATCATCAGCACCATTTTTCAGGCCTTCTACACGTTGCTCAACATCTGCTAGAGCACTAAGTATCAGTACTGGTGTTTCAATGTTGGAAGCTCTCAATGTTCTTATTATTGTCAAACCATCTACTTCTGGGAGCATCCGATCAACCACGATCACATCATATTTTTCAGTTGTTGCGAAAAATAAGCCCTCTTTACCGTTAGATTGATGATCAACGATATGATTATTTTCAATTAGACCTTTTGATATAAATTCCGCTACATGTAGGTCATCTTCAATGATTAGAATTTTCATTTTTTGTTCTATATTGCTATTTATCTATTTTGAATGTCACTATATAGTGACCACAATAACTAATATAGTTCCTGATATTAGGATTATTTTTAGTTCATATCTAAGATATCATCTTGAATATTTATATTTATTATTCTTTTTTTATTGATTTCTCATAACTTTTCAACGCCTTACGTGACTGGAAACGGTGTGGTGTAGAATTATAATTCCATGACTTATTGAACAGACTATTAATCAGCCACACAAGTAGAACAATAATAAACATCCAAAATACTACCATGCTGATCAGACTCGTTTTCATCATTGAAATACCTAAAATAATCTCTATTTAAATGGCAGAATTATATTTTCTCTAAACCCCAACATAATCAAAGTATATATTTCATCCATCACTTTAGATAATTAAATATATTTAATGTTTCTGTAAGCACGTGGTCATTTGTATCAGAGTATATTCACTCCAAGTTCAACGCAGTTGAACTCATTAACTTTTTAAATTTATGGAGAATACAATGAAAAAACTAACCACTATAACAGCTGTAACAATTATGCTGGCTTCATCAACTGTATTTGCTGCTGGTAATGATCACATGTCAAATATGGGAAGTGGGATGTCTAACATGCAATCCGGAAAGATGGACATGACAGGTGATATGAATTCCGTTATGAATAATATGCAGCAAATGCATCAACGTATTCAAAAACTGGAATCACAGATGAGAAATGTTGATAGAACTCATGTAAAAGGGCTTGACCCAAATGATCCTGTTTATACTCAATAATATATAACTTTAACAAGGTGATGCCTTTACACACAACATAAGGCGTCACCTTTCCTCATTATTTCGCTCAATAATATACAGGTTGCGTTAACAATCGGTTCTCATAACCCGCCCACTTGCAGTTAAAACGATTCATGCGACCCTACCTGCATGAACTCAAACAAACACACCCTCCCCGATTGGGAAGCCCAATACAATAGCTTTATAGAAGCCGGGACGGCTAAAGCCACCCGTCGAACCTACACACGTGATGTGAAATACTTCTGGGACTGGGTACAACAACACTTACAGCTTCTTCAACACTACCCCGCTACCGTTGAGATGGTGCTACCGTTTTGTCTGTATCATTTAAATCCTGACAGCCCGCATCCACTTAAGGTATCAACTGTTGAATTGTATTCAAATTTGACCCTCTATTTGCATTTAATTTTGGATCGCATCAGTCTGGCTAAGTTATTGAAACTATAGAATCCTTTCAATTATTAAGCGGATCAATTATTAACTGCAATAACCCGTTAAAGTGGGTCAATTGAAGGTGCAATTCAATAGTTAGTGATCAGCCAGCCCCACATTATGACGTACTCGTATGCTGTGGACTTTTGTTTTTTGTTTCGACAGCACAGCATTAATATCACGCGAATGTTCATGCTTTCTAGAAACACTACGCTTATTTCCAATAGACTGTATTGCAGTTTCTAAAATCTGCCCATTTGAATCTAATAATTCAATATCTACGTGCCCAATCAGTTTCTGATTATTGTGTCTTTTGTGCCTCAATATTCCACTAACCTCGATACCTTTTTCAGTCTCATTTATTTTAAACTCAGTGAGGTAAGCAAAACGTGAATCTTCTAAATTTATTGCGATGGCCTGCTTATCATCAGAAGCTCCCTCAGCAAAAGATGTCCATGGTGCAAAGGTAATAAATAAACCTATTAAGAATGAATGTATCTGATTAATATTCATAGCTAAATCTCCTGTTATGATTTAGATGTTTTATAGCGAGCCTTTGAAAAGGCTCCATAGAGTGATGGGATGACAAATAAA
>JAPHRJ010000115.1 GCA_026196045.1 Gammaproteobacteria bacterium
GCCATGCGTGATGCGATGAAACATCTCGGTGGCGACCCGGAAAAAATCAACCCGCTTTCTCCAGCTGAACTGGTGATCGATCATTCCGTGCAAATTGATGCTTTCGGCTCAGCCGATGCTGAACAAATCAATGCGGATAAGGAATATAGCCGCAATCAGGAACGCTACAGCTTCCTCAAATGGGGCCAGAAAGGCTTTTCTAACTTTAAAGTTGTCCCACCAGATACCGGTATCGTGCACCAGGTCAACCTCGAATTCCTGGCTCGGACTGTGTTTGCCCAGGAAAACAACGGTGTGCTGCAAGCCTATCCTGACACCTTGGTTGGTACCGATTCCCACACCACCATGGTCAATGGCCTTGGTGTTCTTGGCTGGGGTGTTGGCGGCATTGAGGCCGAAGCGGCCATGCTGGGTCAACCGGTCTCTATGCTTATCCCACAGGTTGTTGGTTTTAAACTGACTGGCAAAGTACCTGAAGGTGCGACTGCCACGGATCTGGTGCTGACCGTAGTAGAAATGCTACGCCAGCACGGTGTAGTGGGTAAGTTTGTTGAATTCTTTGGCGATGGACTGGATCAATTATCTCTTGCTGATCGTGCAACTTTAGCGAATATGGCACCAGAATATGGGGCAACTTGCGGCATATTCCCTATTGATGACGAAACCCTGAATTACCTGCGTTTAAGTGGCCGTGATGAAGATCAGATCGCACTGGTTGAGTCATATGCAAAAGAACAGAACCTGTTCCGCACCGCGAATCAGGTTCAGGCCGACTATAGCAGTATCGTTGAACTGGATATGTCGACAATTGAACCAAGTCTTGCGGGTCCTAAACGTCCACAGGATCGAGTGCCACTAAAACAGTCCAAATCCATGTTTAATGAAGCCTTAAAGGCTCTCAAAGAAGAACGTAAAATCACCAGCAAACCTGCCACAGCGACAATTAATGGTGAAGCTGTCGAGCTGGATGATGGCGCTGTGGTGATTGCTTCTATTACTTCCTGTACCAATACCTCAAATCCATCGGTCATGCTGGGAGCCGCTTTAGCCGCCAAAAAAGCCGTCGCCCTGGGGATGAAAACCAGGCCCTGGGTCAAGACTTCCCTGGCTCCCGGTTCTCGTGCCGTAACTGAATATTTAAAAGAAGCCGATTTACTCGGTGATTTAGAAACTCTGGGTTTTAATGTTGTTGGCTATGGCTGCGCCACCTGTATTGGTAACTCTGGCCCCTTACTCGAACCCGTATCCAAAGCCATCGCAGAGGGTGATCTGTCGGCCTGTTCTGTCCTCTCCGGTAACCGTAACTTCGAAGGACGAGTCCATGCTGAAGTTCGTATGAACTATCTGGCCTCTCCTCCTCTGGTAGTTGCTTATGCCCTGGCAGGCACCATGAATATTGATCTTTATAGCGAAGCCCTGGGACAGGACAAAGACGGCAATGATGTTTATCTGAAGGATATCTGGCCTTCACTGAAAGAAGTTCAGGATGTCGTGCATACCAGTCTCAAGCGTGAATCTTTTGTTCAGGCCTACGATGATGTTTATAAAGGTGAACAGCGCTGGATTGATCTGGCCTCACCCGAAGGTCAGTTATTCGACTGGCAGGACAGCTCAACCTATATCAAGAACCCACCTTATTTTGATGGCATGAGCAAAGAAGCCGGTGAAGTTACCGATATCTCGGGTGCTCGAGCATTAGCCTTATTAGGTGATTCAGTGACTACCGACCATATCTCACCAGCAGGTGCGATCAAACCTGATAGCCCAGCCGGTAAATACCTACAGGAAAATGGTGTCGCCCCGGCTGACTTCAACTCTTTAGGTTCCCGTCGTGGTAATCACGAAGTGATGATGCGCGGAACGTTTGCCAATATTCGTTTACGTAACTTGCTTGCACCAGGTACAGAAGGTGGTGTCACATTGCACATCCCTGATGGCGAACAAATGAGTATTTATGATGCGGCAATGAAGTACAAAGATGAAGGCACCCCCTTGATCGTTATCGCCGGTAAGGAATACGGTTCAGGTTCTTCTCGTGACTGGGCGGCTAAAGGTCCTCGCCTGCTAGGTATCCGTGCCGTGATTGCTGAGAGTTATGAACGTATTCATCGCTCTAACCTGGTTGGTATGGGCATCCTGCCATTACAGTTTAAAGAGGGTGACACGGCTGAATCATTAGGTTTAACAGGCCATGAAAGCTTTAATATAGAAGGTCTGGGTGATGGTACCGCTAAAGAAGTCACCGTCACAGCAACCGATGGATCAGGTAACAGCAAGCCGTTCACGGCACTGGTACGTATTGATACGCCGAAGGAAGTGGACTACTACCGCCACGGTGGCATTCTGCACTACGTATTAAGGCAGCTCGCAGCCTGATCAATCACAGGCTCCAATAAAAAAGCCCAACCAGTAAAATGGTTGGGCTTTTTTTTATAGCTGATGTTTGAAGTCTAGAATTCAATAATATTAAACATCACCTGAGCATACACAAGGCTGTCAAACTTGGGATTAAGATTAGGAACATAGACAAAGTTTAACGCCATATAATCATTACCTAAGGATAAAAAAGGTCCCGCAACAAAAAATGGATCGTTATTGTGATAGTCATAACGGGTCATCAACATTCCACCCAGACCAAAATCCAGATACACGTTTGCATAATTTGATGTTATTGGAACACGATATTTGCCACCTGCTGCCAGATAGTTTGAATCCTGATTATTACTATCGCGGAATGTTCCTCCAGCAGCAAAACCAATCCATGATTCATCTAATTTAAAATCATATTCCAGGCCATAACCTAAATTGGTCTCGTTATATTTCTTTGTCCGGTCAAAATGGTAAGACAAACCATTAATAGCAAGATATAAATTATCGGCTAACACAAACCCCGGAAGTAGAAGTACCCACACCATTAAAACAATGCGCATTTTTTATCCTTAGCTTTTTTTTAAACAACAGGTTTAACAACCTATCGGCGCGTGAGTCGAAATTTATAGAGCTTGTGTCTGAATTGCAACGAAGTTAACAAAAGGAAGCCATAACCAGCCTGTTCCCAGAACAGGCTCAAGGTTATTTGAGTACATATCGATTAAAACTCAAGCAATTTGATAGCTAACTGGAAGTAAAGCAGGCTCGTATGCTTCGGGCTGATACTGGGAATATAAGTGGCGTTAACAGCTACATGGTCATTCCCAAGTGAGACAAAAGGTAATGCGCCAAGAAAAGGGTCATATCCATTGTAATCTTTACGAGTCATCAGGAATGCAACTAGCCCAACATCAAAATGCAGCTCAGAACTGGAGTTTCCAAAACTAAAACGATGTTTGGCACCACCACCCAGATAATTGGAGTTCTGATCATTACTGTCTTTGAACCGGCTCCCGGTAATCAGGGGTATCCACTTGCCCTGTGGTTCCAGATCATATTCGAAGCCAAGACCCCAGTTATCTTCGTTATAATTCTTGTTGCGGTCAAAATGGTAGGCTTTACCATTTAAAATCAGGTGTAGTTCTTCCGCTACAGGTAATCCAGACCATAGCATTGTCATTAATAATATAAGCGTGACTCTCATCTCATCCATTCCGTGATCCATTTCACATGAATTATGATATCGGCTTATTAATCAATGACTTAAGAATTTTTTCCCCGCAAATACTAATATACTGATACTGTTAAATAACAATGACTTGAGATGCGCGATCAAATCTATGTCATAAATATGACGTTTTTCTGGTTTATATTTCAGCCTGATTTCGACATAAAAAAGCGCTTTTAAGCACCAGATCAAACGCATTTCATTTGCAATTATTCCTGCAAAGGCATATTGCATACAGTAAAAAGTTGAGAATTTAGGCTAGTTATATACGGCAAATGCTTGTAATATCGAGAATTCTTCCTATTTTTATTAAAGTATATTGGTAAAAGTACGATTACTTACAAGAAGCTTTAAACAATAAGCATTAGCCTTGCACAAATTGGCAACCAACACGGATTCGAACAGTCCAATGAATCCATATGAGATGGAAAGAAATAATTAACTTATGCAGTCAAGCAGCACAAAAATAGTCGCGGATCTGAATACCCGCCTGCTACCCATGCTTAATGCGCTGGTGCAGTCGCCTCAGGTTGCCACTAAGGTCGCCTCTATTATTAGTGTTATTCTCGTTATTATGCTGGCCATTAAGTTGGCAGATATTACCTGGGGATTTTTTCCAATACCGATGCAGACAAGCAGTAACTCAAGCTCCCAGGCTCCCGTTACTATGGAAAGTGTGCAAGCACAGTCCTCATTGGCAAGCATACCGAGACTGCATTTATTCGGTGAAGCCGCAAAAGATGCAGGCAACCAAAAAAGTAAAGGCCCTATCAATGCACCAGACACAAAATTACGTCTGGTACTGCATGGTGTATTTGCATCAAATGAACCTAGCCAATCCATGGCCATTATCGCTCCCAAAAGCGGCAAGGATAAAACCTATCGCATTGGAGAATCTGTACCAGGCGGCGCACAATTACATGAGGTCTATGCCGACCGAATTATTCTGTCGCGTAATGGGCAGCTGGAAACTCTGCGCCTTATCCGGGCTAGAGCAGATATTAAAATTGATAAATCGAATGCGGCTAAACCTGGTTCCGGTAAAACTAGTGTTCGTCGTTCCAGTCGAATTTCCCAATTTAAGCAGAGCCTCAAACAGAATCCACAAAGCCTGTTAAAACAGATACGGATCAGCCCTGTTACAAGTCATGGCCAGATCGAAGGTTATCGGTTTAGTCATAACGATCAACGACTCATGCGCGACCTGGGTTTACAACCGCAGGATATTATTACTTCCATTAATGGTATCTCGGTTACAGATAACAGCTCAATATTTGCTTTGATGAATGATATCGGCTCAATGCAGGAGTTAAACCTTACCCTGCGCCGCAACAAAAACACTGAAAACGTCACCATACGGTTTGATTAATTTATGACGAATGTATTGTTTCAATTTAAGACCTGTTTACAGAATGTTTTTAAATCTGGTCGCCTGGTTTTATTACTATCAGGCCTGCTACTGGTGCCAGTATTGATTCAACCTGCCTGGTCTGAAGACAAAATGGCACTGAACTTTAGTGACACCGATATCAATGCTGTTATTGGAGCTGTCGCGAAACTGACTGGAAAGAACTTTATCATTGACCCTCGCGTAAAAGGTAAAGTGACCGTTATTACGCATCAATCCTTATCTCCAGCAGAAGTTTATCAGGTCTTTATCTCAGTTTTAAAAGTCCATGGTTTTGCCGCCATCCCAGGAAATGGTGCCATTAAGATCGTTCCTGAAGTTAATGCTAAACAGGACAGTATTCCCAATAGCTATAATTCAAAATTTGAAGATGGTGATGAGGTAGTCACTCAGGTAATAAAAATTCAAAATGTAGATGCCGCACAACTGGTCCCGATATTACGTCCGCTCGTACCACAAAGAGGACATCTGGCCGCCTACCCGGCATCAAACGTAATCATTATTTCAGACAGTGCCGCCAATATTGCCCGCATATCACAAATCATTAGACGCATCGATCTGGCTGTCAGAGACAAAGTTGAAGTAATTCAGTTACAACATGCAACCGCATCCGATATTGTGCGCACAGTGACTCAGCTAAAACCCAATGATCCCAAGAGTGTTGCAGGTTATAACCTGGTTGCAGATGACCGCACCAACAGCATCTTACTCAGCGGTGAACCTACCGCTCGCCTGTATGTACGCACCATTATTACTCATATGGATACTCCAGTTGAAACTGGCGGCAATACCCATGTTGTCTATTTACGCTATGCCAAAGCCAAAGATCTGGTGCCAGTATTAACCGGTGTTGGTAAATCCGTTGGCCAGCCGACCACAAAAGGCAAAGTCGTCTCACAACAAAGACAGGGTGATATTCAAATCCAGGCCGATGAAAGTAGTAATGCACTGGTCATCAACGCCCCTCCCGCTATTATTCGTTCACTACGCGCCGTGATCAGAAAACTGGATATACGGCGTGCACAGGTTCTGGTAGAAGCCGTGATTGCTGAGGTGTCCTATACCAAATTTAAAGAGTTGGGTATTCAATGGTATGTCGATGGTACATTAGGTGGTAGTTCAACAGGACCCGTCGGCTTAATTAACTTTGGTGGAGCACCTGTGCCATTTTTGTCAGACCCACCGGATCTTTCAGGCGTTGGTGATGGGTTCTCATTGGGATTAGGAAGTTACAAAAATGGTAGCTTGCAGGTTGGTATGTTATTACGAACCCTGGCTGGCGATTCAACGACCAATGTACTTTCCACTCCAACACTGGTTACCCTGGATAATGAAGAGGCTGAAATCATTGTTGGCCAGAATGTACCTTTTGTAACCGGTTCTTACAGTAGTACTGGCGATGGGACATCAGCAACTAATCCATTTCAGACCATACAACGTCAGGACGTTGGCATCACTCTGAAAATAAAACCACAAATCAACGAAGGTAATGCCATTAAACTCGATATAAAACAGGAAGTATCCAGTGTTTCTACCGATGCTGTCGCCACGGATATTATCACCAATAAACGTTCTATCACAACTAGCGTCATGGTTGAAGATGACCAGGTTTTAGTCCTCGGCGGTCTGGTTGAAGATCAAGTTGATGAAATTGAGCAAAAAGTTCCAGGCCTGGGTGATATTCCATTATTAGGCTGGTTATTCAAATACAAATCTGAAAAGAAAATTAAAAAGAATCTGATGGTATTTATTCATCCCAAAATCATCAAAGACAAAAACTCAATCGCGCAGGAAACTGGTGATAAATATAATTATCTTCGTAGCCAGCAACTGGCTGAGCGAGAAAACGGCCTTAGCTTTATGGATAATAATAACATCCCAGTTCTGAATGACCTGGGACTGGCTCGACCTTTGCCTCCAAGATATACACCACAAGCTACGGCCACTAAAGCTGCCGTTTATAATATTCCTCCGCCTGAGGACTTTGATTAGCAAAGTGCTTTATAAATGGCTGATTTTATAAAACCGATTCCTTTTTCATTCGCAAAACGTCACGGTATTCTTCTGAGTGGTGACTACAGTGAGGGTGTGGAAGCCATTTGCCGTTCAGATATTTCCCATCAAAGCCTGCTGGAATTACAGCGCCATTATGGAAAATCATTAAAGCTAAAACCGGTTGATACCCATGAGTTTGATCAACGTTTACAACAGGCTTATGAAGACAGTTCGAACCAGACTATGGAGTCGGTTGAAAACCTGGGTGATGAACTGGATCTGGAAAGTGTGGCGCAGGCTCTGGCCGAACCTGAAGACCTGATTGAAAACGAAGATGATGCACCCATTATTCGCTTAATCAATGCCCTGCTCACTCAGGCTGTTCGTGAAAATGCTTCTGATATCCATATCGAACCTTTTGAAAACCGACTTTCAGTCCGTTTTCGTGTTGATGGTGTCTTGCGAGATGTTTTACAGCCCAAACGCGTCCTGGCTCCTTTGATCGTTTCACGTATCAAAGTTATGTCCAAGCTGGATATTGCAGAAAAACGTCTACCTCAGGATGGCCGAATCTCTTTACGTGTAGCAGGACGTCCCGTTGATGTGCGCGTCTCAACCCTGCCATCGGGACAGGGCGAACGTGTTGTATTACGTTTACTCGATAAACAGGCTGGTCGACTGGATCTTGAACACCTTGGTATGGACGAAGATACCCTTAAAATCCTCGATCATATTATTCATCGTCCACATGGGATTGTACTCGTCACAGGTCCAACAGGTTCAGGTAAAACTACCAGTCTCTATGCTATGTTGGCTAGATTGAATAACACCAGTCGCAATATCATGACGGTCGAAGAACCGATTGAATACTATCTTGATGGTATAGGACAAACTCAGGTTAACCCCAAAGTTGATTTAACCTTTGCTCGTGGCCTTCGCGCTATTTTACGTCAGGATCCAGATATTGTAATGGTCGGTGAGATTCGTGATCTGGAAACGGTTGAGATTGCTGTACAGGCCAGTTTGACTGGACACATGGTCTTCTCAACCCTGCATACCAATACAGCCATTGGTTCCATCACACGTTTGCGTGACATGGGTGTTGAACCTTTTCTGTTATCTTCCAGCCTTGAAGGTATTCTGGCGCAACGTCTGGTTAGAACCTTGTGTGAACACTGTAAACAACCTTATGCTCCAACAGATTCAGAAATCAAATCTCTGGGAATCAATGACCTGGAATCAACCCTGACACTTTATCGCCCTATTGGATGTGAACACTGTAATTATCAGGGCTACCGTGGACGTAAAGGTATTTATGAGTTAATTGATATCGATTATAAATTACGCTCCATGATTCACGAAGGTGCGGGAGAACAAGATATGGAACAACACTTACGACAAAAACATCCCAGTATTTTTGCTGATGGTTTACGCCTCATCCGTGATGGTCATACCAGTGTTGAAGAAGTCATGCGTGTCACTCAGGATAGATAATCGTTTCGAAGTCTGATAACGAGTCATAAATATATGGGGGCCTACGAATATACAGCACTGAATCCGAAAGGAAGTCAAAAGAAAGGCATCCTTGAAGGCGATAGTTCACGTCAAATCCGCCAGCAATTAAAAGAACAAAACCTGGTTCCCGTAACGATTGTTGAAGTCGCACAGCGTGAACGCAAACAACAGGAAAAAAAATCTCTATTTAGCGGCATCAGTGTTATGGCTCTGGCCCTGATGACTCGACAACTGGCAACATTATCCCGTTCCGGTACGCCTCTCGCTGATGCTTTGACAACAGTTTCTCGCCAGACCGATAAGCCACGTTTAAAAAGCTTATTGCTGGCCATACGCTCGCAAATTCTTGAAGGCCATTCACTGGCCGATGCGCTAGCGTCCTTTCCACATGTTTTTGACAAGTTATATATCGCAACAGTAAAAGCTGGTGAGCAGTCCGGACATCTGGATCTGGTACTTGAACGCATGGCCGACTACACCGAAACCCGCCAGCAAATGCGACAGAAGGTTCAGCTCGCTTTACTCTACCCTGTCATTTTAACGTTAATGGCGGTTCTAGTTGTTGGTGCATTGCTAGCCTTTGTCGTACCTGAAGTCGTCCAGGTTTTTGAAAATACTGGCCAGACCCTGCCCTGGCTAACTCGGGCATTGATCGCCACCAGTGACTTTCTACGTGCTAACATTATTTTTATCTTTATATTTATTGCTATCATTATTGCTTCTTTTTCCTGGCTGATGAAAAAGGAAGCCTTTCGCTTACGCATTCATCGACTTACCTTACGTACACCTGTGGTGGGCAGTTTGATTGGCGGCATGAATACTGCTCGACTTGCACGCACTCTGAGTATTCTCAATGCCAGTAATGTACCCTTATTAGATGCTCTGCATATTTCGTCTGAAGTCCTGAGCAGCCTGCCAATGCAACATGCCGTTGAACGTGCCGCTATTCGAGTACGGGAAGGCACCAATCTGGCCCAGGCACTGGAGGAAGGGAAATGTTTCCCCCCTATTCTCATTCAACTGGTCAGTGGTGGTGAAGCAAGCGGTGAGTTAGAACAAATGCTTGAACATGCGGCTAACAGTCAGGAACGTGAACTACAGACCATTATTGCTACCCTGTTTGGTTTATTAGAACCACTGCTCATTCTCACCATGGGTGGGATTGTTCTTGTCATTGTACTGGCCATTTTGTTACCAATTTTTGAACTCAATCAACTTGTTCAATAAAGTAGTCAATTTAAAATACTGATAAATTAAAGCTGATTAAGAATCAACTATTTTAGATATTTAAAATCTATAACACAGGAGTAAGTATCGTGTTTAAGTTACCGTCCAAAGGAATAACCTCACTGCGAGGATTCACCTTAATCGAAATTATGGTTGTCATTGTTATTCTCGGTATTCTGGCTGCCGTCGTTGTTCCTAAAATTATGAGCCGTCCAGATGAAGCCCGTATTAATAAGGCCAAACAGGATATCCGTGCTCTGGAAACTGCACTTGGTCTGTATAAACTGGATAACTATACCTACCCTACTACTGATCAGGGACTGGAATCACTGGTCAGTAAAACTGATATTCCACCCCAACCTAAAAACTTCCGTGATGAAGGCTATGTTCAGCGCGTCCCACTTGATCCCTGGCAAAATCCATACGAGTATCTGAATCCTGGCGAACACGGTCCTATTGATATATACACACTTGGTCCGGATCAACAGCCTAGTGAAGATGATATTGGAAACTGGAATCTGCAATAAGTGGATCATTCGCAACACAACATGTTCCCATCAATCCAGCAGGGTTTTACCCTGCTTGAAGTACTCGTTGTAATGGTCTTACTGGGAATTATTTTAAGTGTTGCCGTTATTGGCACAGGTAACCCCCAGGCTGACAAACTGGAAGAAGATGTTAGACGCCTGCTACAAATTTTAAAACTTACGCAGGAAGAAGCGATACTGACTCGTCAACAAATTGCTGTTAAATTTGGAACTCAGCACTACGAACTATCTCGTTATGATGATGAAGAAAAGATCTGGATCCCGATTAGTGACCCAGCAATTTTCAGGCGTCGCGAATTAGATCCTGGTTATGAAATAAAACTCTTCCAGGATGGTATCTCCGTTTCACTAGAAGAAGAGGACAGTGGACGTGTCCTGTTTTATTCCAGTGGAGAGATGACACCATTTGAACTTCACCTCAGCTTGCCCGATACAGACATACGCTATCAAATGACAGGAACGATGCTGGGTGAACTTAGTGTTGAAGATATGCACGCCTATGGTACCGTCGTAGAGGATCCATCATTATGATGAGTGCAAAAGGAACGAAACCTAACGTCACTCATACCAGTGGTTTTACATTGCTCGAAGTATTGGTGGCTATGGCCATACTCGCTATCACATTAGGCACCCTTATAAAAACAGTTGGTGGTTATGCCGAGAATGCCAGTTATTTAAAAGAACGCACGCTGGCACAATGGATAGCGGAAAATAAAGCAGCCGAGTATCAGTTAAAAAAAGAATTTCCCGCACCTGGACGTACAGAAGGTGAAATCGATATGGCAAATCAACAATGGCAATGGCAGGTTAAGATTTCAACCACTCAGGATGCACGACTACGTCGACTGGATATTTCTGTTTATACAGATTCAGGTGATGCGGATAACCCGATCAGCAAGCTAGTGACTTTTATTGGTAAGCCATTATGACAAAGCTTAACCAATATCAAAATAAACAGTCCGGTTTTACCTTACTCGAACTGCTGGTTGCTCTGTCTATATTTGCTCTGATTTCAGTAATGGCCTACGCCGGCCTAAATACAGTACTGGATGCTCGTATCGTACTTGAGCAGAACATGGATCGCCTTGGGCAGATACAGAAAAGTGTTCAATTTATTACCCGAGATATTAGTCATATTGTCGACCGGCAAATACGTGATGAATATGGTGATAACAAAGCAGCAGTATTGGGCTCCGAACTCAACATTGGCCTGGGTAGTCCTGCCATTGAAATGACACGAACGGGTTATCCAAACCCTATGAACATGACCCGTAGTCATTTACAGCGTGTCGCCTACCGCTTACAGGAAAATGTACTTTACCGTGAAGCCTGGCAGGTTATAGATCGTGCCCCAGATTCAACGGCTTATCAGGCAAAACTTTGCGACAATGTCACCAGCATAAAATTCCGTTACCTGGACAATGAAAGTAACTGGCACGATCAATGGCCTCCGTCAAACCCACAATATCAGGGACCGGCTTTACCTAGTGCTGTTGAGTTTGCACTGGAGTTGAAAGACTGGGGTTCCATTAACCGTTTATTGCCACTGATTGAGGTATCCTGATTATGGTTACTCCATACACAAAAAATATGATGTCGACTCAAAAAGGTGTGGCTTTGATAACCGTTTTATTGGTCGTTGCATTAGCAACAACCGCTGCGGTTGCTATGGCCAGTCGTCAACATATCGATGTACGACGCACTGAAAATACCCTGTTTATGGGCCAGGCCCAGCAATACTTACAGGGAGTTGAACTATGGTCAAAACAATTTCTGTCTCAGGATCGGAAGGATAACCAGATTGACCACAACAAGGAAAACTGGGCAACACGATTACCCCCTTTACCTGTTGAAGGGGGCTACGTCGAAGGACATTTGCTCGATCTACAGGGTCGTTTCAACCTGAATAATCTGCAACTCACCGGCAATGACGGTAAACGAGAACTGGAACGTTTTCAGCGGCTTTTACGAATCCTTGGGATCAATGAAAACCTCGCCTATCTCGTACAGGACTGGTTAGATCCCAACATTGACGCGCATCTGGCCGGTGGGGCTGAAGATGTTTATTATCTGAGCTTGCAACCTGCCTATCGAACTTCCAATCAGTTATTTAAAAGCGTCAGTGAGCTATTATTGCTAAAAGAAGTCAAACGTGAAGATTATGATAAACTGTTGCCACATATTACTGTATTACCTCAGGTCACGACGATTAATATCAACACGGCCACGCTTGAAATATTAATGAGCCTGCATACAGATTTGACCAGTAATGAAATAATGACAATTATTGATGAAGACAGGAAATTTGAAAACGTAGAGGATTTACTTAAACAATCAGCTTTTACTGGGAAACAAATCCCTACTGATGGCCTTGGAGTAAGTTCTGATTACTTTATTCTGAAATCTGAAGCCAGTATTGGTCACCTCAAATTAAATACTCAGAGTTTATTTGAGCGCAATGATAAAGGCTATGTTAAAACACTGGCCCGTTCAGAGGGAGAGTTATAGTGGCAGATCAAATTCATCTTCGCTTAATTGGTAGCGCTGACGAAGGCGGAACCCTGCAACCAAGCTGGTTGCGTTTACAACCCGGTCAAACTCGTGGCGAACTTAAACAGGGAGATCTGGCTGACTTCGCAATGGAACTCAGCAAAAATCCAGCGCAGGTTTATGTCTATGTCCCAGGTCATGAAGTAACCATCACCGAAGTCACACTGCCAAATAGTAGTAAAAAACAGTTAATCAATGCCCTGCCTTTCGTTCTGGAAGACAGTTTAATGGATGATATTGATGAATTGCATTGTACTCTGGGTCCGAAATTAGACTCGGGACAATATATTGCCGCCGTTACCGATAAACAAAAACTTAACACCTGGATGGATTTATTAAAAAGTAACGGCATACGAATCCATGCCCTGCTCCCTGATTACCTGTTATCTCCAATTGAAGAGCTTAGCTGGTCGGTCTATTGCGAAGGCCATACCGCGCTAATACGTACAGGACTAGATAAAGGCTTTAGCTGTGCCACACACAACCTGCCTTTTTTCCTTAGCCATTTATTATCACCGGATGTTGAAAACCCTCAGCGCATTAAGATGTATCATTGTCAGGGACTGGATGACTCAGTTCGAACAGCACTTAATGATACCCTGGCCAATCAATGTGAGCTTGAGTTTTTAGAAGCCCCTGCTCACCTTTTAGGTATGCTGATGCATGCGCAGCATCAGCCTGGCCACATAAACCTCCTGCAGGGACCTTATGCGCCACAGAACCAGATAAAAGCCCGTCTCGCACCCTGGAAACCGGTTGCAGCCCTGGCCGCCACCTGGTTATTACTGGTCATGGCACTGGATATAACAGAGTACTACCAGCTGAAACATAAAAATGAACAACTCAGCGAACAGATGGTTAACGTCTTTCGTCAAACCTTCCCGGAAGTTAAACGTGTTCGCAAACATCAAGTAGCCACATTGATGCGTCAACACCTGTCGAAACTTAAAGGCAAAAATCAGAGTCAGGGAGCCAGCTTTGAAGAGATGCTATCCAAGATTGGCCCTCTAACCAAACAGACTAAAAAATTAAATATTGAACATTTACGTTATCAGCAAGGCCGCCTTGAAATTGTACTTGAATTACCAGATCTGCAAAGTCTGGAGTCCTTTAAACAAACCCTGAGTGATAAAACACCCTGGCAGGTAGAATTAAAAACTGCCAACGCCAGTGACAATAAAGTTCAGGGACGCATACTGATACAGAACAAATCATAATGAAAGAACGTTGGCAACAGCTCTCAAGTCGTGAACAGCAACTGGTTATCCTGATGACCATTGTCGTCAGTATTACTTTGTTTTACTTTCTATTCTGGTCACCTCTACAACAGGGCATCGATGACGGAAAGACCCGTTATCAGGCACAGACATCTGCATTAATGAAAATGCAAAAGCAGGCAGCTGAGGCAAAAAGCTTACGAGCGAGTGGTGGAACCAGTACTTCACGAATTAAAAGTAGCTCAAGCTTACTTGGATTAATTGAACGTACCGCCCAACAAAACAAACTTAAATCAGCCTTACAAAAAGTCCAGCCTGATGGCAAAGATGGGGCAAGAGTATGGATGGACAATGCACCTTTTGATCAGGTGATTCAGTGGTTATCTGTTATGGGTACCCGACATGGGATTATCATTAGTGAAATTACGTTTGAACGTCAGGAAGATCCTGGACGTGTAAACAGCCGAATTTTATTACGAGCCAATCCATGAATACCTCTGTGAAAAAATGGCTAAAACTCATTGGTCTCGGTACGGTTGTCTATACGGGTACACTTATCGCAACTTTCCCAGCCCATCTTGGCTGGCAACTGGTTCCACAAAAGAGCTTGCCTCCTGTTCAGATTCAGGGACTCGATGGCAGTATCTGGCAGGGTAAAGCCAGTACACTGACTGTATCAGGTATGGAACTTGGTAAGCTTAACTGGGATGTTCAGATCTGGCCACTTATCTTTGGAAAACTGTCAGTCGACACTCATATCAACAATGCAACCAGCCATCTACAAACCAAACTGGCATTGAGTCCTGGTGGGAAAATCTCGGCTGAAAATCTTCGCGGCATAATCCAGATGCCAATGTTAAATCGCTTCACCCTGCCTGTTTCATTACAGGGAGCATTAGAACTGAATGTCTCACAGTTAAATTACATCAATAGTAAGACCATCAACCTGACCGGGCAGTTAAACTGGCATGATGCCAGTATTGATATGGTACAGTCAGTACAACTTGGTGAGGTGGCTATCACTGCACAAAACGATAATGATGGTACTGTTTTTAACGTCAAAAATAGTGCGAGTGCATTAGCTGTTGAAGGTAGTATTAATATTAGAGGAAATGGTCAGTATAAAACTAACCTGGCAATTTTTAATCGAGACGCCAACCGCGCAGATATTAACAACATTATTAGTATGGTGGGAAAACCAAATGCCACAGGCCGTGTATACCTGAAACAGCAGGGCAAAATACCCCTTAAATTATAAAACTGATTAATAAATCAGATCCCCAATTTTTTCCTGTTCAGCATCCTGCAATTGTTTTAATTTTCTATTCGCTAATTCTGCCTGACGTGACTCACCCTGTGCTTTGTAACTTTTAATTAATAATTCCAGGGCCTTCATATGGGCGGGAGTATCTGAATAATACTCAACAATATAGTTTGCACGACGTGATGCTTCAGAAAAGTTCTGATCCATCATCTCAGAACGAACAATATTAACCTCATACTCGGCTAATTTTTTACGAATGCGACTCATCTGACGAATTACATCTTCAGCATACTTACCTTTTGGAAAGAGTTGTAAGGTTTTGGCAAAGTAGTCGTAAGCTGCACGTAATTCTTCTGCTGATTCAGACTTATTCGGTGGCACGCTGCTAAGCAATGCCAGCATCTGCTTGTCGCCTTTAGAAGTCGCGGCCAGTGCACGCAGATAATGTGCATATTCCATATCAGGTTTATTTCTGTGTTGACGAATAAGCAGATCACAGCGCTTAATCGTTTCATCAAAATTCTCACTCTTGTAATACGCATAGGCCAGACCATAGGCCACCTGCATTGAATTTGTTGGCGTATCCGCCTCCTGCTCTAGCTGCTTTAAAGTAGTGATACCGGCCTCATACTGCTCTGCCTTTACATCACTCATGGCCGTGTTGTAGCGTTTTTTGAAGGCATAACTGTCCATGGGCGTACTACCACAGGCCATTAACAATAAAGGTAAAACCAGAAAAATGGACAATCTAAACATATTTACAATCTCGGCTTAAAATTCAATATCTTGCGCAATAAATTTATAGTTAAATCTTAGGATATTTCCAGTCAAA
>JAPHRJ010000059.1 GCA_026196045.1 Gammaproteobacteria bacterium
AGCCCACATTAATGATTCAATCCTGACCCGTGAATCCTGGAAAATTTTCCAGATCATGGCTGAATTTGTAGAAGGCTTCGAACGTCTGGCCGGTATCAAACCCTCAGTCAGTATTTTTGGCTCAGCACGTACAGCGGTAGATGATCCCCTTTATCAATTAACCATAGATACCGCCCGCATACTATCTGATGCAGGCTTTTCCATCGTCAGTGGAGGGGGGCCCGGTATTATGGAAGCGGCAAACAAAGGGGCTTTTGAAGGAAAATCACCCAGTGTTGGCCTGAATATTCAATTACCGCACGAACAGTCTGGTAATCCTTATCAGGATATTTCACTTTCCTTCCGCCACTTTTTCTCACGCAAAGTTATGTTTGTAAAGTATGCGGCTGCTTATGTCATCATGCCCGGTGGCTTTGGCACACTGGATGAACTGGTAGAAATCCTGACTCTGGTACAGACTAACAAGACACGCCACATTCCTATCATCCTGGTCGATAGTCAATTCTGGAGTGGCCTAATTGACTGGTTCAAAAAAACACTGGTCGGTGCCGGCACCATTAGCCCTGAAGATCTGGATCTTTTTCAAATCATCGATGAGCCGAAAGAAATTCTGGACGCTATCTTCCTGCATTACGAACACCGAGGCTTCGAGCCTTCCGCTGAAGAAGCTGCCATTCTTCTGGATCTTTAAATCTGGTTATCAAAATTTAAGAGTCAACATTATGCATTTTAAAACGCTGACAACATCCATCCCTGTACTAGCCCTGTTATTTGGCTTACTCGTTGGCCCAGTGCGAGCGGCTGATGTTCCTCCCCCCCCGCCTTTACCAGAAGAGCCACAACAGAGTACGGATATTCCTGAACCTGAAGTTCGCATTATTCACAAAGATGATCACACCATTGAGGAATACAGTGTTAATGGTCAGGTACGTTATATAAAAATCACCCCGTCTGTAGGTAAACCTTATTATATGGTTGATACTGATGGTGATGGACAGGTCGATAAATCATTCAAAGATCTGGATAACCCGCCTGTTAACCAGTGGATCCTCTGGCGGTGGTAAGACCATCGGCTAAAATTTTTCAGGCAGGCCAGATATCTCCTCTTTTTTATCTGTATTAATACATGTCGGTTTACACGTCGATCAGCCCCGAACAGCTCGGTGCCTTTCTACAGCAATTTGATCTTGGTGAGCTTCAGGATTATGAAGGTATCACTGACGGTATAGAAAACAGTAATTACTTTGTGAATACCACGAGTGGTTCCTACGTCCTGACCCTGTTTGAAAAAATCAGCGCAGCACAGCTCAGGTACTTTTTTGACTTACAGCTCCACCTGTATAAACGTCATATTCCCTGTCCATGCCCCATCGCTGATAAGCAGGGGCAAATTCAGACTACCCTGCTTAACCGACCAGCCGCTATTTTTCCTCGTTTACCAGGACACGGGCCAGGCCAGATCAACGCTCAACATTGTTTCGCCATTGGCCAGGTTCTGGGACAGATTCATCACGCCAGCTCTGATTTTACGGCCCAACGCCATAACCCTCGTGATCTAGACTGGATGACCCAAACGGGTACACAAATCCTGGGACAACTCCTTCCAGATAAAGCCCAACTATTGCAACAGGAACTCGATTACCAAAACCAGAATCAACTCCCCGAACTCCCCAGCGGCACCATCCACGCCGATCTGTTTCGGGACAATGTGCTTTTTGAAGATTCTCAATCTCAGGCTGAACAACAGACTGAGCGATTGAGCGCCGTACTGGATTTATATGATGCCTGCAGCGACAGACTCCTTTATGATCTGGCCATTACGGTGAATGACTGGTGTACCGATGATGCCGGTGACCTGCATCCTGGTTTAACAACTGCAATGTTGAAGGGCTACCAACAGGAGCGGGCACTCACTCAAGCTGAACAAAAGGCCTGGTCTCAGATGTTACGTCTGGCCGCTTTGCGTTTCTGGGTGTCTCGACTGGAGAGTGCGCTGAATCCACCCAGTGGTGAGTTGACCCAGACCAAGCCGCCGGAGGTCTATCAGGCGATTTTGCAGCAGCACATTGACAGATCTGACTAATGATCTTTATGACAACCTGTGGATAACTTTGTGGATTAAAATGGTGCATAGCATAGATAGTTAAGCAAACCTTAATATTCTAAATGCACCGCACCCAGCGCAGATCGCTTAATCATCAATAAATACAATAAGTTATACTATTTTTATAGCGTTTCAGAGCCATATGACGTTTTTACTACAGCTAAATTGTTGATTTACAAAAACCTGTGTATAACTCTGTCGATAATTAATAACTACTCAACCACAACTATGCTGGAAATTAGCCAGAAACTGTCGCGACTTGCCGAGAAAACAGGCCAACTGATCGCCTGGGCCACCCTGCTGATGGTTCTCATTACTTTTGCCATCGTCCTGTTACGCTATGGTTTTGACTCCGGCTGGATTGCCATGCAGGAATCCGTTACCTATTTGCATGCCCTGGTGTTCATGCTGGGTGCGGCCTACACCCTGAAAAACAACGGCCATGTCCGGGTGGATATTTTCTACCAGAAGTTTGGGCCTAGAGGTCGGGCCTGGGTGGATCTACTTGGTAGCCTGCTGCTGCTCATGCCGGTCTGCCTCTTTATTTTCTGGGCCAGCTGGAACTATGTCGCCGACGCCTGGGCTGTACAGGAAGGCTCACCCGAAGCCGGTGGTTTACCCGGCGTCTACCTGCTGAAATCTCTGCTGTTATTCATGCCCGCCTTGTTATTGTTGCAGGGCCTTGCTCAATTTCTTAGCGCACTGGAAATATTGCGGCAACCAATATTGTCTAATGAGGCCGGTGACTGATCATGGCTGAATATATTCCACTGATCATGTTCCTGGCCGTCTGCCTGGTTTTACTGGCTGGCTACCCAGTGGCCTTTAGTCTTGGCGGCACGGCTCTTGTATTTGCCCTGCTTGGCCAACTCAGCGGCAACTTTGATGGTGCTTTCCTGCAGGCCCTGCCCAATCGCCTGTTTGGCATCATGACCAATACCACTCTCATTGCCGTACCTCTGTTCGTGTTTATGGGCGTCATGCTGGAACGTTCCAAAGTCGCAGAAAAGTTACTCGATACCATGGCCATGTTGTTTGGTTCCTTACGCGGTGGCCTTGGAATTTCTGTCACCTTAGTCGGCATGTTACTCGCCGCCAGTACCGGTATTGTCGGTGCAACCGTCGTGACCATGGGACTGCTGTCCCTGCCCACCATGCTTAAACGCGGTTATTCACCAAGCCTGGCCTGCGGCACTATCTGCGCTTCAGGAACCCTGGGCCAGATCATTCCACCGTCAATCATCCTGGTTTTACTGGGTGATGTTTTGTCATCGGCCTATCAACAGGCACAACTGGACATGGGTATTTTCTCACCGGACAACATCTCCGTTGGCGATCTGTTTGCCGGTGCACTGATCCCCGGACTGTTGCTGGTTGGACTCTATGTTATTTACCTGACCATCGTCGCCTTTTTCAAACCGGACAGCTCACCAGCTATCCCTGAAGAAGAACGTCAGCTTGAAGCAGGACAGTTAATTAAAAATATTTTTCAGGCTTTGTTACCTCCACTTGCACTTATCATTGCCGTGCTGGGTTCGATCATGGCTGGTGCCGCCACCCCTACCGAAGCCGCCTCCGTCGGTGCCGTGGGCGCGATGTTACTCGCCTTTCAACAAAAACAGTTAAACCTGAACATACTGCGCGAAGTCACGCGCACAACAACGGAAGTCACCAGCATGGTGTTCCTGATCTTTATTGGTGCGTCTTTATTCTCGCTGGTGTTCCGTGGTTTTGGCGGTGACGATCTGGTGCGTGAACTACTCATCGATCTTCCCGGTGGTGCAGTCGGTGCCATGTTTATCGTAATGGTACTGATCTTCCTGCTGGGCTTTATACTCGACTTTATTGAAATTACTTTTGTGGTTGTACCTATCGTTGGACCTGTCCTGTTAAGCATGGGAATCGATCCCGTCTGGCTGGGCATAATGATTGCGATTAACTTACAGACATCATTCTTAACCCCACCCTTTGGTTTCGCCCTTTTCTACTTGCGTGGTGTGGCTTCAGATATGGTCAAAACCACGGACATCTATCGTGGTGTGGCGCCTTTTATTGCTATTCAATTAATCACACTGGCGTTACTGGCCTACTGGCCTTCCATTGCCACCTGGCTGCCAGAACAAATCTACAAATAATCTATCCCTCATTCTCCGCGCTTAGCCACACTTTTTTTAGTGCCTTAAAGATCTAAAAATAAGTATAAACCCTTATTAAAGATCCTCCCGTATGACCGATAAAACAAAAGGGCAGATAATTACGTTGGTAACAAGGTTATACCCATAACCTGTGATTTTATCGATAGAACCAGCCCTCTCGGACTAAAAATAAAGCTAACAGGGATACGACATGAACAAACTCAGCATTCAGCAAAAGCTCATTCTGGTAATGGCATTATTTATTACTGGCATGATCGGCTCATTAATAATGAATCGTTATATCGACTACCAGTTGTCAAATACCGAACAGGCTCGTTTGCTTAGCAGTGAAATCACATCCGGCATGCTGATGCTACGCCGAAATGAAAAGGACTTTCTTGCACGTAATGATCTTAAATATCAGGAAAAATTTAGTAACAACTATGAAATCCTGCAGGGAAAAATTAAGACTATACGTGAAGTAATGGGAAAAACGGGGCTTGATGATAGCAATGCGCAACAACTCGAATCCATTGTATCTGAATATCAGAAGAAATTTACTCACATTATTGATGCACAAGCCAGAGTTGGGCTTGATCATAAATCAGGTTTGCAGGGAAGCTTGCGTAAAGCCGTACATAATGCTGAATCACGAATTAAGGAACTCGATAACGCCGTTTTATTAAAAGACATGCTCATGTTACGTCGCAGAGAAAAAGATTTTCTGCTCAGAATGGATATAAAATATCTTGCCAAATTTGATGAAGACATTGCCGTCTTCATGCATGACCTTGACCAAAGTAACATATCCGCATCAGATAAAACCGCAGTACAGCAGGACATGAATAAATACCAACAAGATTTTCATGCCATGGTGAATGGTTACAGGGAGAAAGGACTTAACAGCAAATCCGGCGTACTTGGCGATATGCGAAAAACCATTCATCAGTCGGAAGAAATTCTTAAACTTCTAACAGAAGATACAGCGGCACAAATTCAGATTCAACAACAGAAGTTAAATGTTATTAACTGGATAATATCACTGTCATTAATTACGCTGATCGCCATTCTTACTCGCCAGATTTCCTCCAGTATATCCAGACCAGTGAAAACACTGTCTGGCTTAATGGAACAAACTAAAAATGAAAATGACCTCAGCTTGCGTATTCCAGTTAAGGGTAAAGATGAGGTATCTACTGCAGCGGTAACCTTCAACGGCATGATGGACGAGTTTAGTGACATCATGAAAAAAATACGAAACTCATCAGAAACTCTACGTAGCGAATCAGAACAACTTAGTGTGATAACTCAATCAGCAAATGATGATGTGTCGCGCAGCAATAATGAAACTGATCAGGTTGCAACAGCGATAAACCAGATGGTCGCAACCATACAGGAAATTTCCAGCCATGCCACCGAAGCCGCCGAACTATCTCGTGCAGCCAGTGAAGAGGCATCTAAAGGTAAAGATATTGTTGCGCAAAATATGCTTGCAGCAACAACCATGTCTGAACAAATTCAAAATGCATCAAGTACCATTGATCAACTCAGCAAGGATAGTGAGAATATTGGCACCGTGTTAAATGTTATTCGTGACATTGCCGAGCAAACTAATTTGCTGGCACTCAATGCCGCCATTGAAGCCGCTCGTGCTGGTGAACAGGGCCGAGGCTTTGCTGTTGTTGCCGATGAAGTTCGTTCTTTGGCGCATCGTTCACATCAATCAACAGAAGAAATTAAAGAAATTGTTAACCGTCTACATACAAGCTCTGACAATACGGTTACAGTGATGGAAGGTATTCAGGGATATGCACAACAATGTGTAGATAGTGCTCAGCATGTAGATCAAACTCTGGATTCAATCAATGTTTCCATTAGCACTATCAGCGACTTCAATCTACAAATTGCCAGCGCAATTGAAGAACAGTCCTCAGTGTCTGAAGAAATTAACCGTAACATACAGAATATCAGTGAGATAACGCATAACAGTGAAGACACGGTTAAAACAACAGGACAAAGTAGCCATACCCTGTCCGAACTCTCTGAACAGTTATATCAAAACATTGCCAAATTTAAACTGGGAAGTTAAATCTACGTAAAACAATAATAATCCGTATATAAGATACGGATTATTATTTCACTGTTCATTAACTCTTTTCTGTTAGGATTAAGTCATGACAGAAAAAATTAACAAACCTGAACAACAATGGCGCGATGAATTATCCGATGAACAGTTTCGGGTATTACGCCAGCACGGTACCGAACCCGCTTTTACCGGTAAGTATCATGACTGTAAAACTCACGGTACTTATGTCTGTTCCGGTTGCGGTGAACCACTATTCACCTCAGAGACCAAATTTGATTCTGGCAGTGGCTGGCCCAGTTACTGGCAACCCATGAATGATAAAGCCATCGAAACCACCGAAGATAATAGCCACGGCATGCACCGAGTAGAAGTACATTGCAAAAAATGTGGCGGTCACCTTGGCCATGTTTTCCCTGATGGCCCACAACCGACCGGATTACGTTACTGTATTAATTCGGCTTCACTTGAACTGAAAGAAACTAAACCGTAACGGTTTACAATTACTATTTTTAGAGCTCCCTTGCTCTCATATAAGACTGCTCAGACACCTTGTGCCAGGCCATAGCCTGATCTCGGAAAGTCTTGAATGACTCGTATACTTTCTTAGCCTGCTTATCTTTGGCTGCAATTTCATTAACGACTTCATCGGATAACTGTTTTATTTTTATCAGGACATCATCGGGGAACTGACGCAGGTCTACTTTATGTTTAGTGACTAAAGTATGCAGTGCTGCATTATTACGTGCCGTGTATTCTGCCAGCATATCCTGATTCACCACTTTGCAGGCATTCATCACAATGCTTTGCAGATCCTTGGGCAAGCTGGCGAATGCCTTCTTATTGATCATGGATTCAAGTGTAGTGCCAGGCTCATGCCAGCCCGGGTAATAATAGTGTTTGGCCGCTTTATATAAACCAAAGGCCAGATCGTTATAAGGCCCAACAAACTCGGTGGCATCAATCGCACCAGACTGTAACGAAGTATAGATCTCACCACCCGGTAAACTCACTGGCGTTCCACCAGCACGTCTCAGTACTTCACCGCCCAGACCGGGGATTCGCATTTTCAGACCTTTCAGATCATCCACTGAATTGATCTGGCGATTAAACCAGCCCCCCATCTGCACACCGGTATTACCAGCAGCAGCAGGGATCAAATTAAAGTCAGCATAAATATCTTGCCACAGCTTCATCCCGCCACCGTAGTAGAGCCAGCCGTTCATTTCCTGTGCATTCAAACCAAACGGTACCGCGGCAAAGAACTGTGCCGCTTCTGATTTACCTTTCCAGTAATAAGCCGCGCCATGTCCCATCTCGGCCGTGCCGCGTGAGACGGCATCGAATACCTCAAAAGCGGGCACCAGTTCTTTAGCACCATAAACCTTAACCTTAAGCCGACCACCACTCATCTCGGTAATTAGTTTGGCCAGGTTATTTGCACCCGTACCCAGACCCGGAAAATTCTTAGGCCAGGTGGTTACCATTTTCCATTTAAACCTGGGAGCCGCATGTACAACGGGTGCCGCCACGGCGAGTGACCCGGCGACCAAACCACCAGCACCGGCACTTTTAATAAAATCTCTTCTTTTCATTTCTGCTTTCTCCCAACCAAACTCAATTCTTTTTAGTTTAATAACGAATTTTAATAGCTACTTTCATATAGTTGCAACGTAAACCTTGAGATCAAATTAACTAACATGGCTAACCTGCATCACAATTTTTAACTAGCTCAGCAGATCAGTTTCTGCCATTATTTGTTCGTGCGAAGCAGTTCCTCGTTTTGTTGAGAATGTAGGCTAAGCTCACTACCAAATAAAAAAAAACAACCATAACAAGGACACCATGGAACAACAATTATCTCATCTTAAGAAACAGTTGATTTTAATTGCGACCATTAGTTTTGCTCTGACACCCATCATCGGTTATAGCATCGCCCTGTCGTTCGAGATGCTTAGTCCAGACGCATTATTGGCTTATCCCGGTACGCTTATTTTATTCGGTTCCTGCCTGTTTTTGTTAGCGGCACAAACTGTACATTTTATGCGCTATCTGAGTCCCATAATGAACTGGATCTCCACCCACCCCGAGCAGCCAGCCTTACCCGAAGTCTTCCAGTCGCGCCTGAATAACTTTACCGACAACTACTGGGCCTTCTTTTTAATTTACGCCCTGTCTATCCCAACCATCCAGCACTGGTATGGCCTGTTTCCAAACCATACCACGGCCTATAGCAGCTTACTGCAGTTTATTCTCCTGCAGCTTGTCATCACTATCATGGTCGGTATGCCCGGTTACCTGTTGTCTCTCAACACATTGGGTAAGCTGGCCAATTACTTTGGCCACACAAAAGTCCACGCCAGTATTCGTACCCGCATGTTATTAATTGGTGGCTACCTGCCCGTACTATGCACCACCATCATGCTGAAATATTACTGGTGGCAAACCGGTTTTCTATCAGCGGAAATAATATTGGCCTGGGCATTGATGGGTATTTCATCTTTCACTCTGGTTTACCTGACCATTCGCAGCCTGAAGCAGTCACTGGAACCCGTACATGATTTGATCGCCAACAGCGGTGCTTCCAATTATATGGACCTGGCCAAACGCCTGCGCCCCAAATCCATCGATGAAATCGGCAGTCTGGTACAGACCCTCGGGCGTCTATTCCATCGTTTAAGTGACCAGGAATCCCACATGCATGCCGTTGTCGATAATGCGGCCGAAGGCATTATTGTGGTGAGCGAAGACAGGCGTATCGAAACCTTTAACCCGGCGGCAGAAACCCTGTTCGGTTATCACTGCCACGAAGTCCGTGGTGAACCATTGTCCCTGTTGTTACCGGAAATCCTCGGCACCAGTTCAACCAACTTCCTGTTTAATATTGAACAGGAAACCATCGGCCGTGATAAATCTGGCCATGAACTGGCCATTTCTATTCGCATGAGCAAAATGCATATGAATGGTGAAGATTACTTCACCTGCATGGTTGCGGATATTTCTGATCGCAAGCTGGCTGAGAACAAGCTGGTGGAGGCTGAAGCCCGCTACCGTAATCTGGTCACCCTGGCTCACGATCTGGTCTGGAGCATGGACACCGAAGGCCGCTGGACCTTCCTTAATAATGCCGTTACTCGTATCTACGGCTACCAGCCAGATGAAATGATCGGCCAGCCCTTTACCCATTTCCAGGCACCTGAATCTATCGAACGAGACGAAGAAGCTATCCAGAACCTGCAAAATGGCCAGGAACTGCTGAATTTTGAAACCGTCCATTTAGATAAAGAAGGTGAACGTCGCCATATTAGTTTTAACGCCAAACCCCACATGGACGATAACGGCAAGCTAATTAATATCATGGGTACTGCCCGCGACATCACCGCACAAAAAGCCTTCGAACATGAACTGACCTATCAGGCCCAGCATGATGCACTCACCGGCCTGCATAATCGCAACTACTTCATGGGTGAAATGGAACGTCTCCTTACCCGTGTCGCTCGCAGTGGTACCGAGTGCGCCATGCTCTACCTGGATCTGGATCAGTTTAAATATGTGAATGACACCCTCGGCCATGCCGCCGGTGACCGCCTCTTAATCGAATGCACCGGCATGTTACGCAATCACATCCGTGAAGGTGACCTGCTCGCTCGCTTCGGTGGTGATGAGTTTACCGTCCTGCTGTATAACGTCGATACTAATGCCGCTCAGCGTGTGGCCGAACATATCCGTGACCTGTTCGAACACTACCGTTATCTCGAAGATGGCAAGTCCTTCAATATTACCTGTAGTATCGGTGTATCAATGATCACCAGTGACAGCATTACTGCCGAAGATGTGCTGCTGCATGCCGACCTGGCCTGTAACATCGCCAAGACTCAGGGCCGTAACTGTGTCCACCTCTCAACATCTGACGACAAAGAGAAAGACGGCATGGCCGAAGACATCGGCTGGGCCACGCGCGTACGTGATGCTTACGAACAGGATCGTTTCGGTCTGGTCTATCAACCCATTATGTCCATCGCCGACAACACCGTACAGGACTACGAAGTCCTGTTACGCATGTCACTAAAAAATGGCGATGTGATCATGCCCGGTGGTTTCATGCCTGCCGCTGAACGCTTTGGCCTGATTAACCAGGTGGATCGCTGGACGGTTGGTGCGGCCATGAAACAACTCGCCGAACTGCACGACAACAAACAGTTTGTTCGTTTCGCTATTAACCTTTCTGGTCGTGCCTTCGAAGACAAACAGTTACTGCCCATGATTCAATCGATCTTAAGAGACAGTAATATCGACCCTTCAGCCGTCACTTTTGAAATTACAGAGTCTGCTGCAATATCAAATCTGTCTGCAGCCACTGACTTTATTTTCAAATTAAAAGACATCGGCTGTCAGTTTGCCCTCGATGACTTCGGTACCGGCTTCTCTTCATTTGCCTACCTCAAACACCTGCCAGTCGACAAACTCAAGATCGATGGTTCCTTCGTACGTGGACTGGCAGAGTCCAGCGTTGATCAGGCCATGGTCAAATCCATGAACCAGATTGCCCATGCCTTAAACAAACAGACCATCGCCGAGTTTGTAGAAAACAAAGACACGCTGCATTTATTAAAAGAATTCGGAATTGATTACGCCCAGGGGCATTTCCTGGGTCGACCAGAGAGTCGTGATGCCGAAAATGCATGGCCATCGGTAACTGATAGACACCCACTAACATTGGTACATTAATATTAAATGCACAACTATCTCCAGTGATCTATTCCGAAATACAGCTATAATAATTCAATAACACAATAAACGATTGCCAGGTTAAGTATGACGGAACATCATGATGTACTAGAAGCCCTGAACAGGCATGAACCCTTACATAATAAGATCATTTCTGCACATAAATCTATAAGTGTCATTTTTCCATTTATAGAGCGTATAGCGATAACCATATATGACCCTGAAAGTAACATGCTTAAAACGTACATGCATAGTAGTTCTGATGGCAACCCATTACCCCACTACCAGACACTACTCGATGATGCCCCTTCCTTAAAAGAAATTGCCAGAAAAGGCCTTCCCCGTGTCATCAACAACATGCTGACTTTTGAACATGGCGAGCATGAACATACCAAAAGAATAGGTCGTAGCGGCTATGCTGCCAGCTATACATTGCCTATGTTTAATAATGGTGCATTTTTTGGTTTTATATTTTTTAACTCTTATGAGAAAGATGTCTTCAGCGAAAAGGTATTACAACAAATCGATATTTATGGCCATCTTATTTCCTTAATGGTCATTAACGAACTAATTTCCATCCAAACCCTGACAGCGGCCGTTAAAACCACAGGACACATTACTCATGTTCGTGATCCTGAAACTGGTAGTCACCTTGATCGTATGTCGCGCTACAGTCGACTCATCGCTGTAGCACTGGCAGAAAAACATAATTTAAGTGATAGTTTCATTGAACATATCTTCATGTTTTCTCCACTACATGATATTGGAAAAATTGCTATCCCTGATCATATACTTCTCAAGCCCGGTGAACTGGATGAAAAAGAAAAGATCATTATGAAAACCCATTCCCAAATGGGAAGTGAAATGATTAATGAGTTACTGGGTAATTTTGGTCTGGAAAATGTTGAGTACATCGACGTGTTACGTAACATTGCTAAATTTCATCATGAAGCCATGAATGGCAGTGGCTATCCCCAGGGTATGAAAGGTGATGACATTCCTTTTGAAGCTCGTATCGTTGCCGTTGCCGATGTTTTCGACGCACTCACCAGTACTCGACCCTATAAAGAGGCCTGGAGCAATGACCGAGCTATCAAGATGCTTAGAAAACTGGCGGGGGAAACCCTTGATCAGGATTGTGTTGATGCACTTCTTGATAATATGGATCAAATTGAACAAATTCAGAAACAGTTTTGTGAAAATACCTATGGCTGAATTTTACTAAGTAGTCCATACGTTTTTATTCTTCTTTTTTAGAAAGTTCGTTCGTTACACGAAACAATTCATTCTTGGCCTTTTCATAAACATCCGTACTCACTATTTTTTCCTTTACCAGTCTACGCAGCATTTTCATTTCTCCGGCTAACTGCGTTTCAACCGACATATTGTGGTGTTCATGTAACTGAGTAATTAATGACTCAAGCTGCTCTGTGAATTGTTTGAACTGTTCTTTATCCGGCAGGTTGTTAAGTAGTCGAACCAGAGGAATATCAGAATAATAAGCGGTATAGACCCGCTCAAAACTCGAACGAGTAAAGAAGAAAAACAACAATGCAATGGTACTGATAGCACCAAGGGCGGCGAGAGCCTGTAACCCCTGCTGCAATGTCGTGTCCTCAAGCCAGCCCTGTAACACACCGAGGACAAATGCCAGCCCACCCACAATGCCAGCCGCAATCAACCAGGACCAGGCGAAGTGAATTTGACGTTTTCCCGTGGGGTCTAGTGCCAGCAAATCAATACAATACCTGCTGCTACGTCCACGAAAAGATCGGATTCTGATCTTTAGTAAACGCTGCTTGCTCAGCTTAAATTCGCGTTCACTATTAAATAGCCGTTTTTGAAACAGTTTTTCCATGTGCCGCAGTCAGGAATAGAGGGTTGTTTTCGGGTACAGAGTATAAAAGATCGATGGATAAGGGGTATGCATTGGATGCGATTTCTGTCGACCCGGTAACAGTTTTAGTGTGATGGGGTTTTGCTACAAGCACGAATCTATTTTATTCCCATTTAAAGAACCACGAGCCGATAAACAGGAAAATAACACTTTGCACCGCCATAACCAGCAGGTGGTAACCGATATCCACTAAACCCGCCCCGTCGATCATCACAGCCCTGGCGGCGGCGGTGACATGGGTCAGCGGGAGAAACTCAGCAATAGTCAGCATCACCGGTGCCGCCCCTTCCAGTGAAAACCAGACCCCGGACAAAAACATCATCGGCCAGCTAAATAAATTCAGTAACCCACCAGCCGTTTCTTCACTGGTGACACGCGCCGCGATGATCAGGCTCAGACTGATCATGCTCAAAGTACCCAGCGCAAATACCAGAAACAGCAGCACATGCGAGCCATTCATTACAAAATCAACAAAGATATGCGTGCCGTAAAATACCACCGCCGTAATACACATGATCAGGATCATGCGTGACACCACCTGTGCCGATAAATATTCAAAGGGCGTGATCGGAGTCGCCTTAAGTCGTCTCAGCATGCCGTTCTTTCGATAACGCACAATCACAAAGCCCACACCAAACAGCGCACTGAACATCATGTTCATCGACAACACACCGGGCAACACCCAGTCGATGTATCTCACCTGCCGTCCGGTAACCGTCTGTCTTTTATAAAGCGATGATGGTTCGAGCGCAAGCGATAACTCAGAACCACCGGTTTCTGAACTCCGTTCTGAACCAAGCAGGATTTTCTCTACCAGATAACCATTAGGCGATTCGGTATTCACCCAGTAAGTTTGTTTTTCTGCATCCAGCAACAGGTCAACCTGATGGTGGCGAACTTTATCAACTGCTTGCTCAAGCGCTGACTCCTCACTCTCTACTGAATAAAAATCAATGTAGTTGTAATCTAAAAACTGCTGGCTTTGAACTGTCGCCGCATCCTGGTTAATCACGCCGACTTTAAACTGCTCACCAATGTCGCCGGTAAAGGCCACAGCAAAACCAGCGATAATCAACACCGGCATAAGAATGTTCCAGCCAAAAGCAGAACGGTCGCGCAAAAATTCGCGATTACGGGTATACAGCAATGCTTTGAAACGTTTAAACAATCGACTCTTCCTGGTAGCGTAATTTAAGCACGAAGTTCATTACCAGTTAAATCCAGAAACAGATCATCCAGTGTACGGGAACGGATTTGCAAATTAGTCAGCGAAATATTGTTTTCAATCAAGGCCGCTACCACCTGATTCACATCAGCGGTCGTGATTTCAATCTGTGATTTTCTTTTGTAAGTATTGAAACCAGACAGATCCATTCCCACCAGTTCATCCTCTGGCAATTGCAGAATCACATCATTGAAGTGCGTTTCCAGCAAAGTTTTCGGCGTGCCCTGCGCAATGATCTTACCGTGATCCATAATCGCAATCTCATCACACAGGTTATAAGCCTCATCCATATAATGCGTCGTCAGGATAACGGTCTTGCCTTCGGCCTTAATATCATCAATCAACTTCCAGAAATTCCGCCGCGCCTGTGGATCTAAACCAGTAGTTGGCTCATCCAGAAAAATAATATCCGGGTCATTCACCAGCGCAATTGCCAGCAACAAACGCTGGCGCTGGCCACCGGATAACTTGCGATTATCCTGATTCAGGTATTCACCAAGATTACACCGTTGAATTAACTTATCCAGATCTGTGTTACGATGATAGAAATCAGCAAACATCTGCAAGGTTTCACGCACACTGATGAAATCCTGCAACGCCGTCGACTGAAACATGATACCCGCTTCCTTACGGAACTGATCTATCAGCGGCTCGCCTTTGTAAAAGATCTCACCCGAAGTCGCCTCAGTAATGCCCTCCAGAATTTCCACCGTTGTGGTTTTACCCGCCCCATTCGGCCCCAGCAAACCAAAACAAATTCCCTTGTTCAGGGTAATATCAATCCCATCCACCGCTTTTACAGAAGGGTAGTGTTTAGCCAGGTTACGTATTTCCAACAAAGGCGAAGACAAAATGTTAATCCTTTCCTGTTCTTCTTTTGTTTAATCACACACTAAATATTAAAAGAGTCAGCAAGGTTTAGATTTTTATAGAGAATTTCAGGCTATAGCACTGACTTTGTTTTGATACTTGAGAATAAATAAGTATACCGTAGATAAGCTACTTTCCTACAGTAATTTATAGCTAGAAACTATGAAACAAATATTCCAATATTTACTTACACTCAACTAATATTATTACAATTCCAAAACCTATCCAAAAACAATTAAAATAATGACACTCTACTTTTAATGATTTATATTCATATATAGCCACTATTTTATACTATGGAGTGAGTGATTGTGGTACAAAAAATTACAATGGAAGAATTCATTGCTGGAGAATTAAAGCAGCAGTTTGAATACAAAAGTTTTCAACCAAATTTTGTTAATCTGCAATGGAGTTGGGATAGCCCAGAAATTAATACTCGATTAGAAAAATCTTCGAGAGCACTTGCTGAATTAAATGCCTTTTCTCTTATCGTACCAGATATTGATCTTTTTATTCGTATGCATGTGCAGAAAGAAGCAAGTCAATCTAGCAAAATAGAAGGTACACAAACTCATATTGATGATGTGATTTTAGATGTCTCACAGGTCGATCCGGAGAAACGTGATGACTGGCAGGAAGTTCAAAACTATGTTCAAGCCATGAGTGATGCTATTAATGATCTTGAAACACTTCCACTTTCTGTTCGGCTATTAAAGAAAACACATGAAATATTAATGCAAGGTGTTCGTGGGGAGCATAAAGCTCCAGGAGATTTTCGTATTTCTCAAAATTGGATTGGCGGGACAAATTTAAATAATGCTGTATTTGTCCCACCACATTTTGAAGATGTACCTGAACTCATGAGTGATCTTGAAAAATTGTGGCATAATGAATCCATTAATGTACCTGAGCTAATCCGAATAGCAATCAGTCACTATCAATTTGAAACAATTCATCCTTTTTTAGATGGCAACGGCCGTATTGGTAGGCTTCTCATTACGCTATATTTAATTAGCCGTGGAATACTAAACAAACCTTCCTTATATCTATCAGATTATTTAGAAAAGAATCGTATTGCTTACTATGACGCTTTAACCCGGGTTAGGGTATCAAATGACTTAGTACATTGGATTATATTTTTCTTAGATGCTGTTATTGAAACGGCTGAAAGTAGTAAAAAAACCTTCCAAAAAATAATGAGTATGCGTAATGAACTTGAAGCACAAATGGTCACCTTAGGCCGACGCGCAGAAAATGCTAGAAAATTATTATTGCATTTATATACATCACCAGCAGTGACTGGTGGTGATGTTGCACGATTATTAGACGTAACACCACGTGCGGCTAATGGCCTAATCAACGAATTTGTAAAATTAGAAATACTTAAAGAAATTACGGGATATCAGCGGAATAGGCTATTTATATTCCGTAAATACATACAACTCTTTGGTTAATTTACTCTAACCACCTTAAGCTATAATAGCTAGCATTATAATATACTTTAGCGGCCTAAAAGTATACTATAATATTTTATGGTTTACTTTATTGAAGTAAAGGTAAATCATGCATACAAATACAAACCTTAATTAAACCAATAAGATATACGGTTTTTAAGGAATTAGGTTAAGAATAGGTTACCAACGCTGTACCTACTATAATTTACTTCCCCCGTTAGGCGATGCCGAGTTGCGACTTTTGTAGCGGGATCAGTGAGACGTTGTTTGAGCGAATGGGGTTGATGAGCGAGTTTACGTCGAGCCCCGCTACAAACTAGCAGCGAGGGTATCTGATTATGTGGATACATAATCAGACAAGCCTTCGGGAGCGTTTCTTTGGTTACTTTCTTATCGCCATAAGAAAGTAACTCGCCCACAGCCATGTAATGGCGGGCGAAAGCTTTTAATAAAACAGGCTTGTGTGCCTATCGGCACGACCGTTGGGCACACAAAATCCGTACCCAACCTACATAGCTAAGAAAGTAGGTCGCCCTAAGCGTGTAAGCGCGGGGCGAAAGCCTTTAATAAAACGGGCTTGTGTGCTTTCAGCACAACTGTTGGGCACTAACCCCGTGCCCAACCTACATCTAATTAACATAACATTAGATTGGCATATTCCATCACCAACCACTTACTCCCCACTCCCTCAAAATTAACCTGCACCCTGGCATGTCGCCCCTGTCCTTCATAATTCATCACTATGCCTTCACCAAACTTCTGGTGCATTACACGTTGTCCTAAATTCAGGCCGGTTTCATTTTCTTCTTTGATATTGCTTTTATAGCCACTGCCCCTACTTGCACTCATGGCCGGGGCGACATAACCCTGCATGCGAACTTCTTCGATCAGTTCGGCGGGTAGCTCTTTGATAAAGCGCGAAGGTCGGGTGTATTTGTCATCGCCATATAAACGACGTTTCTCGGCATAACATAGTGTTAGTCGTTGCATGGCACGGGTCATGCCGACATAACAGAGGCGGCGTTCTTCTTCTAATCTAACCGGATCATCGGCAGACAGTCGATGAGGAAATAAATCTTCTTCGACGCCACAGAGGAACACCTGTTTGAACTCCAGCCCTTTGGCTGTATGCAGCGTCATAAGCTGTACACAGTCATCCCATTCATCGGCCTGGTTGTCTCCAGCTTCGAGTGAAGCGTGAGACAGGAATGCGGAAAGCTCATCCATCTCGGGTAGTTCATCATCAAAGTCTTCGACCGAATAGGAACGACCGGCATTGACCAGCTCTTCCAGATTCTCTATACGGGCGCGGCCTTTCTCGCCTTTTTCTTTTTCATAGTGACTACGCAGGCGACTATGATGAATGACGTGTTCGATGGTTTCGCCCAGTCCCAGTTCCTGCGTGGAGACTTTAAGTTCTTCAATGATATCAATGAAATTACTCAGCGCTCCCAGCGCACGTGCGGGCAAAGTCTTTTCTTCCTGCAGTCGCCACAGTGCCTGCCACATGGACATGCCACCACTACGTGACATTTCACGCACGGCTTCGACAGTACGATTACCAATGCCGCGAGTTGGTGTATTAATAATACGTTCCAGTGCGGCATCGTCCTGATCGTTATTCATCAAACGTAAATAAGCCAGAGCATCTTTAATTTCCTGACGTTCGAAGAAGCGCAGACCACCATAGACACGATAGGGAATGCTGTTTTTGATTAAGGCTTCTTCCAGCACACGAGACTGAGCATTGGAACGGTATAACAGCGCACATTCACTACGCAGGCCAGCGTCTTCGATCCAGGACAGGATCTGTTCGGCAATATAGTTAGCTTCATCCAGATCATTATAGGCACCATAGACACGGATCTTTTCGCCTTCGCCATCTTCGGTCCACAGGTTCTTGCCCATGCGTTCGGTGTTGTTTTCAATCAGGCTATTGGCGGCTTTAAGAATATTGCCGGTAGAACGGTAGTTTTGCTCCAGACGGAAAATAGAGGTATTGGCGTAGTCTTTGCTGAACTGGTGAATGTTTTCTACCCGCGCACCACGCCAGCCATAAATGGACTGATCATCATCGCCCACGGCAAACATACAACCTTTGTCACCGGCGAGCATTCGCAACCAGGCGTATTGAATGGTGTTGGTGTCCTGAAACTCATCCACAAGAATATGATGAAAGCGCTGTTGATAGTGCTGCAACATCTGCGGGTAATTGAGCCATAACTCATGCGCACGTAATAACAGTTCGGCAAAGTCCACTACGCCATTACGCTGGCACATGGCTTCGTAGGCGCGATAGATTTCAATCTTCTGGCGCAGGTGCGGATCATTATTGCAGTCTATATGGTCTGGACGCTGGCCTTCATCTTTGCGGCCATTGATATACCACTGCGTTTCTTTGGGCGGGTAATGATTTTCATCCAGACCCATTTCACGGATCACACGACGCACGCTGCGCAGTTGATCTTCACTGTCTAAAATCTGAAAGCCCTGTGGTAGATTGGCTTCTTTCCAGTGGGCGCGTAATAAACGATGGGCAATACCATGAAAGGTGCCGACCCATAATCCACTGGCCGGGATACCCAGCAGCTCTTCAATTCGACTGCGCATTTCACCGGCGGCTTTATTGGTAAACGTTACCGCCAGAATGCCGTAGGGCGACACGCCTTCGGCCTGTAATAACCAGGCGATGCGATGCACCAGCACACGGGTCTTGCCACTACCGGCACCGGCGAGCACCTGGATATGACCGGCGGGTGCGCAAACGGCCTGACGTTGGGCATCATTAAGGGGATCAAGAACTCGAGAAACATCCATGGGAGGATTTTAACAGATTCCACCGCGCATACGGGATCGGTGTAGGTCTCAGGACAAAAATTAATTCAGGCTTATTTGTTTAAATACTCGATAC
Organism: Gammaproteobacteria bacterium; assembly: GCA_026196045.1. Taxonomy (GTDB): domain Bacteria; phylum Pseudomonadota; class Gammaproteobacteria; order UBA6429; family Thiohalophilaceae; genus JAPHRJ01. The sequence continues at coordinate 19,408 of JAPHRJ010000059.1, forward strand.
ATTCCAGTTTGCAGGCCAGCATCGCCTGACGCAGGGCTTCGATGGCCTGCGGCCGGGGAAAACTACTACGCCATGCAAGGGCAATACGTCGTGAAGGGATGGGGGCAACAAACTCTTGCACACCTAGTAAATCAGAAGTATAGGAACTGTGTGCAGCAGAACAGGGTAAAACGGTCATGCCAATACCAGATGCGACCATGTGGCGAATGGTTTCCAGTGAGCTGCCTTCCAGTGTTTTTTGCATACTGCCGGCCTTATCGCTCTTACCCACACACTCGGGGCAAACCTCCAGCACCTGATCACGAAAACAGTGTCCGGCTCCCAGTAATAACACGGCCTCATCAGCCAGTTCACTGGTTTTAATTTTTCGCTCTTCATTGAGCCAGCGATGTTCTGCCGGCAGCAGGGCCACGAAAGGTTCGTCATAAATCGGAAGGGTGACTACACCCGGTTCTTCAAATGGCAGAGCAATGATGATGACATCCAGTTCGCCCTGCTTGAGCTTTTCCCGCAATACGGCGGTATAACTCTCGTCCACAATCAGGGGCATCTGCGGAACCCGCTCATGCAGGACGGGTATTAAGGCCGGAAATAAATAGGGACCGATAGTGTAGATCGCCCCGACCCTTAATGGGGAATTTAAAGGATCTCGACCCTGACTGGCGAGGTTACGCAGACCTTCGACTTCTTCCAGTATCCGTTGGGCCTGACCTACAATCTGTTGTCCAGTTGGAGTGAGACTGACATCGTTCTTGGCTCGTTCGAATAATAACAGGCCCAGTTCATCTTCAAGTTTTTTTACCGCTACACTCAGGGTCGGCTGGCTCACATGGCAGGCCGATGCAGCGCGACCAAAGTGGCGTTCCTGAGCCAGTGCAACGATATAACGTAATTCAATTAAGGTCATACTATTAATAGTAACAGGACTCCAGGAACAAACCAGCCCCAGCCTGTGCTATAACTTGAACACGGTTTAGGCTAAGATAGTCATTCATATCTAACACATTGTTCCAGTCATCAACGACCACCTGACGTACTCCTTAAAAGACATGCAAGCGCAAGACGCCAAAAACATTTTCAGCTATCGTCCTTACTGGGCTAGCCGCTTTGGTGTTGCGCCAGAGTTGCCCATGTCGCGTGAGGAAATGGATCAGCTGGGCTGGGACAGTTGCGACATTATTATTGTGTGCGGTGATGCCTATGTGGATCACCCCAGCTTTGGTATGGCTTTGGTAGGTCGATTACTGGAAGCTCAGGGGTTTCGCGTTGGCATCATCGCGCAACCTGAATGGCAGGACAAAGATGCCTTTATGGCATTGGGTAAACCCAATCTGTTCTTTGGTATCAGTGCCGGCAATATGGATTCCATGGTCAATCGCTATACCAGTGATCGCCGCATTCGCAGTAATGATGCTTACACGCCTGATGGTGAAGGTGGTAAACGTCCGGATCGTTCGGTGATTGTTTATGCTCAACGTGCACGTGAAGCTTATAAGGGTGTGCCGGTAATTATCGGTGGCATTGAAGCCAGCCTGCGCCGTATTGCCCATTATGATTACTGGTCAGATAAGGTTCGTCGTTCTGTGCTGCCTGACTCCAAAGCGGACTTACTAATTTACGGAAATGCAGAACGAGCACTGGTTGAAGTGGCTCATCGACTGGCAAAAGGTGAAGCCATTAGAGATATTACTGATGTTCGTGGCACGGCCTTTATGACCCAGACGATACCAGATAATTTTAGCGTGATTGATTCGACCCATCTTGATCAACCCGGCCGCATTGAACCTCATCCTGATCCCTATGCGCATGAACCGGACTGTGATCAAAATAAAACCGCCGCGCCGGAAAACTCAAATGTTATCCAGGTACAGTTTGAGAAAAAAGCCAGGCGACTTGATCGCGCTACTACGGTTATTCGTTTACCCACCTATGATCAGGTAGTAAATGACAAAGTCATCTATGCCCATACTTCACGCGTGTTTCATCTGGAAACCAATCCCGGTAATGCCCGAGCATTAATACAACAACATGGTAAGCGCTATGTCTGGTTAAACCCACCACCGGTTCCGCTCACAACCGCTGAACTGGATCGGATATATGAAATGCCCTATACGCGCCTGCCTCATAGCGCCTATGGCAAAGCGAAGTTACCCGCCTGGGAAATGATTCGTTTCTCGATCAATATTATGCGCGGTTGTTTTGGTGGTTGCTCATTCTGCTCTATTACCGAACATGAAGGTCGTATTATTCAGAACCGTTCGGAAGATTCCATTATTCGAGAAATGGAAACGATTCGAGATGTCATTCCTGGCTTTACTGGAAATATTTCTGATCTGGGTGGCCCGACGGCCAATATGTATCGGCTCAAGTGTAAGACCGAAAAAATTGAATCGGCCTGTCGACGGTTGTCCTGTGTCTATCCAGACATATGCACAAATATGAGTACTGACCACTCGGCATTGATACACCTGTATAAACGGGCACGTAAGGTTAAAGGCATAAAACGCGTCTTTATTGCATCCGGCCTTCGATATGACCTTGCAATTCAATCACCGGAATATGTAAAAGAACTGGTGACCCATCATGTTGGTGGTTATCTAAAGATTGCTCCCGAACATACCGAGTCCGGTCCGCTAAGTAAAATGATGAAGCCAGGCATTGGGACGTATGATGCCTTTAAGAAAATGTTTGATAAATACTCTAAGGAAGCGGGCAAGGAACAATATCTGATCCCCTACTTCATCTCCGCACACCCCGGAACCAGTGATGAAGACATGATGCATCTGGCTTTATGGCTCAAGCAAAACCGTTTTCGCCCAGATCAGGTGCAGGCCTTCCTGCCAACACCCCTGGCGATTGCATCAGCCATGTATCACAGCGAAAGGAATCCACTGAAAAAAGTGGGTAACAAATCGGAACAGGTTAAAACTGCTCGTGGTGATCGCCAACGCCGTTTGCATAAAGCGTTTTTACGCTATCACGATCCCGATAACTGGCCTTTGTTACGTGAAGCACTGAAAAAAATGGGTCGAACAGATTTGATCGGTAATGGTAAACGTCATCTTGTACCGGCCTGGCAACCAAAAAAGAAAGGGGAAGAATCATCCATTAAAACTTCAACAAAACCAGCCAGAAAAAAAACAGCGCAGAGCTCGGCAGGGAAAAAACTATCTGGTCAAAAAGCAAAACAAAAACAACGTAAGCAAAAACGTTAAATAACTTTACTCGTCCCGCAAATCAATATTAGGTTCCAGATTCAACCTTCCATCTTCTTCCAGGATGCCAATGGAGTTTCCTTCAGGATTAATCACCACGGCCACTTTTTCCAGGAACAATGGTCGGCGAATAAATTTTAATTCCCAGCCAAAACCTTCAATTTTATGAAGCTCCCCGAGTTGCGCTTCATTCAAATAGTCTTTGACATGATCAGGGATGGGGGTTTCACCTTTGCGCTTTTCTTCTGTCATCATTTTAGCCCTGTTTATATAAGACAGGCATTGCACTAAAGCAAAATTACCATTTCATTTGTTTCCATTCGATCCTGGACGCACCACTTTATTTGTCGTCAGCTCACGGATTTCTGTTGCGATACCAGCACTTCCTGCCTCTCCTTCTAAAATATAGTCCAACTTCTGTGCGAATGCCTCATTCACCTGTTCCATAGTTTGTGCGGCAGGCTGATCACTGATATTGGCACTGGTTGAGATAATAGGCTTACCGAAAGTTTTACATAATTTTTGAACGACAGGATGGGCACTCACACGCACGGCAAGTGTATCGTGTATACCGCGAACAAGCGTTGAGACTTCATCTTTTGCTGGCCATAACCAGGTATAGGGACCCGGCCAGGTAGATAATGCCTGTTGGGTTAACTCAGGGGAGACAGTTTGTAGATACGGTTTAAGCTGTTCAAAGCTACTGGCAACTAATATCAAACCTTTTGCAGGATCACGTTGTTTAATACTTAGTAACTTATTTACAGCGGCTTCATTATCCGGATCACAGCCCAGACCAAAAACAGATTCGGTTGGATACGCAATCACCCCGCCTTTCTTTAAACTATTTACCGCTTCAAGGACAGGGTCGGCATTCATGTGAAGTAAACAAAATTAAGTGTACGTTTATTTGTCGCTACTGTCTTCGTCTTCGGTTTCGACCTGCTCACTGAAACCACATTCTTTTTGCGGACAGACTTTTTCAGTACCTCGACGTTTGGTGGTTTTTAATGTCAACATGGGCCAACCACAATCGGGACAGGCTTCATTCACTGGTTCATTCCAGACGGCATACTTACAGTCTGGATAGCGACCACAGGAGTAGAAAATCTTACCGTTGCGTGATTTACGCTTGAACATATTACCCTGCTTACACTCAGGACACTCAACATCCATGTCCTGTGGTTTTTCCAGCGGTTCAATATGTTTACAGTCAGGGTAACTACTGCAGCCAATAAACTTGCCGTAGCGTCCATGACGAATGATCAGATCTGAACCACAATCAGGACACTTACGATCTTCAATGACTTCAGGTTCAGAGTCGGCGTCTTCATTCACATTACGGGTGTAATCACATTCTGGATAGGCGTCACAACCAATAAAGCGTCCACGCCGACCTAGTCGAATAGACAAAGGTCCACCACACTTGGGGCATTTTTCATCAATCGCTTCATGGGTAACATCCTTGCGATCAACATTTTTCTCTTTATCGTCTACCAGTTTCTTGAATGGTTTCCAGAACTTCTCCATCAATGGAACCCACTTCATTTCACCACGGGAAATCGCATCCAGATCATCTTCCAGATGAGCAGTGAAATCATAATCAACGTACTGGGTGAAATGTTCGGTCAGGAACTTGTTAACGATACGACCTACGTCTGTAGGGATAAATCGTTTCTTGTCCATATCCACATATTCACGGGACTGCAAGGTGGAAATAATCGACGCATAAGTCGATGGTCGACCAATACCGTGTTCTTCCAGTGCTTTAACCAGACTCGCTTCAGAATAACGTGGAGGTGGTTCAGTAAAATGTTGTTCTGGCAAAATCTTTAACAGCGCCAGTTCATCGCCTTCTTTCATTGGAGGCAATAAACGATCTTTGTCATCAGCCCCCGCTTTGGCATCATCCACGCCTTCCTGATAAACCGCCATAAAGCCCGGATGAACCACGATAGAGCCATTAGCACGGAAGGTATTGTTTTCACCAGCGCCCAGGTCTACTGCAACAGTATCCATGGTGGCATGGATCATCTGACAGGCAACCGTACGTTTCCAGATCAAATCATAAAGACGAAACTGATCTTTAGTTAAATGTTTTTTGATCGCCGCTGGTTCATAGTTGACTGAGGTAGGTCGAACGGCTTCATGGGCTTCCTGCGCATTCTTTGCCTTGGTCTTAAATGTCCGCACTTCATCGGGTAAGTTATCCTTACCAAATTTATTTTCTATATAACTGCGTATTTCGCCTAGCGCTTCATCAGCCAGATGAACGGAATCCGTACGCATATAGGTAATCAAACCAACCGTTTCACCATCAAGATCCTGACCTTCATAGAGCTGTTGTGCAATACTCATGGTCTTCTTGGTGGTAAACCCTAGCTTACGTGCCGATTCCTGTTGTAAGGTTGACGTGGTAAATGGTGCCGATGGATTACGCTTACGTTTTTTCTTCTCAACCTTAACAACTTTTAGTTTGCCATTGGCCGCTTTTGCTAAAGTCTGTTCGGCTTTTTTCGCTTTGTCTTCACTGTTAACGGTGAATTGCGAAACTTTTTTGCCTTCAAGCTGGGTTAGCTTGGCGGTAAACTCCTGCTTTGCCGCCTCTACTTCAGCATCAATGGTCCAGTATTCTTTTGGTTCGAATTTTTCAATTTCCAGTTCACGCTCAACAATCATGCGCAAAGCGGGACTCTGTACACGTCCCGCTGACAAGCCTCGACGGATTTTTTTCCAGAGTAACGGGGACAGATTAAAGCCAACCAGATAGTCCAGTGCACGACGGGCAAGTTGTGCATCAACCAGTTCCTGGGATAATTCTCGTGGATTTGATACAGCTTCGTTCACAGCACGTTTGGTAATTTCATTAAACGCAACACGACCTACCTGCTTGTCTTTTAAAAGACCCTGATCATTCAGAATCTCATACAGGTGCCATGAAATGGCTTCACCTTCGCGATCCGGATCAGTCGCGAGATACAGGTTTTCGGCTTTTTTTAAGGCCTTGGTGATGGCATCGACATGCTTCTGATTTTTTTCAATCAGCTGGTACTTCATGGCGAAATCTTCATCTGGATTGACCGCCCCTTCCTTTGGCAATAGATCACGCACATGCCCATAAGAAGCGAGGACTTCAAATCCTCGACCCAGATACTTTTTGATTGTTTTGGCTTTTGCCGGTGACTCTACAATGACTAGACTTTTGGCCATTTGATTCTCTTGCAATATAAAAAGCAAATGCCCGCAAGGTGCGGGCATAAACAAAACTACCGTTTATTAAACCTAGTGAACAACGCTGGGGGCTTCCTCGAATACCAGGTCTTCCATCCATGCGAAGGCCGCTTCCCGCCCAGGCTGGTTAAACAGTACCATCAGTATGACCCACTTAAGTTGTTCAATATCAATTTCATCTTCTTCCAGCGCCATGATTCTGTCAATAACCATTTCTCGGGTATTGTGATCCAGCACGCCAGTTTGTTCCAGGAACATGATAAAACCGCGACTATCCAGATCCAGCTTTTCACATTCCAGCTCTGTGTAAATACGAATTGAAGCCGTATTTATTAATAATTCCTTATCCGGCACGTCCTGCATATTGGCCAGCCCTTCGAGCCAGTTAAATGCCTTGGTAATTTCTACTGGCTGGAACCCAGCTTCCTGCAATTCTACTCGCAGTGATTCCTCGTCCGTATCAAACTCCACTTCGTCACTCATGTAATTTTCAAACAAGTACATCAATACATCGAGTACGTTTTCTTTCATCTTCTTCCCCTCAATGTGCCAGACAATATTGTCCACCTGCTGTCAGTGATATATAGCCTTGCAATTCTAATACCAAGAGCATGGAGCAAACGGCGTCGACAGTCAATCCACTTCTTTCTACGACCGTGTCCACCGTCGTAGGTTCATATCCTACATTTTCCAGAACTTTCTGGTAATCCAAATCCAGGGCAAAATGGTCTGAATCACTGTTTTCAACCACAGATTCTGTTCTTGCTCTATCCACAGAAAAATCTGGGATTTCCTCAAGAATGTCCTCCGCGGTCTCCACCAGCTTGGCTCCCTGTCGAATCAAGGCATTACAGCCTTTTGCCAGCGGGTTGTGAATAGAGCCTGGAACAGCAAATACTTCACGGTTCTGTTCCAGTGCCTGACGAGCCGTAATCAGGGAGCCACTGCGCAATGCTGCTTCCACCACTAAAACACCTCGTCCCATACCGCTAATTATTCTGTTACGACGAGGAAAATTCCCTGCTGCCGGCGGAACACCGATGGGAAATTCAGAGATCAACGCGCCATTTTCCACTATCTGGTGGGCCAGATCTCGATGTCGGGCCGGATACACCCGGTCTGGTCCGGTGCCCACAACGGCAATGGTCATCCCCCCGGCAGATAGCGCCCCCTGATGCGCCGCCGCATCAATACCCAGCGCTAATCCACTGGTCACCACCAGTCCCAGCGAAGCTAAATGCCTGGCAAACTCATAGGCGGTCTCTTTCCCCATTGGCGTTGGATTTCGACTACCCACAATGGCAATTTGTTGAAGTTCAAGGATTTTAGGGTTGCCACGAATAAACAGAACCGTAGGTGGATCGGGGATTTGCTTGAGTAATGCGGGGTAGTTTTCATCACCCAGAAGACAAATATGGGATTGTTCCTCACCAAGCCAGGCAAGGTCTTTTTCTACACCATCCCAGTCAGGTGTTTGCAGACTTTCAACCTGCTGTTTCTTTAAACCAAGGGAAGAGAGTTCAGAGGCTGAAGCCGCAAAGACCTCTTCTGGAGAGGAAAAGTGTTCCATCAGGAGCCGATGGGTTATCGGCCCAACCTGGCTAGCCCGATTTAATGCTAACCAATAAGACATTACATCGTCAGTTACTGGCATACTGGCTCCATCATTTCCCTATGATACTGCAGCTGCACCAGTAAAATAACTTAACATTATCTTACTGGCCGTTTACATTTTATTTATTCGCTCGTCCTGAGCGAATCATCCAACCATCTTTTTTAAAAAATAATCTAATAATCCAGAGTTATGGATTAGTCACCCGATCATTCACATGCAGTGCTCGTTGGGCTTCCATCACCAGACCATAACTCAGTTTTTCGTAGGTTTTGAACACCATTAGCACCCCGGCACGCTCATCAGGCAAATCAATCTTACTCCAGCTAAAAATAGCATCGGGGTCACGAACGCGTTCACCTTTCTGATAAATCGCCAGTACATGCCCAGGTTCAATACCTTCACGCTCACCAACGTTTAGTACTACTATATTAAACTGGCCAATCTGGGCTACACCATTAAAGACATCGATGATCTGTCCTGTAACGTCCTCAATGGGCGGGTGCGGGAAGAAATTGAAATTAAAACGGTATTCTTCCTTGGCCATTAACAGGTCTTTATTAAAGACTTCCTGGAATGCTTTCGTAATGCTTAAGGTCGAAACTGGTTTACCAAAGCGAACAACCCGCGCATCTGCCAGACGTGTCACTTCATAACCCAGCAGCTCTTGAGTCTTGGGATCACGATATTCACCTTTGGGGCGAATAATGTCGTAGGCACCAATGGTCTCATCGACAATGTTTTTGGCATAAATGGTGTTACCGGTACCACTGATCAGGTGCTGCTCAAAGCTGGAAACAATATAAGGCAACTTTTCCAGCTCTTGTTCTGAAATAATTCGTGGCGCACCAAGGAATGGGGCAATCACTGAACGTGGAATAGTATTGATAGCCTTATCCAGCGTTTTATAACGCACGGATGGAGAAACTTTTACCGTTTTACCTGCTTTTGAGGGTGGCACGTAACCACCAGTCCCTTCCAGGGTAATATAAGGTTTACCATTTTCGTCGAAATACAAAGCCAGTACATCACCAGGATAAATCAGGTGTGGATTGCGAATTTCGGGGTTGATGTGCCAGACACTGGGCCATAACCAGGGGTCTTTAAGGAAAGTTTTTGCGATATCCCAAAGGGTATCTCCTTTTTTGACCACGTAGCGCTCTGGGTAGTCACGCTGTACTTTTACGGGCTCAGCCGGTTCACGAACCACAATTTCGGGTTCTGGCTCTGCCATTACAGGTATAACGTCTTGTTTTTCCTGAGGTTGCGCACATGCAAGCAAACTTGCCGCAAGTAACGCAGGGAGAAAACGTGTAAAATTGGTGTCGAACAGTTTATTATTTGCCATATGCATCCCTGATTACCGGAAGCGAAAAATGTAAGTCTTGGGTTCGTTATCGGGTCCAAAACAGAAAACTTAACGTGTATTATCATCTGTTTCGGAGTCTGTTATCCAGTAGTATCATAATGTTAGCAGCTTTTTTTACACTTGTTACTTAAATCTACAATTATCCTGTCAAAACATGTCCATTCTCACAATTTTACATTTTCCCGATGAACGCCTTCGCACCCAGGCCAGTCCTGTCGAGCAGGTGGACACATCTATTCAAAAGCTCGTCAACGATATGTTCGAAACCATGTATGACGCCCCCGGAATTGGACTGGCGGCGACCCAGGTCAATGTCCATAAACAGGTGCTGGTGCTCGATATTTCTGACAACAAAGATCAGCCCCTGTGTCTCATTAACCCGGAAATTATCGAGCATGATGGCCACCAGAAGTTCGATGAAGGCTGCCTGTCGGTGCCCGGCATCTATGAAACCGTGGAGCGTGCCGAACATATTCGAGTTAAGGCACTGGATAAAGAAGGCAACCCGTTTCAAATGGATGCCGAAGGTCTGCTTGCTGTGTGTATCCAGCATGAGATGGACCATCTCAAGGGCAAATTATTTGTGGATTACCTGTCTAGTCTGAAGCGCCAGCGGATCCAGAAAAAACTGCTAAAACAACAAAAAATGGCCATGTAGGCCATCCTTCTTCTTATGACTAAACCTCTACGTATTATTTATGCTGGCACCCCGGAATTTGCCGCCACCGCCTTAGAAGCACTACTCACAACAAAACACCACGTTGTGGCTGTTTATACTCAACCCGACCGACCTGCCGGACGTGGTCGAAAACTACAGGCCAGCCCGGTAAAACAACTGGCAGAACGCCATCAGTTACCAGTCTATCAGCCAGAAAATTTCAAAGACCAGGCTGATATTGAAACCTTAAAAACTCTCGATGCCGATTTAATGATTGTGGCGGCCTACGGGCTGTTGCTTCCTAAAGCCATACTCGACGCCCCTCGTCTTGGCTGTATCAACATTCACGCCTCCCTGCTGCCGCGTTGGCGAGGAGCCGCCCCAATTCAGCGCGCCATCCTGGCGGGAGATCCGGAGTCCGGTATCACGATCATGCAAATGGATGAAGGGCTGGATACGGGAGATATGCTATTCAAAATGTCCTGCCCCATAAAAGAACAGGACACCGGAGGCAGTCTACACGACCGCCTTGCCAAACTGGGTGCTCAGGCTCTACTACAAGCTCTTGAAAAGCTACAAACCCAATCCCTCATAGCTGAAGCGCAGGAGAATGGTCTATCCACCTATGCCCGCAAGCTGGACAAGCAGGAAGCACAGATTAACTGGGAGGAAGATGCCGAGCAGATTGCGCGTCAGATTCGTGCCTTCAATCCCTGGCCAGGAAGCCAGACTCAGGTTAATGAAAAAACACTGCGTATCTGGGCAGCTGAACCTGTAGATGAAGCCTGTGATGCCGATGCTGGAACCGTCCTGAACTGTAACAAAAACGGTATCGATATTTGCTGTGGCCATGGCATTCTGCGATTACAGCAACTACAGCCACCGGGTAAAAAAGCCATGGATGTGGCGGCATTTTTAAACGGCTATGCTGATCTGCTGGCTCCCGGTTCAGTATTGGGATCAAATCAGGAATAAACGTACTAAAAATAAACCGGCTAAACAGGCTCAGGCACTAAATACCAGGCGCTACTTACTGTATCCTTCATTACCATGAATCCTCGTCTTGCCTCCGTCCACGCGCTTCAACAAATCCTGCAACAGGGCCGCAACCTGCCAGATGCACTTGCCAGTGTTCAGAAGAAACAGGAAAACCCCAAAGATCGAGCTCTGACCCAGGCCATTTGCTATGGTGTCTGTCGTTATTACTTCACGCTAGATTTCATCCTGCAGGCATTGCTGCAAAAACCGCTGAAAGAAAAAGATACGGATGTACATTGCCTGTTACTCTGTGGTCTGTATCAGATCATTTATATGCGTGTTCCCGATCATGCGGCCGTATCGGAAACGGTTAAGCTGGTTATGAAACTGAAAAAGAACTGGGCACGAGGGATGGTCAATGCGGTATTACGCAATTACCTTCGCCAGGCCGAATCGCTACAGACACAGATAACTGAGAATAAAGATATCCAGTCAGCCCATCCGGTCTGGCTGCTTGTATTACTAAAACAGTACTGGCCTGATCAATGGCCCGCAATAACCGAAGCCAATAACCAGCCAGCGCCCATGACCCTGCGAGTCAACCTTCAACGTAGTTCACGAGATGACTATCTACAATCACTCGCCAAAGCCGACATTCCCGCCATCAGTGCTCAATATGCTGAAAGCGCCATACGCCTCACCCAGGCTGTCGACGTGGAAAGACTACCTGGCTTTTATCAGGGACAGGTTTCGGTTCAGGATGAAGCAGCTCAACTTGCGGCAAACCTGCTCAATCCACAGGCTGATGAAACTATCCTTGATGCCTGCGCCGCTCCCGGTGGCAAAACAGCTCATATACTGGAATATCAGCCTCAACTGGGCCGAGTAGATGCACTGGAGATTGATGGAAAACGTCTTGAGCGTGTGCAGGAAAACCTGCAACGACTTGGACTCACAGCCCAGCTTGTGCAGGGTGATGCGGCCGAACCCACACAATGGCACACGGATAAACTACTCTATGACCGTATTCTTCTTGACGCGCCCTGTAGTGCCACGGGTGTTATTCGGCGTCATCCCGATATAAAACTGCTGCGACGAGCGGATGACATCCCGGAGCTGGTGAAAACCCAGCAACAAATACTCAATGCCCTCTGGCCGTTACTGCGTTCCGGCGGTATGCTTTTATATGCAACCTGTTCGATACTAGCCGCAGAAAACAATGAACAGGTTCAGGCTTTTATAACGACACATGAGGATGCCCGGCTTCAACCACTCGAAGTCGACTGGGGCCATGACACTGGCGCGGGACATCAAATCCTGCCCGGAGAAGGGGAAATGGATGGTTTTTTCTATGCCTGCATCATTAAGGCATAAGTTTAGTAATTCAATCACAGGGGCTTACCTGCGATCTCTTTTCGCCTGCCTGTTATTTATTCTAATACCACTCACTTCACTACAGGCCAGTGAAGCCTTTGTGATCAAATCTATCGAAACCCATCTTGAAGAGGGTGTTTATCTATTCGATGCACGGATTGAATATAAATTTTCTGATGAAGCTTTGTCGGCCCTGAAAAATGGCGTCCCGCTGATCATTTTAATGAATATGGAAGTCAAAGAGAAACGCTGGTACTGGAACAAAACTATTGCCAGCCTCGAACAGGGTTATTTGCTGATTTATCATGCCCTGTCGAAAAAATTCATTATCCATAACCTCAACAGTGGAACCCAGACCGATTACTCCAGTTTAACCCACGCCCTGTATGCCCTTGGTCATTTGCAAAACCTGCCTTTAATTGATGCCAAGTTCCTGGAAGCTGATGCCCGTTATTTACTGCGAATACGTACCCAGCTGGATATTGAATCCCTGCCTGCCCCCATGCGACCACTGGCCTATATCTCTTCAGACTGGCGATTGCAAAGCGACTGGTATATATGGCCATTAACACCCTGATCAGACGTTTTTTCTCCGGCACAACACCGGTGATTCTGGTGTTTGTGTTGCTGCTGAATTCACTCTATGTGATGAGTAGCGCCACCTATAATTCTGATGTTTTTGGACGCCTGTATTCTGTCCTGCTAGGTATTAACATCATTGCTATTTTTCTTTTTCTGGTGCTGATTGGAAAAAGTCTGTGGTTATTGATCCAGCAATATCGCAAGCAAACTACCGGCTCACGTCTGGCCGCCAAACTGGTTGTTACTTTCGTTATCCTGTCCATTACGCCTGTCAGTGTTGTGTTCTATTTTTCTCAGGATTTTATTAAACGCGGTATCGACAGCTGGTTTGATGTCCGCGTTGAGAATGCATTAAATGATGCCCTCGAACTCAGTCAGGCTGCACTTGATGAGCGTATGCGGGAACTGTCACAACGCGCCCGCACCGCATCCCGACAACTGGAGAGTACGGATAATGCGGTCGTGGCACTAGAGCTGAATGAACTACGTAGCACTCTGGGTGCACAGGAACTGACCCTGTTTTCACAAAACGGTAAGATCATTGCTTCCAGTAGTGCCGAAACCACCCGCCTGCTTCCGATGCATCTTGATGAGACCAGTCTACATTTGCTGCGTCAGCGTGATTTTAAAGTTGGCCTGATTCCCGTCAAAGATGCTGGCCTGCATATTCGAGTCGCCGTGTCCGTACCCAACCTGGGTGCGGTTGGTGAAGATCGCATTCTTCAGGCCCTGTTTCCGGTTGCCAAACATATCGGTGAACTGGCGGAGAGTGTGCAATCGGCTTTTGGGCAGTATCGTGAAATCGCTTACCTGCGTACACCACTTAAATATAGTTTTATTCTGACTCTCTCGCTGGTATTACTCCTGAGTATTCTGATGGCCATCTGGGCCGCTTTTTATGCAGCACGCCGCATGACAGCACCTATCTATGATCTGGTTGAAGCGACACGAGCCGTCGCCGCGGGTAATTATGACAAACGCCTGCCCCTGCCCAGCAAAGATGAACTGGGCTTCCTGGTCAGTTCATTTAATTCCATGACGTTTAAAATCGATCAGGCCCGTCAGGAAGCGCGAGATAGCCAGCAACAACTCCAGGCCCAGCATACTTACCTTGAAGCGGTACTCGCGAACCTGTCTTCTGGGGTCATGACCTTAAATCATGATCTGACATTACGTACCTGTAACCGAACAGCCAGCCATATACTTGGACTGGATATGGAGGCCTATCTCGATTCACCTTTGCAATCACTTGGCCAGCATACTCCCGCACTGCAACCGTTTCTTGAAGCCATTCTTGCCAAGCATGGTGCCGATGAAACCAACTGGCAGGAAGAAGTCACCCTGTTTGGTCAGGGTGGCCGCAAGGTGTTAATCTGTCGTGGCTCAACCCTGCACGACAACCACGACACACCCGGTGGACATATCATTGTCTTTGATGATATTACCGCCCTGATTCAGGCCCAGCGCAATGCCGCCTGGGGGGAAGTCGCACGAAGGCTGGCCCATGAGATTAAAAATCCGCTCACACCGATCCAGCTTTCAGCCGAGCGCCTGCGTCATAAATATCTCAACAAAATGGATCCTAAGGACAGCGATGTACTCGATCGGGCAACACACACGATTGTGCAACAGGTTGAAACCATGAAAGAACTGGTCAAGGCCTTTTCCGAATATGCACGTATGCCATCATTACAACTCCAGCCTGTCAACCTTAATCAAATCATTGATGAGGTGCTTGAACTATACCGAGGCAAAGGTAGCCGGGCTCGATTCAAGCTGCATCTTGATCCCAGCAACCCCAATATCGAAGCCGATATTGGTCGGTTACGCCAACTCCTGCATAATCTAATCAAAAATGCACTGGAAGCGATGCCTCAGGGAGAAAAAACGACCATTGAAATTCATACGCGTAATATCGAGGAAGATGCCAATCATTTTGTCGAACTACGCCTGAGTGATTCCGGCCCCGGTATCCCTGACGATCTATTTGAAAACCTGTTTGAACCCTATGTCACTAGCAAACCCAAAGGTAGTGGCCTGGGTCTGGCGATAGTGAAAAAGATTGTTGAAGAACATGGTGGCGTCCTGTGGGCTGAAAATAATCGTGAAGCGGGTGCCAGCATAGTGATTCGAATACCAATTACCAGTAATATGTCTGTACATCCTGTGAGTGAACAACATAACAATCATAACAATCATGACAACCCCAACAAAAACAATTCCAGCGCCGCTTGAAAGTATGGATGACAATCATCCACCGTTAAGCCGAGCAGCCCCCTATATTCTGGTGGTTGATGACGAACCGGATATCCGCCATCTGGTACAGGAAATTCTCGAAGATGAGGGCTATGAGGTTGCTGTTGCTGAGAACGGTGAAGCCGCCCGACGTGCCCACCGCGAACGACGCCCGGATCTAATCCTGCTGGATATCTGGATGCCTGATCTTGACGGTATTACCTTACTTAAAGAGTGGTCCGAAGAAGGCCTCACCTTACCGGTGATCATGATGTCCGGTCATGGCACCGTCGAAACTGCAGTCGAAGCCACCCGCCTCGGTGCCTATGATTTTATTGAAAAACCTCTGTCACTGGCCAAGCTGCTCCTGACCATTGAACATGCACTGGAAACTGACAAACTCCAACGAGAAAATCTGGGCCTGCGCCGCCAGACCGCGATCATTGATGAGCCCTTGGGCCGTAGTGATGTCATGAACAATCTACGTGAGCAAATACGGCGTGTCGCACAGCATGATAGCTGGGTCCTGTTTAATGGTGAACCCGGTTGCGGTACCAACGTAGCCGCACGTTATCTGCACACTCTGAGCCCTCGTGCCGAACGCCCTCTGATTGAAGTCAATGTGGCCAGCCTGTCACAGGAAAACTCAGCACGTGAACTCTTTGGCTATGAATCCGAAGGCAAGGTTCACTATGGCCTGCTGGAACAGGCCAATGGTGGCAGCCTGTTATTATACGATATTGCCGAAATGGATCCGGATACTCAGCTGCGCCTGCACTCGGCCCTGGCGGCAAAATCTTTTTTACGAGTCGGTGGCGAGCAACCCGTACAGCTGCATGTACGCATTATCGCAACGAACCATGGCAACCTGGAAGAGCGTGTTACTCAGGGCCAGTTTCGTAAAGATCTATTCTTTCAGTTGAATGTCGTCCCTATCGAAGTTCCTCCTTTACGTGCACACCGGGAAGATGTTCCTGAACTGCTAACTTATTTTAGTAATTATTATATTGACCAACAAAGCCTGCCTTACCACCACTTCAGTCTGTCAGCACAAAATCGTCTACGTAATTATGGCTGGCCCGGCAATACCCGAGAACTTATTAACCTGGTACAACGCTTGTTGATTATTAGTGCTGCAGAGGAAATTACCGTTAAAGATGTAGATCGAGCACTGGGTAACCTCCAGAGCCTTGCCCCAGCCACCACAACCAGCAATATGCCAATCAATACTGAATTGCCCTTGCGTGATGCCCGCGAGCAGTTCGAAAAACAGTATCTCGAGCAACTCCTGCGCAGCCATGAAGGTAACGTCAGCAAGGTCGCCCAACTTGCCGGTCTTGAAAGAACCCATCTATATCGTAAACTACGCACACTGGGTATCGATCCTAAAAACATATGAAACTACACTTTCATTTAGCTGTAATATCCTATAAACCAGTTATAATTCTTTTTCAGGTAACATGTTGACAGGCTTCGACCACAACTATGTTTTTGATCACCACTGAACAATAACAAAACATCATGAAAATTATTATTCTCGGTGCAGGGCAGGTAGGGAGTTCGCTTTCACAGAACCTCGCCCATGAAGCCAACGATATTACCGTTGTCGATACCAATGAAGCCGCTTTACAGTCCCTGCAGGATCGCTTTGATCTACGCACAGTGACTGGTAATGCCTCTCATCCTGATGTTCTCAAGCGTGCCGGCGCTGAAGATGCCGATATGCTGATTGCCGTAACCGACAGCGATGAAACCAATATGATTGCATGCCAGGTTACGTATACTATTTTCCATACACCCACCAAGATCGCCCGGGTACGCTCAGTCGAATACCTCAAACACCCTCAGCTATTTTCTCAGGAAGCGCTGCCCATTGATGTACTCATTAGCCCTGAGCAGATCATTACCGATTATATTCAACGCCTGATCAAATACCCAGGTGCTTTACAGGTACTGGATTTTGCCAATGGCCTGGTTCAGCTTGTTGGGATGAAGGCCTATTACGGTGGTCCCATGGTGGGGCATGAATTACGTGAAATTGGCGCACATATGCCCGGTATAGAAACCCGTGTCGCCGCTATTTATCGACAGGATCGTGCCATTATTCCTGAAGGCCATACGGTGATCGAAGCTGGCGATGAAGTTTTCTTTATCGCTGCCACGGATCATATTCGTACCGTTATGAGTGAGCTACGGCGCCTGGACACACCTTACCAACGCATCATGATTGTTGGTGGTGGCAATATTGGTAAGCGTGTGGCTAAAGCGCTGGAAGGGGATTATCAGGTTAAGCTTATTGACCATAACGCCGAACGCACCCTGGCCCTTGCAAACGAACTTAACAATACCATGGTGCTATATGGTGATGGCGCTGATGAAGAACTGTTACTTGAAGAAAACATCGAGCACACCGATGTTTTCTGTGCCCTGACCAATGATGATGAAGCCAATATTCTTTCATCAATGCTGGCTAAACGCCTGGGCGCACGCAAGGTAATGACCCTCATCAATCGAGCCGCTTATGTTGATCTGGTACAGGGCGGCGATATTGATATCGCCATTTCTCCGCAACAGTCCACTATTGGCAGCCTGCTGGCTCATGTTCGTCGAGGGGATGTAGTCAAAGTACATTCACTACGCCGTGGTGCTGCCGAGGCCATTGAAGCCATTGCTCATGGCGACAAAGCTTCATCCAAAGTGGTTGGACGCCATATTGGAGAACTCAGCTTACCAGAAGGAACCACCATTGGTGCCATTGTTCGAGGTGCCCAGGTTATTATCGCGCATCATGATACGATCATCGAACCGGAAGACCATGTCATTTTATTTCTGACCAACAAGAACCGTATTTTCGAAGTCGAAAAACTGTTCCAGGTTGGCATTACTTTCATTTAAATCCAGGTAGCCAGGGACGAGTAACAAGTGACGAAAAATAGATATCAAAATATTGTGAAAACTTTAATAACCTCATTGCATCAACAAATCATATTTAGGGTCTCGACTTATCAAGCCCTGGCCTTCGCCCCTCGTCCCTCGTCCCTTATATAGATATGCAGCTACTCGTCATACAACGCATTATCGGTTTATTGCTTATGATTTTTAGCTCCACCATGCTTCCACCCATGGTGGTATCGATCATTTATCTTGATGGTAATTTCGAACCTTTTTTTGATACCTTCGCGATCACCTTAATTACTGGCATTGTTTTATGGCTACCCGTAAAAAATCGGCGTCAGGAATTACGCCTGCGTGACGGTTTTCTTGTCGTTGTCATGTTCTGGGCCGTACTGGGTTTATTTGGTGCTATTCCCTTTATTATTTCTGAACAACTCGACATCTCGGCCACCGATGCCGTATTTGAATCACTTTCCGGTCTAACGACAACAGGAGCTACCGTACTGGTTGGTCTTGATAATCTACCTCACTCGATTCTGTATTACCGTCAGCAACTACAATGGCTGGGAGGCATGGGGATCATCGTATTGGCCGTGGCCATTATGCCCATGCTTGGTATCGGTGGCATGCAGTTATACCGAGCCGAAACACCTGGCCCAGTCAAAGACAGTAAACTCACCCCTCGAATTACTGAAACAGCCAAAGCACTCTGGTATATCTACTTAACGCTTACTATCGCCTGTGCCTCCGCATACTACATGGCCGGGATGGAAGCGTTTGATGCTATCACCCATAGCTTTTCTACCGTTGCGATTGGCGGCTTTTCTACACATGATGCCAGCATGGGGCATTTTATTGATATGCCCATGGTAGAAGTGGTTGCGATCATTTTTATGTTTATTGCCGGGATCAATTTTGCTCTGCATTTCACAGCCTGGCGTTCACGCAGTTTGAAATATTATTTCTTTGACTCAGAATTCAAAACCTATTTTAGCCTGATGCTGATCATCATGTTGATCACAATAGTTTATCTGTTATATCAAGGGACATTTGCAACAACAGAAGAAACCCTTATTCATGGCATCTTTCAGGTTGTTTCTATCGGTACCACGACAGGCTTTACGACAGAACAGTATCATCTCTGGCCTGGCTTCCTGCCCGTACTTTTATTGTTTACCAGCTTTATTGGAGGCTGCGCGGGTTCAACCGGTGGTGGTATGAAAGTAATTCGTTTTCTATTGCTACTACGTCAGGGAATGCGTGAAATTCTTCGTGTTATTCATCCCAATGCAGTGATCACCATTAAGATTGGTGGCAAAGCCACACCACCGCGAGTGATCGAATCGGTGTGGGGATTTTTCTCAGCCTATGTCGCCGCCTTCAGTATCATTATGCTAATCATGATGCTAACTGGACTCGATCAGGTCACGGCCTTTTCTGCCGTTGCAGCCACCATGAATAATCTTGGTCCCGGTCTTGGTGAAGTGGCTCTAAACTACGCCGGGCTTGAGCCTGTTGCCAAGTGGGTACTTTGTTTTGCTATGCTGTTGGGACGCCTTGAAATTTTCACACTACTGGTCTTGCTGACACCCTCCTTCTGGAAAAAATAGATTTTAGTTCTATTTCACTTCAACTGATCATTATCCCTCTTAATTTTATATACCTATATTGATTGCCAATTAAAAATCACCATGTCGCTCATGACATGACATAGCTACAAAGACACACAAATAAAAGCAGTATAAAGAATAACCAGGCTGCCGATAGATCTTTCACAGGATTATTGATAGAAATGCTGTGTACCTAACACCACAATATTTTATCAAACACCTGCCTCGCATCATCTGTAATTTTTAGAAGGGCCAAATTATGTTTCGCAATTTAACTATCGGCAAACGTCTTAGTGCGGGATTTATTCTTATCCTGCTCGCAATTATTGCCGCAATTATTCCTGTTGTTATTTCCCAGACCAGCAAGATCGTTCATCAGGCTGAATTAAGAGAACTGGAAAAGGTATTTAATAATGCCCAGGCAGAAATACAGTCAAAAGGACAGCTGGCACAGGCTTTAAGCCTGACAATTGCTCAGACACCTGAAGTTCAACAAGATTTTGCTAATGGTGATAGGCAATCATTAGCAGAGCGAACGGTTCCATTATTCAAACTGTTAAAACAAGAATATGCAGTGCGGCAATTCCAGTTTCATACTCCACCTGCAATATCATTTTTACGTGCACATAAACCAGAAAAATTTGGTGATGACCTGTCATCATTCCGCAAGACAGTTGTAAAAACTAATGAGACCCGTAAACCCATATCTGGGCTGGAAGAAGGTGTAGCTGGACTTGGTATACGAGGCATGGTCCCTGTATTTAATGATGGAAATCATATTGGCTCAATCGAGCTTGGCATGTCCTTTGGCCAACCTTTTTTTGAACAATTTAAAAAACAGTATAGCGTTGACATATCCCTGTATATAAAAAGAGATGGAAATTTTAAAGTCTTTGGCTCAACACTTAATGATCAGAAATTGCTCTCAACTGAGGAATTAAACTATGCACTAGCCAGTAATATCGTCAATGTGCAACTGGTTAATAATGACAAACCCTATGCCATTTATGCACGCAGCATAAATGACTTTTCAGGAAATCCAGTTGGAGTTCTTGAAATTGCAATGGATCGTAGTGACTATGTTGCTTCAATTTCCGAAACTCGTAATATCACGGCAATCATCTGTGCTATTGCATTAATTATCGGTATCCTTTTTGTTCTATTATTTAGCGTAGGTATCACCCGCCCAATTAATCGCGCTGTTGCAGCCATGAATGATATTGCCGAAGGTGAAGGTGATCTAACCAAGCGGCTTGATGAAAGCGGTAACGATGAAATTACGATGCTTTCATGTGCATTTAATCGTTTTGCTGAAAAAGTCAGGAATATTATTGGGCAGGTTGCAGACTCGACTCTGCAATTATCCAATGCAACTGAAAAAATGGATCACATATCTCAAACAACCATGCATGGTGTTAGACAACAACAGCAAGAAACAGAACAGGTCGCTACAGCTATGAATGAAATGACCGCTACGGTACAGGAAGTCGCACGACATGCCTCTGATGCCGCCAGTTCAGCCTCATGTGCAAACGATGAAACTGAAAGTGGAAAACAGATTGTAGAGAAAACGGCCCATGAGATTAATGCGCTTGCAGAAGATATCGAGAAATCCGCACACGTTATTAATGAACTTGAATCAGAGAGTGAAAATATCGGTGGTGTTCTTGACGTCATCAAAGGTATTGCTGAACAAACAAATCTTTTGGCACTGAATGCGGCTATTGAGGCTGCACGCGCAGGTGAACAGGGTCGAGGATTTGCAGTCGTTGCTGATGAAGTACGGACATTAGCTAGCCGGACTCAGGCGTCTACTCGTGAGATTCAGGAAATGATTGAACGACTACAGGCCAATTCACAACATGCCGTAGAAGTTATGCAACGTAGCAAGGATGGAGCCATGACCTGTGTAAATAAAGCAACTGATGCCGGAAACTCATTAAATACCATTACTCAGTCGGTTAACCGTATTTCTGACATGAATATGCAGATTGCCAGTGCCGCTGAAGAGCAAAGTGGTGTTGCTGAAGAAATCAACCGCAACATCAGTAATATCAATGAAGTCGTACATCAGACAGCTGAAAGTACAAGTGAGGTATCTCATGCCAGCAAAGAGTTAGCCGCTCTTTCCAGTACCCTGGAGGCACTGGTAGCTCAGTTTAAGACTTGAACAAGCCATTGCAACAATCAGTATGCCTTTGCTAGCTATTGATGCACAATCAAAAGCGGGTGAGGCTGTTGCAAACATTCTATTTGACTATGATGATGTCGAAGAGTTTACCAGTTGTGTGATTGATGACAGTGGTTTTGTCGACATTACTTTTTCCAGTAATACCCCGGATGAGCTATATATCACTATTGTAAAACGAATGAATGGTCATCCTGATATTGATGGTGTATTAAGTGGAAAAAGCGGCCCAGTGTGTCCGCTATTCTAATTATGCGAATTAACTAATCCTTCCACCATAAACTCAGAATAGGTATATAGGAAATTAATAGTAACCAGATCAACATTAACAGCAAAAATGGTATCGCGGCTCTAAACAGAGTCAGAATCGATTTACCAAACCGTTGACTTGCAATAAATAAATTAATCCCTACCGGCGGCGTTAAATACCCTATCTCCAAATTCGCTAGAAAAATAATTCCCAGATGTACCGGATCAATCTGGTAACGATTTGCTAACGGTAGAATAAGCGGCACCACCACCACAATGGCCGAGAAAATATCCATCATCGCGCCCACTATTAATAAGAAGATATTCAACAATAATAAAAACTGAAGCTGGCTATCAATATTCTTCTCAAGTACCTCAAGAAGCTGCATGGGCAACTGTGAATCTACAATCAGGTTAGTCAGCCCCATGGCGACACCGAGAATAATCAGGATCGCCCCCACCAGCATTGCCGTCTCTGCCAGTACCTTCGGCATATCTCTTTGTAATTTAATCTTTTTCGCGATCGCTGTTTCAACAAATAGAACATAAACTACCGTAAATGCAGCCGCTTCGGTCAGGGTAACAAATCCCCCAAAAATCCCGACGATAATGGCAACAGGCAAAAGTAAATCCCAGATACCCACGCGCATAGCCTTGATTACTTTAGTAACAGAAAATTCATGAATCGGTGTATCTGAGCTTGCGGCCGTGTAATAACTATAAATAGATAATATCAAAAGTAGCACCATCCCCGGCACAATCCCGGCCAGAAAAAGATCGTCAATATTCACTCCTGCAACAATACCATAGAGCAATATTGCCAGGCTCGGTGGAAATAGTAAGCCCAGTGATCCTGATGATGTTAAGAGTCCGAGACTGAAACGCTCATTGTATTGTGCCTGTTTTAACAGCGGGTATAACACTCCTCCAAGGGCAATAATAGTAACCCCTGACGCCCCAGAAAACGCTGTAAAAAATGCACAGGCCATAATGGTGACAATGGCCTGACCACCATGCAACCAACCAAATAAAGCATTAAATAACTTGATCAGACGTTCGGGTGCCGCACCGGCTGCCATAATCATTCCGGCAAGTGTAAACAGCGGAATGGCTATCAGATTTGGGTGGCTGGCAATCCGATACATTTCAATGATGAGTACAACAGGGTTTAACTCGGCCGAGACACTGGCAACAAGTCCTCCAGCACCAAGAACCACAAATAACGGCACGCCGAGAATAGCCAATACCACCAGTATGATAACTATCAGCGTCATAAGTGGATGTAGTTCTTACGTGCAAGCAGGGTCAACAAAATAAAATGTAGTCCCAATAGAAAAAAACCACCCGGTAATATCAAAGCCAGGTAGACTGACCATTGTTCATTGATGGGAGCATACTTCCATTCGTCTAGCCAGAATAATCCTGCGTACCAGCCGAGAATAAAACAGACTAAAGCGCTCACGCCTAAAAACGGCCGATAACATTTTTTCTGAGTTTTCTCAGAAATGATATTGGCCAGTACATCTATCTTGATATGCTTGTTATATTCTGTCGCCAGGGCTGCGCCCATAAACGTAACAAACAGAACCAAATGCCGTGAAATAACATCCAGGACTGGAAAGCCTGTTTCAAAAACATTGCGAGCAATTATCTGAATAACTGCGAATAATAATAGAAAAGATAAACTAACCGCAGCAATAAAGGTTTCAAGACGTACCAGGAACTGTTTAAAACTTGCTAGCATTTTTATTTTTTAGATATTGATCTACTTCGATATCCTTCAAGCAGCTTTCGAACCTGCTCAAAGTTATCATGAGAAATATAGCCCGATGATGCCATTATTTTTGCCGCCATATCCCTTAGCTTAAGCATTTCCTTGAACTCTTCATCACTCCAGTCCCACATAAACTCAATACCACTTTTCTCCAGTAGTTTGATACTTTTCTCATTATCACGCCGAGCAATGTCATTAATTGTGCTGCCCGTTATTTTTCCTGTTTTCTTTAATAATGCCTGAATATCTTTAGGGAGTTTTTTAAAAAAACGCTGACTAACAACCAGGCTTCCTATCGCATTCGTCATGGGTACTTTCGATGCGTATTTCAGTTTGCTGTGCCACTGTAATGCCATCGCCCCAAAAGGTGAGTTATATACTGTATCGATGCTGCCATGCTTGGCAGACAATTGTGAATACACATCTATAATCGACAAAGGAATAGGCGCAATATTCGCCGCCTCGGCAAAGGCTTCGCCTAACAGATCACCTTGCCATAACCAGAGTCGGCGAGTTTTGAGCTCATCAAGAGAATGGATCGGGTGTTTAGAAAAAAAATGTATAAACCCCACTTCCGGCCAGCCCAGTAATTCAAACCCTTTTTCTCTGAATCCCTGTTCTATCTGCGGCATCATACGTTCACGCACATAGTCTGACTCATCGGTATTTTTATATAAAAATGGCATTTCAAGTACTCGAGCCTGAGAATAGATGCGACCAATGCCATAGCCTGTAAAAAATGCTCCCTGTAACTGGTTGCTTCTAATTTTACGCAGGACATCAGGTTCATCACCCATCACACCACCAGGGTAAATTTTAAATTTCAATCTCCCCTTTGATTCTTTTTCAACTTCGCTTGCCCATTTGTCAATTTCTTTCATCCAGGCTGTATCGGGAGGAATAAGGGAGGCGAATTTCAGGGTATATACCTGTTTAGCTTGAACGGAAAAAGAAATGACTAAACATGTAAGTGCTATCAAATACTTAATTAAAACCATGCTTTTCCCTCCTCCAGTAACAAGCTCGCTTTATGCTTTGCGATGGCATTAATTAATGCCTGGTCTGGATAAAGATCATCTGCAGCACTTATTACTTTAGTTAGCCTTTTATTAAAGGCTTTTTCATCAAAACGTTGCCGTTCCAGATACTGCGCCTGTAATAAGTCAGCCATAAGAATACGATTATTCATATGCTGACGAGCATAGTTAAAATGTTGCTCTGATAGTTTGAAATCACCACCTAACATCGGAGCTCGACTACCATAATAAGCACCAAAGTACAGATGTGGGCCTGCCATGAAATAATTTTCATCCAGTTCCAGTACTCGCTCCATCAACATTACTGCCCGGGGTAAATATGAAAGACTCTCGACACTATCGCGATTCATATCGACCCATTTGGTTAAGTTTGACGCGGTCCAGAATAAAGCAGCCGTCGCATCTTCATCTAACTGGTTTACCGCTAGTTGCAAGTTATCCAGCGTGTTATCCATGTGTTCTCGACTGAGACCATACCGCTCCAGTGCCTTAATCCCATGTAAGTAGCCTCGAAAATAGAGTTTACTCGCACGTACCTTATTTTCATCTTCAACGAAGCCAAAAGCAAAACCATAATATCCCTGTGCGGCATATTCTCTTAATGTCTCATTAGATGGGTCATTAACCATCATTCCTTCGAGCATTTCTATATTAGCCGGAAAAGCCGCTTTGGCTAATTCAAGATCGGTTTCCCGATTCATGGCCGTAATTCCGCCTTCGATCATCGGTAATGATGCTCTCACCAACATGGTATTCATGGAACAGGCACTGCTAAGCAGAACCATAGAAAACAGCAAAATAAGACGGATAATCTGAGTCATTAATGTTTCTCCCTTTTTATAATTATATAGGGTCAGAAAATACTCTGCATACCTTTGCCACATTAGAAAATCTTAAATAGATTTAATTTAAGATAAAAGCTGAGGTACTGGAATAAAAACAGTATAGCCTACTGTTAAAGCTATGAAACGACTGATTAATAATCGTTGGAGGGTTAATCACCAGTATAGATAAAATACCGGTGTATAGTGCTCATAGTTGACTGTGTTACTCAACCGTAACCGATTTCGCCAAATTACGCGGCTGATCGACATCAGTACCTTTGATCACGGCGACATGATACGCCAGTAACTGCAATGGAATCGTGAAAATGACAGGCGAGATCGCTTTATCTGTTGGCGCAATATTCAATACCGTCATACCTTCTACCGGTTCAATACCAGATTCGATATCAGCAAAGACAAATAACTCACCACCACGTGCTCTTACTTCCTGTAAATTAGCTTTGAGTTTATCCAGCATTTCATCATTGGGTGCCACCGCAACAATGGGTACGGTTGAATCAACCAGTGCCAGTGGACCATGTTTTAATTCACCGGCAGGATAACCTTCGGCATGAATATAGGAAATTTCTTTCAACTTCAGTGCGCCTTCCAGTGCAACAGGATACTGTTCGCCACGACCCAGGAATAATGCATTATGTTTATCACCAAAGCGTGTTGCCAGTTTCTGGATTTCCCCATCTAACTGCAAAGCCGTTTCAATATAGCCAGGTAGCTGTCGTAACTGTTCAACAATCTTGGATTCGACTTCTTCTTCCAGTTTATGCCGACGACCTAGTACTACGATCAATAATAACAATGCAACCAGTTGAGTGGTAAAAGCCTTGGTGGAAGCCACACCAATCTCTGGACCTGCACGTGTCATTAATACCAGATCAGATTCTCGCACTAATGAACTCTCTGGCACATTACAGATACTCAGTGTATTTACAAAGCCCATTTTTTTCGCGGCTCTTAATGCAGCCAGGGTATCCGCTGTTTCTCCGGACTGTGAAACCGTAACAAACAAAGTATTGGGTAAAACGGCCGCTTTGCGATATCGAAATTCACTGGCGACCTCGATATTGCACGGTATTCCAGCCAGCGACTCAAAGCCGTATCGCGCAACCATACCTGCATGATAGGACGTGCCACAGGCGATAATTTGTACATGCTCAATAGTGTCAAAGATCTGTGCTGCTGCAGGACCAAAAGCCCCTTCCAGCACTTTGTTATCACTAAGTCGCCCTTCAAGGGTCTCAGCAATGGCACGAGGTTGCTCGTAGATCTCCTTTAACATGTAGTGAGCATAATCACCACGCTCAACCGCATCCGCACTTAACTGACTTTCATGGACGTTACGCTCGATGCTCTGTCCACCAGCATCAAAAATTTCAACACTCTCAGGCTTCAGTACTGCGATATCTCCTTCTTCAAGGAAAATAAAGGAATGTGTTTCTGAAATTAAGGCGGCCACATCAGAAGCAATATAGTTTGCCTCTTCTCCCAGACCAATTACCAATGGGCTACCACGACGTGCTGCTACTAATATATCCGGTGTTTCACTACAGATCACACCCAGCGCATAAGCCCCTTCAAGATCTTTTACTGTCTCAACAACGGCCTGATAGAGATCCTTGCCCTGCTGTTTGTATTTATGTAACTGATGAACAATTACTTCCGTATCTGTATCCGAGGTAAAACGATAATTGTCCTGTAGTTGTGCGTGTTTAAGTTTTTCATAATTCTCGATAATACCATTATGAACAACGGCCATACTCTTTTCGCACATATGCGGGTGTGCATTAGATTCGCTGGGTTCACCATGTGTTGCCCAGCGTGTGTGTGCAATCCCCACCACACCGTGCGCTGGTGTTTTCTCAAGCGCCAGTTCAAGCTGGTTAATTTTGCCCGGAGTACGTACCCGTTTCAGGCATGCCTTCTCATCAAGTAAGGCGACACCCGCCGAATCATAGCCCCGATATTCCAGGCGCTTTAATCCTTCAACCAGTACTGGTAAAACATCTTTCTTTGCTATTGCACCAACAATTCCACACATATAAAAATTCCAGTTACGAGGGACAAGGTACGAGTAACAAAGGCCAGGTTAATAAATAAACCTCGTTCCTTGTTACTCGTCCCTCGTCACTTGTTTTTAGTGGGCCGCTTCCAGCCCGATATTGTTTTTTGTTTCACTCGACTAATGGCTAATTCATCTGATGGCACGTCAGCAGTAACAGTCGTACCGGCACCGATCGTGGCTCCTGCTCCAACTTTAACGGGAGCAACGAGCTGCGTATCAGATCCGATAAACGCATCATCCCCAATAATAGTGCGATGCTTGTATGCGCCATCGTAATTACAGGTAATGGTACCTGCACCAATATTCACTCGCTGACCAATCGTACTGTCACCTACATAACTCAAATGATTGATCTTTGAACCTGCGCCTACTTCGCTGTTTTTAATTTCAACAAAATTACCGACATGGGTCGAGGCGGCTAAATTCGCACCGGGACGTAAGCGTGCAAAAGGACCGATAAGCGAATCTTCACCAACACGGGCCTGTTCAATTACACTCATAGGCTGGATCTGAACGCCATCGGCAATCACACTATCTTTGATCACGCAGCCGGGTCCAATATAGACCCCTTCACCGATCTCTACCTTACCAACCAGTACAACATTAATATCTAAAATAACATCGCGACTGATATTAACTTCTCCGCGAATATCCAGGCGAGCAGGATCAATCACGGTTACGCCTTCAGCCATTAAGGCTTCGGCCTGTTGCTGCTGGTAATAGCGTTCAAGGAATGCCAGCTGACTACGGCTGTTAATTCCTAACACTTCTTCTTCATTTTCTGGGTGGGAAGTTTTGACATCAACACCGTCGGCAACGGCCATCGCAATAATATCGGTCAGGTAATATTCACCCTGTGCGTTATTGTTATTCAACTGACTTAACCAACCACGCAGCTTTCCTGCATTAACCGCCAGAATCCCGGTATTGACCTCGTTGATCTGACGCGTTGCTTCATCTGCATCCTTTTCTTCCACAATGCGAGTCACACAGGCATGACTGTCTCTAACAATACGGCCATAACCTTTTGGCTCTTCCAGATGCACGGTCAGTAAACCCAGGGCATCGTTACCATCCCGACATAAATCGGCCAGGGTCTTTTCCTGAGTTAAAGGAACATCGCCATATAGCACCAGCACGGTACTTTCATCATCCAGTTCGGGTATCGCCTGTGCGACTGCATGACCAGTTCCATTTTGCTCTTCCTGTTTGACCCAGGTTAGATCATCACTGTCCAGAGCCTGAGGTACCTGCTCTCCACCGTGGCCATACACCACCACGATACGTTGAGGGTTTAAACTGCGAGCCGTATTAATAACATGGCTAACTAAAGGACGCCCACCCAGAGGATGCAGCACCTTAGGTAGCTGTGATTTCATTCGAGAACCCTGGCCGGCAGCCAGAATAACAACATTAAGTGGTGAAGATGACATAAAGTATTGTTGTAACAATTCCTGTTATCTAATCTAATTCACTGAAAATAAATAGATTTTATTTGGTTTAAACTTTATCCAGGTGCACTATTCTATGCAAAAATCTCTGTTCCGAGTATATGGCTTTGTTCTTATTTTTCGGCCAAATTTAGCCGGCCATTAGCTCCAATGACTTCTTTGAATATTAGTGCATCGAACTTAAATCAGGCCCATCTACAGTGACCACTTTACCTGTGCGGATTTCCTCTTCAGCCGCATCGCGTATGACCTTAATATAGACCTTGAAGGTCATGGTCTTGCCCGCAAAAGGGTGGTTACCATCCAGTTTGATTTCACCATTATCCATGCTCACCACGGTCATGTTCATGGTTTCACCATTTTCGTTACGAAACTCTGCCTCAGCCCCAATTTGTCTAAATTCGGGGGGCACATTATCAACCTTGTCGATATAGGTGATTTCCGGGTTATATTCACCAAAACCTTCTGCTGGTGTCAGTACAACTTCTACTTCATCTCCTTCTGCTTTTCCTTCCATAGCCTGCATCACGGCCGGGAAAATTCGGTCATCTCCGCCATGCAGATAACTCATAGGAATGTCGGACTGTTCCTGGATTGCTCCACTTTCATCCTTGATGTGATAAGTAAAAGTAACGACTTTGTTTTTTGCTACGCGCTGTTCAGACATATGAGTACCATCTGTTTTGTGGGCCATAAATAAAAAGGGGCAGTATACCAACTGCCCCTTTTTCTGCCTAATTATCACTTATTGTGGATATCAGCTTCCCAGATTTTTACGCACCTTTTTAATCATACGAAGCTGCGCAACGGCCTGTGCCAGTTCCGCTTCAGCCTTGGCATAATCCATTTCACTGTCACGATCCTTCATTGCCTGTTCCGCATCTTTCTTGGCTTCCATCGCCGCGGCTTCATCCAGATCCGTCGCACGAACGGCGGTATCTGAAAGAACCGTAACAACATGAGGCTGCACCTCCATGATGCCACCGGAAACATAGAAAAATTCCTGTTCCCCGCCTTCTTTGGTCACCCGTACTTCACCCGGTTTTAATGGGGTCAGCATCTGTGTATGACGCGGCATAATACCGACTTCGCCCATCGCAGCTGGGGCCAGCACCATTTCAGCCGTGCCGGAAAAAATTTCCTGCTCCGCACTGACGATATCCACATGCATGGTCATTGCCATGATAGTTCTCCTCTAAATCTCTAAATTACAGAGACCTGTACTTACAAAGATTTCGCTTTCTCGATAACTTCGTCGATCCCGCCAACCATGTAGAAAGCCTGCTCAGGCAGGTCATCGTATTCACCGTCAACAATGCCCTTGAAACCAGAAATAGTATCTTTCAGTGATACGTATTTACCGGCAGAGCCTGTGAAAACTTCAGCAACGAAGAATGGCTGAGACAGGAAGCGCTGAATCTTACGAGCACGAGATACGGTTTGCTTGTCTTCTTCTGACAGCTCATCCATACCCAGAATCGCAATAATATCTTTCAGCTCTTTGTAGCGTTGCAACGTACCCTGTACGGCGCGAGCAACTTCATAATGTTCCTGACCAATAACCAGTGGGTCCAACTGACGAGAGGTTGAATCCAGTGGATCAACCGCAGGGTAGATGCCCAGCTCAGCAATTTGACGAGACAGTACTACGGTCGCATCCAGATGAGCGAAGGTGGTTGCAGGTGAAGGGTCAGTCAAGTCATCCGCAGGTACGTATACGGCCTGGATCGATGTAATCGAACCAGTTTTGGTTGACGTAATACGTTCCTGCAGGGCACCCATTTCTGAGGCCAGTGTTGGCTGGTAACCTACCGCTGAAGGCATACGTCCTAACAGTGCAGATACTTCGGTACCGGCCAGGGTGTAACGATAAATATTATCGATGAACAGTAATACGTCACGACCTTCGTCACGGAAAGCTTCCGCCATAGTCAGCCCAGTCAGCGCTACACGCAGACGGTTACCAGGAGGCTCATTCATCTGACCGTAAACCAGCGATACTTTATCGAGTACGTTGGATTCCTTCATTTCATGATAGAAATCATTACCTTCACGAGTACGTTCACCGACACCCGCAAATACTGAGTAACCACTATGCTCAATCGCAATGTTACGAATCAGTTCCATCATGTTCACGGTTTTACCTACACCGGCACCACCGAACAGACCAACTTTACCACCCTTGGCGAAAGGACAAACCAGGTCGATGACCTTAATACCGGTTTCCAGCAATTCGGTAGCAGGAGCAAGGTCTTCATAACGTGGGGCCTTGCGGTGAATGGCCATGCGTGACTCTTCACCAATTGGACCCTCATCATCGATTGGATTCCCAAGCACGTCCATAATGCGGCCCAGTGTTTTAGTGCCAACCGGAACACGAATCGGTGCACCTGTGTTACTAACACTCACTTCACGTTTCAGGCCATCGGTTGTACCCATTGCAATAGTCCGTACAACACCGTCACCCAGTTGCTGCTGAACTTCCAGGGTTAAACCTGCTTCATCTGCAAGTAATGCGTCATAAACCTTAGGCATGTTGTCACGAGGGAACTCAACGTCCACCACCGCGCCAATAATTTGTACAATTTTTCCAGAACTCATATCAGTTCACCCTTCAATTTTAGTAACGAGTAACGAGTGACGAGTTACGAGTACCATTTTTTATGGCCCTCATTCCTCGGCCCTCGTCACTATTTAAATCTTTAAACCGCTGCAGCACCTGCCACAATTTCCGATAGTTCTTGAGTAATCGCAGCCTGACGGGCTTTGTTATAAGCCAGCTCAAGGTCACCAATCAAATCGCCTGCATTATCAGAAGCACTCTTCATTGCCACCATACGTGCAGCCATTTCACAGGCTATGTTTTCGACCACGCCCTGGTAAACCAGTGATTCAATATAGCGAACCATTAACCCATCCAGTACGACCTTGGCATCCGGCTCGTAGATATAGTCCCAGTGATAGGCCAGTTCTTTTTCTTCTTTAGCTGGTACGACTGGCATGAGCTGTTCGACAATTGGTTTTTGTGTCATGGTGTTAACAAATTCGTTATACACTATAAACAGGCGATCAATTTCGCCGTTGTCATAAGCATCCAGCATCACTTTAACGGTACCAATCAAATCAGCGATTCCAGGTGCATCACCCAGATGTGTAGCCTGTGCTTTCATTGAACCAAAGCGTTTAAAAAACTGTGATGACTTTTGGCCAATTGTACATAGATCAATTTCACAGCCCTGATCGCGCCACTGACGCATATCCGCCAGTGTCTCTTTGAACAGATTATTGTTCAGACCACCACACAATCCTCGATCAGAAGAAATAATGATGTAGCCAATACGCTGAGGATTCTCCCGCTGTAACAAATAAGGATGCTGGTATTCAGGATGAGCATAAGCCAGGTGATGAATCACATTATGCATCTTGTTTGCATAGGGGCGAGAAGCCTGCATGCGATCCTGTGCCTTACGCATTTTACTCGCGGCCACCATTTCCATCGCACGCGTGATCTTCTGAGTATTCTTAATACTCTTGATCTGCGTGCGTATCTCTTTACCACTTGCCATGGTTGTGTCTCCTGCTTACCAGGTGCTGTTCGCTTTGAACTTCTCGAGAGCAGCTTTCATTGCTGATTCAATTTCATCATTGAAGTCACCATTTTCATTGATCTTGGCGAGCAAGTCCGCTTCGTTAGACTTCACATAAGCCTGCATAGCGGCTTCGAAATCAACAATTTTGTTAACGTCGACATCATCAAGATAGCCCGCATTCGCGGCTAATAATGAGAACGCCTGTTCAGCAACACTCATGGTAGAGAACTGTGCCTGTTTCATCAGTTCTGTAACACGCTGACCACGTTCAATCTGCTTACGAGTAGACTCATCCAGATCTGAAGCAAACTGTGCGAAGGCTGCCAGCTCACGATACTGAGCAAGGTCAAGACGAACACCACCACCCAGTTTCTTAATGATCTTGGTTTGTGCTGCACCACCTACACGAGATACGGACAGACCCGCATTAATCGCAGGACGAATACCGGCGTTGAATAAATCTGTTTCCAGGAAGATCTGACCATCCGTAATCGAAATTACGTTAGTTGGTACGAAGGCCGATACGTCACCAGCCTGTGTTTCAATAATGGGCAATGCCGTCAATGAACCCGTCTTACCTTTCACTTCACCATTGGTGAGCTTCTCAACTTCGACTGGATTAATACGTGCGGCACGTTCAAGCAGGCGTGAGTGTAAATAGAACACATCACCAGGATAAGCTTCACGACCGGGTGGACGACGTAATAGCAGAGATACCTGACGATACGCCCAGGCCTGCTTGGTCAGATCATCATAAATGATCAGCGCATCTTCACCACGGTCACGGAAATATTCACCCATGGAACAGCCAGAATAAGGAGCAATAAACTGCATTGCAGCTGAATCAGAAGCGGTAGCGGCAACCACAATGGTATGTTCCATTGCACCATGTTCTTCAAGCTTACGTACTACACCCGCAATACTGGAAGCCTTCTGGCCGATAGCGACATAGATACATTTAACACCGGTACCTTTCTGATTAACGATCGCATCAATCGCGACCGCTGTTTTACCTGTCTGACGGTCACCAATGATCAACTCACGCTGACCTCGACCGATAGGCACCATGGCATCAATCGCTTTCAAACCAGTCTGTACCGGCTGGTCAACAGACTGACGCGCGATAACACCTGGTGCAATTTTTTCAATTGGAGAAGAAAGTGAAGTATCGACCGGACCTTTGCCGTCAATTGGAGTACCTAGCGCATCGACTACACGCCCCAACAGGGCTTCACCAACGGGTACTTCCAGAATACGGCCAGTACATTTGACCTTATCACCTTCAGTAATATGTTCGTACTCACCCAGAACTACCGCACCAACGGAGTCACGTTCAAGGTTAAGTGCCAGACCATATGTATTGCCAGGGAACTCAATCATTTCGCCCTGCATTACATCATTCATACCATGGACACGCACAATACCATCAGTCAGACTGACTACCGTACCTTCGTTGCGCGCCTCAGTAACAGCTTCAAAGCCTTCTACCTGCTTTTTAATCAGTTCACTGATTTCTGCTGGATTCAATTGCATCATCAATATCCTCTTAATAACCGACTAGCGCACTAGCGCCTGAGCCAGTTTTTCTAAATGACCTGTTACGGAACCATCAATCACCATGTCACCTGCACGGACGATTGCACCACCAATCAGCGATTCATCTGTTTGTACAGCCAGATTAACTTCGCGTCCCAGTTTATTTTTTAACGCAGACTCGAGATTTGTTTTCTGCGCATCACTCAATGGGAAGGCCGAAATCACTTCTGCGTCTACAGTACTTTCTGCTTCAGCACGATGAGCTTCAAATAAAGTAGAAATTTCAGGTACAACATTGAGGCGTTTATTATCCGCCAGAACATGAACAAAGTTCTGTCCTTCTTTGTTGAGCCTGTCACCACAAACATTGAAAACTAAATCGACCAGTGCATCCTTACCGACCAGTGGGTTACCAATCAGGTTTTTCATTTGCTCATCACGGGCAATGGCTGCCAGCATAGAAAGCATGTCTGACCAGACTTTCAGTTCACCCTTTTGCTGAGCCAGATCAAAAGCGGCCTGAGCATAAGGGCGAGCAATAGTGCTATTTTCTGCCATGATCGACGTCCTTTACAGTTGAGCGACCAGATCCTTTAACAGATCTTCGTTGGCAGCAGCATCGACTTCACGCTTAAGCACTTTGCTTGCACCTGCGATAGCCAGTGAGGCAACCTGTCCACGTAATTCTTCACGTGCGCGATTTGCTTCCTGTTCAATTTCCGCATTCGCCGCGATGATTATGCGTTTACCTTCTTCACGAGCAGTACCTTTGGATTCTTCTATAATTTCACTGGCACGTTTCTGCGCCTGTGCAAGAATATCCTGAGCCTGCTGTTTAGCTTTATGCAGCACTTCTGCCGCACGCTTTTCAGCCAGCTCCTGCTCATGTGCGCCACGTTCAGCCGCAGCAAGACCATCCGCAATTTTTTTCTTACGTTCTTCCAACGCATTCATGATGGGTGGCCACACAAACTTCATGCAGAACCACACAAATACGATGAACGTAATCGTTTGGCCTAGGAGAGTTAAATTAATATTCATGCCGGAACCTTAAATAGATTTGTTTCCAACGAGTCTTTATGTGTTCTGCTTACGCAGCGACAGCAAAAAGAACGTACATAGCAATACCAACAGCAATCATTGGTACCGCATCAACCAGACCCATAACAATGAAGAACTGGGTACGTAACATTGGAATCAATTCAGGCTGGCGAGCTGCGCCTTCGAGGAAACGACCACCGAGGACACCGATACCCACGGCTGCACCCAGTGCACCCATACCCATCATTAAAGCACCTGCGATATATAACAATGCTTGTTCCATTTTTATCTCCTACTTAGATATTTAAAATATAAAAAGTTAAAAAAATTAAAGGTTAAAAACTAGTGTTCGTGGTGAGCCATATCCAGATACACGATAGTCAGGGTCATGAAAATGAATGCCTGCAAGGTGATGATCAGAATATGAAAAATAGCCCAGCCAAGTTGCAACAGGCCACCAAAGGCACCGATTACGATTCCGCCACTAAACATAATGGCGATCAAAATGAAGATCATTTCACCGGCATACATATTACCGAACAGACGCAGTGCCAGTGAAATAGGCTTAGCAATCAATGAAACGAATTCGAGTAAGAAGTTAATCGGAATAAAGATGGCCTGTATAACCATATTCCTGGAGGAGAACGGCTGCAAAGTCAGCTCACCAGTGAAGCCACCAATACCTTTGATTTTAATGCTGTAATACAACACCAGGAAGAACACAGCGAAAGCCATACCAAAGGTCGCGTTGGGATCCGTTGTAGACACCACCTTGAAGTACACATGGCGTGGATCTGCGCCAAAGAATGTAGCACCAACCCACTGCGCTAGTGATGGAAGCCAGTCTACCGGTACCAGATCCATCAGGTTCATCAGAAAAATCCAGACAAATACCGTCATCGCCAGTGGAGCGACCAGATTATTTTTTGCGGTAAAGGAACCGCGTACACTGGTATCAATAAATTCGACAATCCACTCAGCAAAATTCTGGAAGCCAACTGGAATACCGGCTGTTGCCGTTTTTGCCGCTTTGCGGAACATCCAGAGGAAGATAACCCCAAGGAGAATAGACCAGAGCATGGTATCCACATGAATCGCCCAGAAGCCCATTTCCTTGGCCTGTTCTGCGCTATGTGCAAATCCCCATGTACCATCTGGGTGTTGACCCCAGGTCCAGTTCTGTAAATGATGTTTGATGTAATCTGTTGATGAAAGCGTATCGCCAGCCATTGTTCTTGTTAAACCTGTCTAAAATTTAAAATCTTGTTTTGGTCAGTTAAGGGCTTCTCCCTTACTGACGACCCCAGCGTCCAATGCGAGGTCCAAAAAAATAACTTGCCTGTGTCAGACAGAACCCTATAACGACGGCTAAAGGGTCCAACTTTAGTGCGCCCATTCCAATCGCTAATAAGGCAATCACCAGTACAAAACGAAATACTGTACCTTTATAAAGCTCAGTCATGCCAAGCAACCCGCTACTGGGGTTGGTCATGAGCAAAAATCGCCAGCCGCTCACTAGCGTGCCCAGAGTAACAATGAAGCCACCGTAGAATAACGCTATGCTGAAGATGGCATCCTTATATAGGAGTGCCACGACTACCGAGAGGGAAATCAGTGCCAGCTGAATCAATACCAGCTGGATAAGCATGCGGCGGTAGGCCTTAACTGCAAATCCCATATTCCCCATTTCAGGTGCCTTCAAATTTCCAATTTAAAGTGATGGACTTACAAAGCGACATGCACAACCCTACTTGGGCGCGAAGTATACTGACTTGCCCCAAGAGGGTCAATGATAGGCACATAAAAGAAATTTGTTTGCTTTTTTGCTGAACTTAAAAATAAAGCTTGCAATATCAATATATTAGAATCATTTAATATGATTAAGTATACCGTCTAACTCATCAATACTATTGAAATGGATGAGCATTTTTCCCTTGCCCTGACTGTTATATTGAAACTGAACTTTTGCCCCTAATTTTTCCGACAACTGCTCCTGCAGGCGCTGGGTATCTGGATCCATTTTGCTGTTTTTTTCATCTTTAACTTTGCCAGGCTGCAGTAACTTACGCACTAGCCGCTCCGTTTCACGCACAGACAACCCTTTGTGCTCAACCTGCCTTGCCGCCTGTAATTGCTGAGCTCCATCCTGTAAAGACAATAATGCCCGTGCATGCCCCATTTCCAGTTTCTTCTGCTCAAGCATTTTCTTGACCGCACCGTCCAGACTCAACAGACGCAACAGGTTTGATACGGCGGCCCGCGAACGCCCCACCGCCTCGGCGGTTTCCTGATGAGTCAGACCAAACTCTTCAATTAAGCGCTGCAAGGCCGTCGCTTCTTCAACTGGATTCAGCTCTTCACGCTGGATGTTTTCGATCAGCCCCATCGCCATAGCGGTCTGATCCGGTACATCACGCACTACGGCCGGGATATCATGCAGGCCAGCTAACTGGGTTGCACGCCAACGACGCTCACCGGCAATAAGTTCATATTTAACCTGACCACCAGAGTCAACCGGCCGCACTACGATAGGCTGAACGACGCCCTGTGCCTGAATGGAATCAGCCAGCTCCTGCATCGCTTCCTGATCAAATTCCTGGCGAGGCTGAAAACGCCCACGCTGAATGATATCGACAGGTAAAATTTGTAACTGGTCGGATGAAGATCCCGTGGCATCGTCGGGTTGCTGGATGACCGAATCATTCAGTGCACTCCCCAACAAGGCATCCAGTCCACGCCCCAGCCCTCGTTTTTTACCTGCCATGTTCTTTAACCTGTGATCTAATTGTTATTGTTTAAAAAATAAAAAGTCTTGAATCGAATCCAGATTTTCCGGCTTATCCGGCCTGGGCTTCAACCAGCGCAAGATCATCTTCACGTCGAAGGATTTCTCCGGCCAGAGCCAGATAGGCCAGGGCACCACGGGATGACTTGTCATAATGAATAACCGGCAAACCATGACTGGGCGCTTCCGCAAGCCGCACATTACGCGGAATCACAGTACGATAAACCTGTTTGGGAAAATGAACGAGCAACTGGCCGGAGACATCATTGGCCAGGTTGTTACGTGGATCAAACATGGTACGCAGCAGGCCTTCGATTTTGAGGGTTGGATTCACCGTTTTACGAATACTTTCAATGGTCTCAACCAGCGCACTCAATCCTTCCAGAGCATAATATTCACACTGCATTGGGATCATAACGGAGTCTGCTGCAACCAGTGAATTCAGCGTCAACATGTTCAGGGAAGGGGGACAGTCAATCAGAATATAGTCGTAACGATCACGGACATCACTCAATGCAGCACGCAGACGTCGTTCCTTGCCCATCTTTTGCATCAGTGCCACTTCGGCAGCCGTCAGATCGCTATTGGTTGGCAGGATGTCATAATTAACGCCTTCGCCACGCTGCAGCACCTGTTCAACTTCGGCCTCGCCCAGCAACAAATCACAGGTCGTCAGGGAAACAGCATTTTTGTTAATGCCACTCCCCATCGTCGCATTACCCTGTGGATCCATATCCACCAGTAATACCTTACGATTTGTCGCCGCCAGTGATGCGGCTAGATTAATACAGGTCGTTGTTTTACCCACGCCACCTTTCTGGTTGGCAATGGCAATAATTTTGCCCATGTCATCCTCTCAATCAGGACTGTGCTTTTATAATAATTAAATGACGCTCGGCATCCAGTCCGGGGACATCCAGCTTGTGAGTCTGCTCGACAACAAATTCTTCACCCAGCTCGTCCAGCTCTGTCACAGGATAAACGCCTTTCATCACCAGGAACAGTCCGTCACGGGTGAGTAAATGCCTGGATTGGGCAATAAAATCACCAATTGTTGCAAAGGCCCGGGCGATAACCGTATCAAACTGGCCTTGAGGCTGAAAACTCTCGACTCGTGACTGTACCACATCCACGTTCGTTAGCCCCAACTCTGCCACCGCCTGGGTCACAAACCGGGTTTTTTTGCTATTACTGTCCAGCAGGGTAAAGTGTCGTTCTGGACACACAATCGCCAGTGGAATCCCCGGTAAACCCGCCCCCGTGCCCACATCCAGCACCTGTTCACCCTGTAAATAAGGCTCAATCACCAGGCTATCCAGCAGGTGACGCGTAACCATTTGCTCCGGTTTACGCACGGCAGTCAGGTTATAGCTACGGTTCCACTTGGCCAGCAGCTCAATAAAATCCAGCAGACGCTGTTCTGCACTAGCTTCAATTTCCAGCCCGATCTGGCTCAATCCCTGTGTCAGTATTCCCTTTAGATCTGAAGGCATTAAATAATCATCCATTATTTGGCGGCAATTGCGGCATTGGTTAATTTATCCAGCGCGTTCGTCATTTTGCTCACGATTTCAGCGCGATCCTGAATCTGATGGCGCTTAGCAATAAAAGCGGGATCGTTATAGCTTAACCAGACCTGTCCTTCGGCATCTTCCCAGGCCAGTGCTTTCATTGGCAGATCAATACCGGCTAGCTGATTGCTGGTAAAGAAATGGCTACCTAATTTTGGATTACCAAAAATCAGTAACTCAGTGGCACGCAGTGGAATCCCGGCCTTTTTGGCACCGTCATGATGCTTCCAGCGGGTCACAATTGTAATGCCTTTTTTATTTAACAGGGCCTCCAGTCGATCCAGAGTCTGGCCCACACTATGCGGGCTTTTTTTATTAATCAGGCCATTATCCTGAGCACCGGTACTCGCACTGGCACCGTGACTGGAAAATAATAATGCTACAACCAAGAGTAAATATTTCATCGGCTTCCTCCTCCCATTCCCTGTTTATAGTTGCCTGACGATTTGGCATGGCCTGCAGGCCAGTTACTCTCCACCATCAGGCGCGTTTTTGTTCTGCTTTATTACCGCGACTGCGTTTTTTCAGATGCACTAATAATAGTGAAATCGCCGCGGGTGTCACCCCGGGAATACGCCCAGCCTGACCAATAGTTTCAGGCTGATTACGTTTGAGTTTTTCCTGGACTTCAAGCGACAGGCCGCTCACTCCCGAGTAATCAAAATCAGCGGGTAAGCGGGTATCTTCATGCCGTAGGGCGCGTGCAATTTCATCCCGCTGGCGATCAATATATCCCGAATATTTGGCCTGAATTTCGACCTGCTCAGCCACCTTGGGATCTTCAACCGCCTCACCAGCACCGGGTAAACTCAACAGTGAGTCATAGCTAACTTCAGGTCGGCGCAATAAATCCCAGAGCCGGGCTTCCTTACTCATGGCCTGGCCAAGCACCCGGGTGGTGTCCACTTCCGGCAAGCTATCTGGACGTATCCAGGCCGCCTGCAAACGAGCCTGCTCCTGTTCAATGGCTTCCTGTTTTTTACAGAATGCCTGCCAGCGATCTTCTTCCACCAATCCCAGCTTGTGACCCTGTTCGGTCAAACGCAAGTCAGCATTATCTTCACGCAACATCAGTCGATATTCTGCCCGACTGGTAAACATGCGATAAGGTTCCTGCGTACCCCGAGTGATCAGATCATCAATCATGACGCCCATATACGCCTCATCTCGACGCGGGCTCCAGGCTTCCTGATCGCTCGCATAACGTGACGCATTCATTCCGGCAATCAGACCCTGCGCGGCGGCTTCTTCATAGCCTGTCGTGCCATTGATTTGTCCGGCAAAGAACAAACCATTCATGTATTTAGTTTCTAACGAGGCTTTCAGATCACGTGGATCGAAAAAGTCATATTCAATTGCATAACCGGGACGGGTAATCACTGCATTCTCAAATCCCTTGATGCTGCGAATAAAATCCATTTGCACATCAAAAGGCAGGCTGGTGGAAATACCGTTTGGATACACTTCGTTGGTGGTCAGCCCTTCCGGCTCAACAAAAATCTGGTGAGAATTACGCTCAGAAAACCGAACAATCTTATCTTCAATGGAAGGACAATAGCGTGGCCCGATCCCTTCAATCACCCCACTGTACATGGGTGAGCGATCCAGACCACCACGAATAATGTCGTGAGTCTGCTCAGAGGTATAAGTGATATGGCAACTGATCTGTGGTGGATGATCTTCGGCCTTGCCCATGAAAGAAAAAACGGGAGCCGGATCATCCCCGGCCTGAGCTTCAAGCTCACTATAATCAATCGTCTTGCCATCAATACGTGGCGGTGTTCCGGTTTTAAGCCGATCCACATTAAAAGGCAATGCCCGCAAGCGTTGTGAAAGTGCATTGGAGGGAGGATCACCCGCACGGCCGCCTTCATAATTAGACAGGCCAATGTGAATACGACCACCGAGGAAAGTACCAACCGTCAGCACCACGGCTTTGGCTTTGAACTTCAAGCCCATCTGGGTAACAACGCCAACTACCTGATCGTTTTCTACGATCAGATCATCGACCGCCTGCTGGAACAATGTCAGGTTAGGCGTATTTTCCAGAGTATGGCGAACCGCCTGTTTATACAGTACTCGATCCGCCTGGGCGCGGGTTGCTCTGACGGCCGGGCCTTTGCTCGCATTCAAAATACGAAACTGGATCCCGCCCTGATCTATCGCGCGCGCCATCAGGCCGCCCAGCGCATCAACTTCCTTAACCAGGTGTCCCTTACCGATCCCGCCAATGGCTGGATTACAGCTCATTTGTCCCAGGGTTTCGATGTTATGCGTCAGCAATACAGTACGCGCACCGGCTCGCGCCGATGCCAGTGCGGCTTCGGTTCCAGCATGGCCGCCACCGACCACGATCACATCAAAACTGTCCTGATAAAACATAAATTCCTGGTTCGCTTTTCTGGGTTCGCTTTTTAAAAAGGGACGCCATTGTACGTTGTGGGTACAAATTAGCCAATTTAATTGGTGAAAAGTTCAGTGCAAACTGACTCTAGCACATTCGAAAAATCACACAGCAACAAATAGATATAGTGAAACCGGCTTATTTTTTCTTCTTCGCCCGCGGATGGCTCTGGTCATAAACCCTGGCCAGGTGTTGAAAATCAAGGTGAGTATAAATCTGGGTGGTAGAAATATTGGCATGACCCAACAGTTCCTGTACCGCACGCAAATCACCACTGGA
Source organism: Gammaproteobacteria bacterium (assembly GCA_026196045.1). Taxonomy (GTDB): domain Bacteria; phylum Pseudomonadota; class Gammaproteobacteria; order UBA6429; family Thiohalophilaceae; genus JAPHRJ01. The sequence continues at coordinate 61,976 of JAPHRJ010000059.1, forward strand.
CTCCAGCATATGGCTGGCAAAGGAATGACGCAGCATGTGTGGATGCACCTGGCTGTCCAGCCCCTGTTTTAACGACCAGTGTTTGATGCGTTGCTGAATAGAACGGGTGCTTAAGCGCTTTCCTCGGCTAGACACAAATACGGCCGACTCATCCTCGATCGCAATATCACTTCGTAATGGCAACCAGCGTTTAATGGCATCAATCGCTTTGCTGCCAACAGGAATGCGTCGAGTCTTGTTGCCTTTACCTGTGACAGTGATCATGGCATCAGCAAAATCCAGCTCAGGTAAATTAATGCTGGCCAACTCCGATACTCGTAAACCTGATGAATAAAACAATTCCATCATCGCTTTATCGCGAATGGCCAGAGGGCTGTCATCATGAATGTCGAGCAAACGAGCCGTTTGATCGACATCCAGTGTTTTAGGTAACTTGCGCGCTGATTTTGGCGCTTTTACATCGTGAGCAGGATTATGATCTAGTACACCTTCCTGACAGAGATAATTAAAAAAGCTACGACAGGCTGATAATTCACGTTGCAGGCTTTTACCCCCCATGCCCTGACGATGACGACTGGCGATATAGTGACGAATGAATCCCTGATCGAGTTCACTCCAAAGCTGGATGTCCTGTGCCTGACAATAGGTACTCAGGTTGCGTAAATCGCGCTGGTAGTTTTTTATGGTTTGAGGTGAGTAGCCACGCTCATGCTGAAGTTTGTTGAAGAAGGCGGTTAACAATGCTTGCGAGTTCGAATGCATGTTAATTCAAGCGCCCTATTCACCCAGATGTGTTTTTAAAACTCGGGATAACACTTTACCAAGATGAGATAAAAATAAAGTGCCCATATCTGCACGGAAACGTTGAGCATCTTCACTTCCGATAGCGAGCAAACCATAACATTTTTTACTGTGCTCACTTTTCACTAGTGGAATGAGTGCTGCAGAATGAATATTACTGGCATTCTCCGCAAACAACGCATCCAGTTGCTGAGGTTTAAGTCCACCACAAACAGGGCGTCGACCTTCGATCACTTTTTCAAATGCTCCCAGTACGGGTTCACTCCAGTCCATAATTTCTGGGTGCTGTTGTAGTTGCGGGTGGTTAGAGTTAAACAGACGTAAGCTAATCGCATCGGCCTCAAAATCAGATCGAAGGCGCTCACTGATAATATTCAGCACTTTCTCCAGATCAGCGGCATCGAGTAAGGCCAGAATCAGACTGTTAAAGTCATGACTCAGTTTTTCATTTTTCTCCGCCATATTGATCAGGGTCTGGAGCTTTTTACGATACTGATCTTTTTGATCACGCAGTACAGATACCTGACGCTCTACCAGCGACACCGTACCACCATGTTCATGGGGTAATATCATATCCGCGAGTAAATCCAGGTGCTGTTCAAAGAAGGCAGGATGGTCTCGTAAATAGCGAACTATCTCTCGTTCAAAATCTTTATCGCTCACACTAATATCCTGCTGTGTACTCATATTGTTATTGTACCTTCAAACACGCTAACGGCGGGACCGGTCATCATCACAGGTTCATCGTCACCGTGCCATTCAATGGTTAACTCACCGCCAGGCAACATAACCTTTACCTTATCACCTAAATACCCCTGTTGGCGACCCACGACCATCGCTGCACAGGCACCGGTACCACAGGCCAGAGTTTCACCTGCACCACGTTCGTATACTCGCAGACGAATATGTTCACGATCGATGACCTGCATAAAACCTGCATTAACACGTTGCGGAAAACGAACGTGAGACTCAATCAGTGGCCCAAGTATTTCAACCGGTGCCTGGTCTATATTATCTACCAGTAAAACCGCATGCGGGTTACCCATGGAAACAGTACCAATCTCAACCGACTCATTCTCAAGTTCTAATGAATAACGTTGCGCAGGAGCCTCTGCGCTAAAGGGTATTTGCGCAGGCTCAAAAACGGGGATGCCCATATTCACTCTAACCTGGCCATCATGCTCTATATGTAAAGTAATCATACCGGATGACGTGCTTACTGGAATATCTGCTTTATCACTTAAACCTTTATCATGCACAAAACGCGCAAAACACCGAGCACCATTACCACATTGTTCAACTTCACCACCATCCGCATTAAAAATTCGGTAATGAAAATCAGCGTCCGGCTGGTTTGTGTTTTCCACCAGTAATAACTGATCACAGCCGATACCAAAATGGCGATCAGCAATAAACCGAATTTGTTCTGCACTCAGTGTGACTGACTGGTTAATGGCATCAATAACCACAAAGTCATTACCGAGTCCGTGCATTTTGGTGAAATGAATTAACATATTGAACTAACTTAAATCCACAATTATAAAACTAAATTTTTTATCGACTAAATAGGCATTCCAAATCCCAGATCACTTGTGAGTTTCCACGTTCGTGGTGAGCTTGTCGAACCATGAGCGTGGAAATACTGTAAATCGAGAGCTTAATCTGCTTGTCCTTCGACAAGCTCAGGACGAACGATTTTTCCAAAAGTGTACTGGTATTCGGAACACTTATTTAGTTATGCCCATCATCAGGCTTCTGGGTTAACCATGGCACAATAATCTTTATAAATACAGCGGTCCATGATCACAGTTATTCCCGCCTGTTGAGCGCGCAGGGCTTCAGCTTCATTCACAATCCCTTCCTGAATCCAGATCGCCTTTACGTCTAACTTAATACAACTATCGATGATCGAACCCAACCTGTCCGCTGAAAGGAAGATATTAACCAGTTCAAATGATTCATCGATATCTTCCAGTCGACTGTAGGCTTGCTCTCCCAGTACTTCTTCAACTGCCGGGCGTACCGGAATGATCCGGTAACCAAAACCCTGCATATATCTGGATACTCGATGGCTGGGACGTTTTTCTTTGGGCGACAGCCCGACAACAGCAATCGTCCTGAACTGTTCCAGTAATGATCTAATAGCTTCTGTAGAAGGGTTTTGAAATATCACGACTATTCAAGGTAAAAAATTGCCTTGCAATCCTGTAATGGCATCATAGTTAATTCTGTTTATCTGAACAAAAACTTAGTTGAGAGTAAATGTTACACTACCCGACCCCATAATATAACTTTTAAATTCTGTGTAAATCGGCGCATGCTATTTTCAATCATAACTTTGTTGTTGCGTGTGCAGGGTTTATTCTACGCGCTCGTGAAGAGCGCGACAGAGATCGACCCGGTCGCTGATGATCTGATAAAAGTTTCAATCCACGCGCTCGTGAAGAGCGCGACAGTATCGTTAATGGATATACAGTGCAAAACAAAAGTTTCAATCCACGCGCTCGTGAAGAGCGCGACCACCGACACAGAAAAGCTGGCCTCTGATATGGAGGTTTCAATCCACGCGCTCGTGAAGAGCGCGACCGTACTCAATAACATTTGGATATGGATCGTAAGGTTTCAATCCACGCGCTCGTGAAGAGCGCGACTTGGAGGTTTTTATAAAGTTTGACGTGTCTTGACAAGTTTCAATCCACGCGCTCGTGAAGAGCGCGACTGGGAATTCCACGTAGGTAAAGGCAGCATTTTAGTTTCAATCCACGCGCTCGTGAAGAGCGCGACAATGGGGCGGTTGCCCTGGCACCAAAAGTAAACATGTTTCAATCCACGCGCTCGTGAAGAGCGCGACACGGGTGATTTATGAACACAAAACCAGACTATCAAGTTTCAATCCACGCGCTCGTGAAGAGCGCGACTTTAATTAGTAGTTTTTTGCTTGTGTGATTTGCATGTTTCAATCCACGCGCTCGTGAAGAGCGCGACCAACAAAGTCGTATTATAGATTCGGTTAATGCTGTTTCAATCCACGCGCTCGTGAAGAGCGCGACTGAGTTCGATGAAGATGGGCGTTTTTACCTGGTTGTTTCAATCCACGCGCTCGTGAAGAGCGCGACGTACAGTAGTCGCCAGTATGTGGTTGATTGGTGATGTTTCAATCCACGCGCTCGTGAAGAGCGCGACGAACTCGCTGAGCTTTTGCCTTGCCCCCACTGTGGTTTCAATCCACGCGCTCGTGAAGAGCGCGACATGACAAAGAAATGTAACAACTTCAAATCTATTGTTTCAATCCACGCGCTCGTGAAGAGCGCGACGAGAAAATAGTGTGGATAAGAAAACAGCATTGAGTGTTTCAATCCACGCGCTCGTGAAGAGCGCGACTCCCCCGGCTTTTGACCCTAGCGCGCTTGAGGCGGGTTTCAATCCACGCGCTCGTGAAGAGCGCGACAACGTGTGATTGTTTACCCCGGCAAAGGTTAACAGGTTTCAATCCACGCGCTCGTGAAGAGCGCGAC
>JAPHRJ010000033.1 GCA_026196045.1 Gammaproteobacteria bacterium
AGAATCTGGCCCAGTTTTTGCACTATTTCAAACTAGGGCTAAATGTAAGGAAATTTGACTTGTGATTAAACAACGCACACTTAAAAATGTTATCCGCGCTACCGGTGTGGGACTGCACACCGGCGAGAAGGTCTATCTGACTTTGCGTCCTGCAGCGCCGGATACTGGTATTGTCTTTAGACGAGTAGACTTAGAAGAACCTGTCGAGATTGAAGCGAAGCCAGAAAATGTTGGTGATACAACACTTTCTACTACTCTGGTAAATGGAGATGTTCGCGTTTCAACCGTTGAGCATCTGTTGTCTGCGCTGGCGGGTTTGGGCATTGATAATGCGTATATTGACCTGAATGCACCAGAAGTACCTATTATGGATGGCAGTGCCGGACCATTTGTATTTTTGCTGCAGTCAGCTGGGATTCATGAACAGTCAGCACCAAAGCGATTTATTCGTATCAAACGCAAAGTGGTTGTTGAAGATGGTGACAAACAGGTTAGTTTTGAACCCTTTGATGGTTTCAAAGTTTCCTTCACTATTGATTTTGATCATCCAGCGTTCAAAGATCGTAGCCAAAGCGCAACGGTCGATTTTTCAACCACCTCATTTGTAAAAGAAGTGAGTCGCGCACGTACTTTTGGTTTTATGAACCAGATTGAAACTTTACGCGCCAATAATTTGGCCCTGGGTGGTAGCCTGGATAACGCCGTGGTGGTTGATGATTATCGGATTCTGAATGAAGATGGACTGCGTTATGTTGACGAATTCGTAAAACATAAAATACTGGATTCAATTGGCGATCTGTACCTGTTGGGTCATAGCCTGATTGGATCATTTAGTGGTCATAAATCTGGTCATGCCCTGAATAATCGCCTGTTACTGGAACTGATTAAACAGGAGGATGCCTGGGAAGAAGTGACTTTCGAAGATCCAGAAAAAGCGCCCATTTCCTTTATTCAGCCAGTTCAGGCAACTTAAGCCTGATAATATGATTTGGCTAGTAGGCGTTGTGCCTGCTAGCCAGTTAGCGAATACTTACTTCAAATTAGCCTGACACAGCTGAATATTACCTAATATCTATTTTTTCCCATGCTGGGCTAGTCGCTCCAGTGCTTCTTTTAGATCAATATCCTCAACCGATTCAGCCATATTGTGCAGGCATTGAGCTGCATTTTCTGAAATTTTTCTGGGTTCAGGCTCAGAGGGCTGGAGTGTTGCTCTGATAGGGGCAACTCGAATTTCTATTTTGTGTATATTTCCAAACAGATGTATATTATTGGATATTTTTTGCAGGAGCATGGGTTCGATGTAACGTAACCGAGAAGCCCATACAGGCGTATCTGCAATTAATATCGCTGTTTCACCTTTGAGATTGGACAGGGTGATATGGCTTCTCAAGGGTTCGTCAACCAGTCTTTGAAGGTGCTTGTTTAATTTGCTGATTTCGAGAGTATGTGTGATCAGATCCGCAACATCCCCTTTTTTTCTGGACAGAAACTTGTACAATTGGCGTGGAGAATTCATACTAAGATTAATCATTTGCGTTCAAAAGCCGATATATTGGATACAGTATTGTAACCGGGGTCAGTTTGTCACTATGAATATAGTAATTTTGAGAAGAAAACAAGGTTGTTCAGGATTATTGTCCCTAAATGCCCGTTGGCTGTCATCTATCGCCGTCTCTGCATTTTTAATATTACCTGCTAGCCTCATGTTCGCCGGTTACCAGCTCGGCGTTTCCCATATGAAAAGTAATCCGGATGATCTCAGTGTCGCAATCCAGTCTGAAATGGATGCACAACGACTAACGTTAAAGGAAGTTACTCGTGACGCTGAAGAGAATATGGATGCTCTGGCATTACGCCTGGGTAAATTACAGGCTCATGTTATCCGTTTAGATGCTCTGGGTGAACGATTGACCACGATGGCAAAACTGGATAAAGGTGAATTCAATTTTGAACAGCCACCCGCCCAGGGTGGTCCGATTGCCAAGTCTGATGATGCGAGTCAGATTGCTGTACCTGATTTTATGAAATCGCTGGATGATCTATATTTACAGTTAGAAGATCGTAGTCAGCAGCTTGAAGTGCTGGAAGATATGATCATGACCCGTAATCTTGAAGCTGAAGTAGTACCTGCAGGTCGTCCTATTAAACGTGGCTGGTTGTCCTCCTATTTTGGAGTCCGCACGGATCCTTTCAATGGTCGCCGTGTACACCATTCGGGTGTCGATTTTGCTGGGAAAATGGGATCTGAAGTCGTTTCTGTTGCAGCAGGTGTTGTAACGTTTTCAGGTCGTAAATCAGGTTATGGAAATCTGGTCGAAGTAAACCATGGTAAAGGTTATGTCACACGTTATGGCCATAACAGTAAGAACCTGGTGAAAGTTGGCGATACGGTCAAGAAAGGTCAGGTTGTTTCTGCTATGGGTACAACTGGGCGCTCAACTGGACCTCACGTACACTTTGAAGTGTTATTAAACGGTCGTGCCGTTAACCCTAAAAAATATATCCACGCTGCCCGCTAATCTGGTAACAATTCGCTTATCGAACTTGTTACTGATTTCTTCGGGTAATCAATAATGACCCGCATTCTGTTATTTGTAGTATTCTCAGCATTGCTGGGAATACTACAGTCATGTAGTTCTTCTCTTGAGTTACCCGAACCCAGTACTTTGGCTGTATCCCCATTGGTTTCAGTAACATCAGGGCTAAGTATTCAACCCTCTATAGAAAGAAAAACTATTTCAGAAATGGACTCATCTGCAACCATTTCGTTGGCACTGGTTGGCGACATAATGTTGGGAACAGACTATCCGGAAAATGTACTGGCAGATGATGATGGTATTAGTCTGTTACAGGCAATGACACCTTATTTACAGGATGCGGATATTGCTTTTGGTAATCTCGAAGGCGTATTAATGGATGGAGGGGAGCCGCGTAAAGCCTGTCGGGATCCGGATAATTGCTATTTATTTCGTAGCCCCAGCCGTTATGTCAGCTACCTCCGTGAAGCTGGTTTTGATGTAATGAGTCTGGCTAATAATCATGCCCGTGATTTTGGTGAAGATGGTCGAACTATGTCCATGAGTGTGTTGGCATCAGCTGGGATTCGTCACTCTGGACGGCAAGGAGATGTGGCCAGTTGGGTAGTCAAAGGTCGGCGTGTTGCATTGATTGCCTTTGCACCATTTATAGGTTCCCATGATTTTCTGGACATTGAGTTAGCTCGCCAACAGGTGCATGAGTTGTCACAGACCCATGATATCGTGCTGGTTTCCATGCATGCTGGAGCCGAAGGGCTGGATGCACTTCATGTGGTTAATGAAAACGAGTTTTATCGGGGTGAAGATCGAGGTAATAGTGTCGAGTTTGCCCATGCGGTGATCGACAGTGGTGCTGATCTGGTTGTGGGACATGGGCCACATGTGCCCCGTGCCCTTGAGTATTATAAGGGCCGACTAATTGCCTATAGCCTGGGAAATTTCTGTACGTTCTGGGGCATTAGTGTTGGCGAGACCAGAGGCTTAGCACCAGTACTTCGGGTAAACCTTGATGCCCACGGACAGTTTTTGGAGGGCCAGATTGTGTCTGCCATGCAGGTTCGACCAAATGGTCCTGTCATTGATGAATCTCACGCAGCGGCCAGATTGATGGCCAAACTGAGCCAGGAAGATTTTCCTGGTTCACCATTAACGATTAGCTCATATGGTCTGGTTCAACAGGAGCGAGCTTCTTCCACATCTGTTGCCAGCCGGGAAATACAGTAATACTGGCCAGTCAGAGTGCTAAAAAATAAGCGGTAGATAAGAATAAAATTTCCGTGAATCAAAGCGGACAAACCCCCACTTTCCCGGTTAAAATGCCCAATTTGAATTAAAACCGGGCAGAACAATAACCCAACGATTTCACTGAATCAGGCGATACTATGGTAGGTAAACTTTTAAAGAAGATCTTTGGCAGCCGTAACGAACGGCAGATTAAACAGATGCGCAAAACTGTTGCGCAAATCAACGCACTGGAACCAGATCTTCAGTCCTTGAGTGATGACGAATTGCAACAGAAAACACAGCAATTCAAGCAACGCCTTGAAGCCGGGGAAAGCCTGGATGCACTTTTACCCGAAGCATTTGCAACTGTGCGTGAAGCCGGCCAACGTGCTTTAGGTATGCGTCATTATGATGTGCAAATGATCGGAGGTATGGTTTTACATGATGGCCGAATTGCAGAAATGCGTACCGGTGAGGGTAAAACCCTGATGGCAACCCTGCCGGCCTATCTGAATGCCTTAACGGGCAAAGGTGTTCATATTATTACTGTGAATGATTATCTCGCACAACGTGATGCGAAATGGATGGGGCAACTTTATAACTTTCTTGGTTTAAGTGTCGGTGTTGTTATTTCCGAAATGCCGCATGCAGAGAAGAAAGAAGCCTATGCCGCTGATATTACCTTTGGCACTAATAACGAATATGGTTTTGACTACTTACGCGACAACATGGCATTCAGTCATGAAGAACAGTTTCAGCGTACCCCACATTTTGCCATTGTCGATGAAGTTGACTCAATTCTTATTGATGAAGCTCGCACGCCCTTAATTATTTCCGGTCCCGCTGATGATAGTTCAGAACATTACAATAAGATCGATGAATTTGTACCGAAATTGGTTAAACAGGAGACAGAAGATGGGCCTGGCGATTTTAGTGTTGAAGAAAAAAATAAACAGGTTTATTTGACAGAAGCTGGACATGAACATGTAGAAACCTTAATGCTCGAAGCTGGCTTACTAGAAGAAGGTGACAGCCTGTACAGTGCCGCCAATATTAACCTGATGCATCATGTTAATGCAGCGCTACGAGCACATCATTTATTCGAAAAGGATGTGGACTACATTGTTCAAAATAATGAAATCGTAATTGTCGATGAGTTTACAGGACGTACCATGCATGGCCGGCGTTGGTCTGATGGATTGCATCAGGCGGTAGAGGCTAAGGAAGGGGTTGCTATTCAACAGGAAAATCAGACGGTCGCCTCTATTACTTTCCAGAACTATTTTCGTATGTATGAAAAGCTCTCTGGCATGACCGGTACCGCTGATACTGAAGCTTATGAATTCCAGCAGATTTATGGCCTGGAAGTGACCGTGATTCCAACACATAAAGATATGATTCGAAATGACATGACGGATCTGGTTTATATGTCGCAAAAGGAAAAATTTGATGCCATTATTGTAGACATCAAAGATTGCCAGGCCAGAAAGCAACCGGTACTGGTCGGTACGACTTCTATTGAAGTTTCTGAATATCTATCTAATTTGTTGCAAAAAGAAAAAATTAAACATGAAGTGTTGAATGCTAAACAACATGAACGTGAAGCACAGATTGTTGCTGATGCCGGCTTACCAGGTTCTGTAACGATTGCTACTAACATGGCAGGTCGTGGTACCGATATTGTACTTGGTGGTAATCTGGATGTTGAATTAGCTGCACATGAAGAAACTGGAAAAGCCAGTGAAGATAGTATTAACACGTTAAAAGAGCAGTGGCAGCAACGCCATGAGCAGGTACTGCAAAGTGGTGGTTTACATATTATTGGTACAGAGCGACATGAATCACGCCGTGTAGATAACCAGCTACGTGGTCGTTCTGGACGCCAGGGTGATGCGGGTTCCTCACGTTTCTATCTGTCACTTGAAGATTCACTCATGCGTATTTTTGCCTCTGACCGTGTAGCCGCTATTATGCAGAAACTTGGTATGGAAGAAGGGGAAGCTATTGAACATCCCTGGGTGAGTCGGGCCATCGAGAATGCACAGCGCAAGGTAGAAGGTCATAACTTTGATATGCGCAAGCAACTACTCGAGTATGACGATGTAGCCAATGATCAACGTAAAGTTATTTATCAACAAAGAAATGAATTACTGATTGCCAGTGATGTTTCTGAAACTATTAATTCAATTCGTTCGGATGTAGTTAATAGTATGATTAATAACTTTATCCCACCTCAGAGTATTGAAGAGCAATGGAATATTCCTGGGTTGACAGAAGCTTTAGAATTAGAGTTTGGGTTAAAAATTGATATTCAGTCATGGCTGGATGAAGATGCTAACTTGCACGAAGAAAACTTGCGTGAAAAAATTATTGAAGCATTGGTTAATGAATATGATGAGAAGACAGAGCAGGTAGGTAAGAAAATTATCCAGCACTTTGAAAAGGAAGTGATGCTAAAAGTTCTGGATAACCAATGGCGTGAACATCTGGCGATGATGGATCAATTGCGTCAGGGCATCCATTTGCGCGGCTATGCGCAGAAAAATCCAAAGCAGGAATACAAGCGTGAATCATTTGAACTCTTTTCCGATATGCTGGATCGTATTAAGTATGAAGTTATCAAAGTCCTGAGTCAGGTTAGAGTGCAGAGCGAAGAAGATGTCGCGGCTATTGAAGAGCAACGACGTCAACAACAGCAGGTTGGTGCCATGCAATATCAACATGCGGCTGCCAGTGCAATGCAGGCTGAAGGTGAGGCCGAGGGTGATGGGCATGCGGCTGAACCCTATGTTCGTGAAGGCCGTAAAGTGGGTCGGAATGAGCCCTGCCCCTGTGGCTCAGGTAAGAAGTACAAACAGTGCCACGGTAGATTAAACTAAAAAATTTCAGGTGCTCTCATACGGCGTTTACACGACAGTAAATGAGTATTTTGAGTAAATCTTTGCCTTGTCTGAAAACACCTGGATTCTTTTCAGGGCACATTCATTTTTTGGATTTGTGATAAACAATGATAGATAACTCTCCTGACAATAAATTACTTCCTGTAGCTGGTATCAGGCTAGGAACTGTCTGTGCGGGTATCAAACAGGCTGATCGTCGCGACCTGGTTGTCATTGAATTATCTGAAGGATGCCAGACGGCAGCTGTATTCACGCAAAATGCATTTTGTGCTGCACCAGTTATTGTTGCCAAACAACATATTGCTCAGGCTTCACCTCGTTATTTATTGATCAATACGGGTAATGCCAATGCAGGTACCGGTCAGGCTGGACTGGAACATGCTGTTTCATCCTGCGAGGCTGTTGCTCAGGCGGCAGGTTGTCAGACCAATGAAGTATTACCCTTTTCAACGGGAGTGATTGGTGAACCTTTACCGGTTGAAAAAATTAGCGCTGCTGTTCCCCAGGCTGTAAAAACACTGGCTGATGATGGATGGTCAGATGCGGCTCATGGCATTATGACGACCGACACGGTTCCCAAGTGTGTTTCAACGACTTTTGAACTGGATGGTAAGCTGGTAACTATCACCGGTATTGCAAAAGGTTCAGGTATGATTCGCCCGGATATGGCCACCATGCTGGCCTATATTGCTACTGATGCCAGGATCGAACAGGAGGCCTTACAAAGCTGTTTACAACAGGCTGTAAATAAGTCCTTTAACCGGATTACGATTGATGGTGACACGTCAACAAATGATGCCTGTATCTTAATGGCAACGGGTAAAAGCCAGGTTGTTATCAACAAGGGCGATTCTAACTTTGAGGTGTTTACCCAGGTAGTCAGTGAATTATGTGTTGAACTGGCCAAAGCCATGGTACGGGATGGAGAGGGTGCTACTAAACTTATTAATGTGGACGTAACTGGCGGTAAAACAGAACAGGAATGTCTCAATGTGGCTTATACCATTGCGCATTCACCATTGGTTAAAACAGCTTTCTTTGCCAGTGATCCAAACTGGGGTCGTATCCTTGCAGCAGTGGGTCGGGCCGGGCTTGATTCACTGGTACTGGACGACATTAATATTTATCTTGATGATGTCTGTATTGTTGAAAATGGAGGCCGTTCACCTTCTTACAAAGAAGAAATGGGGCAAGAGGTAATGGACAGGACTGAAATAACAATACGGATCGTATTAGGGCGGGGCGATGCCTGTACCAATGTCTGGACCTGTGATTTTTCTTATGATTATGTTCGGATTAATGCGGAATACCGTACCTGAAATAATTAAACTTTCAGGTTAAACGAACACAACTTTCAATATTTTGTAATGCTTACTGAAGTAGTTCATGTTGCCGTAGGGGTTCTTGTTAATCAACAGGGACAGATCCTGATCAGTAAGCGTGCAACTAATACGCATCAGGGTGGTTTATGGGAGTTTCCTGGTGGCAAGCTGGAATCAAACGAATGTGTCCAGGATGCACTGAAGCGAGAATTCCATGAAGAGCTGGGAGTGGAGGTGTTAGCATCCTCTCCATTAATTCGTATTCCTCATTCATACCCGGATAAAGATGTATTGCTGGATGTGTGGAAAATCAACCAGGTTGAGGGTAAAGCCCATGGCCGTGAAGGGCAGCCGGTACAATGGGTTGAACCAGAAGACTTAATTAACTATTCCTTTCCTGCTGCCAATCATCCAATTATTAGTGCTGTACGTTTACCGACAGAATATATGATCACTGGTGAGTTTACCGATGCCGATGACTTTATTTATCGACTCGATCAAGGCCTGAAACAGGGTATACGACTGGTTCAGTTACGTTTGCCTGAAAATGAACAGATGAATTCTGATTTGATTAATCGTGCCATTGAAATATGTCAAAAGCATAATGCATGGATCTTACTCAATACCGCACCGGAACAACTGGAGCAGTTTAAGTCTGACGGTATCCATCTTAATCGTCATCGATTAATGCAATGTGAACAGCGACCTGTCTCAAAAGATAAATGGCTTTCTGCATCGGTACATAATCTGACAGAGTTACAACAGGCGCATAAAATTGGGGTAGATTTTGTTCTGGTATCACCCGTACAAAAAACACAATCACATCCAGATGTTGAACCTATAGGTTGGGAGGGGCTGCATGAACTAACAGAATGTAGTGTCTGTCCTGTTTATGCTCTAGGTGGAATGGAACGAAATAATCTAGTAAATGCCCAGTTGCAAGGAGCACAGGGCATAGCGGCCATCTCATCTTTATGGGGGAAGGGCATAGCCCATGACTAAGTATTTGAAAATTATATCTATCACTTTACTGATTATGGTAGTGGCTGTTGGTTTGATAGCGGGAAATACTGACTGGTTAGAATTTAATAATCAGCCAAAGAATACAGTCCTGTTTCCAACTTCTGTAAAATGTGATCCAAATAAACAGATTTGTGAATCTGTTCAGGGAAAAAACAAAATCAGTTTTGCCTTGCCACAAATGGCACTATATTTAGAACCGTTTTCAGTCAATGTTAATACGCAGGGGTTTCCGGCAGAGAACATTGAATCAATTTCGGTGAACTTCGTTATGTCGGGGATGAACATGGGTGTCAATCAGGTTGTGCTTAGCCAGACAGCCAGGGGACGATGGAATGGAACTATGCGCTTGCCTGTATGTGTCAGTGGCCGAAAAGACTGGCAGGCTGAAGTGTCTGTCATTACTCAGGCAAACCATTATCTGGCAAAATATAATTTTGCCATTGTATCAAAGCCCTAAGTGCCTAATTTGTAAAGCTGACGTTAGTATTCTGTGTCGAGAGGAGGTTGCAGGTTTTCAGGCATAATACTTTCACCAGCTATGCGGTTTGATTCATCTGCCCAGTCACCAAGATCAATAAGTTTACAGCGCTCACTACAGAAGGGTCGCCAGGGAGAGTTATTATCCCAGACTACGTTTTTCTGACAGGTTGGGCAGGCTACTGTTTTGTTCATAGACCACAACACCATAATTCAAAATCCACATTTTCCTGAGCCTGTAATGGGCGACCCCTAGGCTGGTGTTCAAGAAAACGAATAGTGAAACGATGCTTGCCGGCGCTGACTTCAGGGAAGTAAGGTGCCGCATCAGAAAGGCTGACCCGGATCATCTGTGCTGGAGTGGAACTATCCAGGCTTTGTTGATAGAAACCTTTTTCAGCTGTGAGTCGCTGTGGGTCAGCGCCCTCTCGCAATATAGCTAAAATCAGATTCACAGGTTTTTCGACAACACTCAGGTTGTCATACCACTGTTCGAGTTGATCAATTCGAGCTTCAGGACTTTGTTGTAGCCAGAAATGGTAACCAGGCAGGTCAAAGCTACAACAACCACAGGTAATACTGCTACGTTGGCGCAGGGTATTAAGTAAGTCATTTTCACGCAGTGATTGGCCGAGTTGCCCTGAATGCCCATGTAAATTTTGCTGGGCATGTTCGAGTTGGCTAAGAATATTATCAAGCTGCTGCCGATCTACACCCGGCAGGTTTGCAAGGCGCGCCAGCTCGGTATATTGATGATCCAGCTCTTTGAGCATTTCAGTTTTCAGGTCGCTGCGGGACAGGATTTCGAGAATATCGATCAGGCTGGCGACAGTTGCGCGGGTTTCCCAGACAGAAAATCCCCGCAGGCTATAGTTAGCCTGCTGAAACAAATGCTCAAGACGCATGAAGGTCCGCATGCGCTCGTTCAATGGTTGTTCGTAAATCAGGTTATTTTCCACAGCAGATACTAATTTTTGGGGTACAGCGAATTGTCATGTAATTGAGCCAGTTTAGCAACCTTGAGCAAGCTGCAGGTATTTGTCGTGTAGAATTTCTACCTGTTGCTGCAGCTCCTGAATCGAGGAGGTGTTATGTATTATATCATCGGCTTTTGACAGGCGTGTGCTACGTTCAGCCTGAGTAGCCATAATATGTTCAACATCACTCTTCTCGACCTTGTCACGTAATTGAGTGCGATCTACCTGTTGTTGTTCATCACAGTCAACAACCAGAATACGTTGAACCAGATCGCCTTGTTTGGCTTCAAATAACAACGGAATCACAATGATACAGTAATCAGTGGACAGGTTTGCAAGTTGATTGCGAACGGCGTCACGAATACGGGGATGTAAAATAGCCTCAAGTTGTTTGCGTTTTTCTGTAGAGACAAAAACTTGCTGGCGTAGTGTGCGGCGATCGAGTGTGCCGTCTATATTGATAATATCAGAACCAAAGGTTTGAACAAGCTCGTCCAGTGCGGGTTGTCCCGACATGACCAGCTCTCGGGCAAGCACATCGGTATCAATAACAGGTACGCCAAGTTTTTCAAAATAGTTGGCTACCGTTGTTTTACCGCTGCCAATTCCACCTGTGAGTCCGACTATGAGCATACTTGGTTTTTAATCTTATTTTCAGGAGTTAATAAAGCCTGGGTAAAAGGTAGCTGAGAGGTGATTTGGTTGCAGGAAGTAAAAGGAGGACTAGTACGATATCCACTGCAAATAGGCGCTATTGAGATCATGCCCCCATAATAACGCAATCCAGCCTGCGGCGGCCAGATAGGGACCGAACGGAATGGGAATATCACGTTGGTGTTTCTTTAGAACAATGAGGCTGATGCCAACGATCGCTCCGACCAGCGATGAAAGTAGAATGATGGCAGGCAATACCTGCCAGCCAAGCCAGGCACCAAGCATTGCAAGGAGTTTGAAGTCCCCGAATCCCATGCCTTCTTTGCCAGTTAGTTTTTTGAATAGCTGGTAAACAGACCAGAGGATCAGGTAACCGGCGGCAGCTCCGATCACAGCCGACTCCAGGTCTGTAAACGTATTGTTGATATTGAGTAATAAACCCAGCCAGAGAAAGGGCAGGGTAATATTGTCAGGTAAATACTGATGATCCAGATCGATGAAAGTCAGGCTGATCAATGCCCAACTGAGGATGATGGCAAACGCGGCGGCTAAACTAACACCAAAGTGCCAGGCACAGGTTAGCGCCAAAATTGCACTGAGTATTTCAATGGCAGGGTAACGGAAAGAAATAGGGGTTTTACATTCGCGGCAACGGCCATGTAGAAACAGGTAACTGACGACCGGAATATTTTCAATCGCAGTAATGGCATGGCCACAGTGCGGACAGCGAGAACGAGGAGTATTCAGATTAAATGTAGTCGGTACTTCTTTGGCAGGTGCGGCCTGTAAATCTTCTTCAGCCAGAAAACACTGGCATTCCGATACCCATTGTCGTTTGAGCATAATGGGTAGTCGATGAATCACGACATTCAGAAAGCTGCCAACAAGAAGACCGAGCAAAACAACCGTGGTGTAAAACAGCACGGTGTTTTGTTCAAATAAGGTGATTATCATACAGCTAAAGAGTTTGTAATAAAGATCTAGTTAACCACTTTACCCATCTGGAAGATAGGCATGTACATAGCAACGACCAGACCACCAATTACCACACCCAGGAAGGCCATGATTATGGGTTCCAACAGACTGCTTAAACTATCTACGGCATTGTCGACTTCTTCTTCATAGAAGTCAGCGACTTTAGATAACATGGCATCAACTGAGCCAGCTTCTTCGCCAATAGCGGTCATTTGCACTACCATATTTGGGAATAAATTCGATGACTTCATGGCGATGTTGAGCTGGGTACCGGTAGAAACTTCGTCTCGCATACGCAGCACGGCTTCACTATATACCACATTACCAACAGCACCGGCGACGGACTCCATGGCTTCAACCAGTGGGACACCCGCAGCAAACATAGTTGCCAGAGTACGGGCATAACGGGCAATGGCAGCTTTACGCATAATGGGGCCAAGAATGGGTAGTTTTAATACGACTTTATCCAAAAATATATTAAAGCCTTTGGAGCGTCTTTTGATTTCCCTGACGGAATAAATCACGACACCTATCCCTCCAATGATAGCCCACCAATAGCTTTGAAATACTTTTGATAGTTCAATGACGAATTTAGTCATTGCTGGGAGGTCTGCTCCAAAACCGGCAAATAATTCTTCAAACATTGGGATTACAAAAATTAGCAGAATAGCGGTGATAATAAATGCCACAACCATGACTCCAACCGGGTAGAACATGGCTTTTTTAATTTTACCTTTAATAGCTTCAGTTTTTTCTTTGTAAGTGGCGACTTTGTCCAGAATACTATCCAGGATACCGGCATGTTCACCGGCACCAACCAGATTACAAAAGAGATCATCGAATTGTCGAGGATGTTTTGCCAGTGAGTCAGACAGGGTGCTACCACTTTCAATATCTGTTTTGATGGCCATTAGTAATTCCTGCATACCCTGGTTATCATGGCCCCGGCCGATAATATCAAAGGCCTGTACCAGAGGGACGCCCGAACTCATCATGGTGGCTAATTGACGGCTGAAAATAGAAATATCGGCAGCTTTGACTTTTTTTGCTCCCCCAAATAATGGGGCGGCCTTCTTTTTGACCTTGGTAGGGTTAATCCCCTGGCGGCGCAGGTTGGCTTTGATGAGTGCCATATTGGCACCGACAGTTTCTCCTTTTATAATCTGGCCCTTGCTGTCCTTGCCTTCCCAAATAAACATCGATTTTTTTATCGCTTTCTCAGCCATAATAATTGTCCTGGTTATAATTCTTTAGCGTTATTCTCTGCATGCTATTCTTTGGTGACTCGATTGACTTCTTCCAGACTGGTGAGGCCATCTTTGACTTTTTTCAGACCAGATTGACGTAAGTCAGGAATGCCTTCTTTCTGTGCCTGATCTGCTAATTCAATGGCATTGGAACCTTCCATAATCATACGACCCATTTCTTCAGATAATGGCATGACCTGATAAATACCCACTCGGCCTTTATATCCATCACTACATTGATCACACCCTTTGGGACCGAAAATTTTGATTCCTTTATTCACATCCTCTTCAGTGAAGCCTTCTTCTAGCAAGGCTTCTTTAGGAATGTCGCGCTCTTCCTTGCAATGGGTGCATAAACGTCGTGCCAGTCGCTGTGCAATAATCAGGTTAACGGCTGAAGCAATGTTATAGGGCGGAATACCCATATTGACCATACGGGTCAGGGTTTGTGGAGCATCATTGGTATGTAAGGTAGAAAGTACCATGTGGCCAGTTTGTGCGGCCTTGATAGCAATTTCACCGGTTTCCTTATCACGAATTTCACCCACGAGAATAATATCTGGATCCTGACGCAGGAAAGCACGCAGGGCACTGGTAAAGTCGAGACCAACCTTTGGATTAACGTTGACCTGGTTAATGCCAGGCAGGTTAATTTCTACCGGATCTTCTGCGGTAGAAATATTGGTATCGGCTGTATTGAGTATATTGACCCCGGTATAGAGGGTTACCGTTTTACCACTACCGGTTGGCCCGGTGACCAGTAACATGCCGTAGGGCTTATGTAGCGCTTCAAGAAATATTTCTTTTTGCTCCTGTTCAAAGCCCAATGCATCCACGCCCAGTTTGGCACTGTTGGGATCAAGAATACGCAGTACAATTTTTTCACCAAACAGTGTAGGACAGGTGTTAACACGAAAATCAATAGCCCGATTTTTGGATAAGTTAAGTTTAATACGGCCATCCTGGGGAACGCGCCGTTCAGAAATGTCGAGTCGAGACATAACCTTCAGGCGAGCAGAAAGTTTGGGTGCCATGTTAATAGGTGGAGCCGCAACTTCTTTTAATATCCCATCCTGGCGAAAACGGACACGATAGGATTTTTCATAAGGTTCAAAGTGAATATCTGAGGCACCTTTGTTGATCGCATCCAGTAACACCTTGTTAACAAAGCGGACTACCGGGGTATCATCGGCTTCTGATTCAGTAACACCTGGGCCACCATCTTCCTCCTCTTCAATAAATTCAACATCATCCAGATCTTCATCAGAAAGTGCAGAAAGGCCGGTATCGGTGGCTTCCATGGCCTTGTCGATGGCTTTGCCCAGCTTGTCATCGACTACGAGGACAGCCTCTGTGGGACCCCCTACATGGAATTTGATCTCATCCAGTGCTTCAAGGTTGGTAGGGTCCGAGACAGCAACGTACAGGCGGTTTCCTCGCTTGAACAGGGGCAAAGTCCGATGTTTTCGGATCAGGTCTTCCTTGATCAGTTTGATGGTATCAGGTTCAATATTGATAGTTTCGATATCGAACAGAGGAACACCAAATTCTTCAGAAGCCGCATGAGCCAGTTCCAGGCTATTGACCAGTTTCTGGTTAACCACCTGGGTGACAAAAGGGATTTTGTCCTTGAGCGCGGATTCCTGTGCCTGTTGCGCCTGTTCGTCATCCAGAAAACCGTCCTGAATTAATTTGCGCGCTAAACCACCGAGATGAACTTGCATACCTGGAGTTGCCATAAACCTGCTACTTACCTACACATAAAAAATGAAAAGAAAAACAGAAGTTTGCATGAATCAAAAGGCACGAAACTCCATAAGTTATATACACTTACAGCTAATATTTCAAGCACTTAAAGCTAATACCTGAACCGGGTTCAAAATCATTTATCGGCTGAGTTTTGATAATCTTGATTTAGAAGTACAGGAAACAAAAATAGGCTCATGAAACGTGAGTGATCTAAATCAATACTTGGGAATAAAGTGGGAATTTATCCAGTTTTTCATACAAATCTAAGGGGTTTCCCCTACAGTATTTTTCATCTGGATTGTGTACTTTAAAGTTTACAGGGATGTGGAATTTGACAAGGATGTCATTAATTTCTGTGAAACGGTAAGACAAAAAAGCGGCTGAGAAGTGATTTTCAGCCGCTTTTTTATGGCTGTGTGATGGAGAACTGGAGCTAATTAGTTACCTGTAGAGTATCTGTGGCGGCTAATTGGTTTTGGCCTGTTGCCGTGGCAACAAAGCACTGTGTGGGATTTCCCAATGCATTAACGGCTCCACCGGCGCAGTTTGCGACTGAATATGTGAAATTCAAACGAGCAAGATTCTGAGCATTGGTCAGTGTTCGATCCCATGGGGTGGGCAGCCAGCGATTTCCACTGGAGAGAATTAATGCTGCAGTATTTGCGCCGATGAAAAACGAGTCATTTTCTTCAAAAGATTCAATCTGGGCCAGACGTAGCGTAGCTAGATTGTCCTGACCTTCTGACATTCGTGCGGTATGGACGTATCCGTTATAAGCCGGGATGGCAACCGCCGCAAGAAGGGCGATGATGGCCATGGTAACCATGACTTCAATCAGAGTAAAACCGTGTTGTCGTGGATACCTGTCCATCATATTTCTCCTTCAAATATTGTGTTCAATAAATATAGATGTATAAACCATTACTTAATTATCGGGCATGTGGCGTGAAAAGTTAGTTTTCTATTAGATAAAGTGTGATTGAGTTTTAATTTTAACAAATTACCATATTCTAAATATGGATGCATTTTTACTCATTAGCTTGAGTTTTACTGGTAGTGGCTTTGTTTTGTTGCCGCCTTTCTTTGGCTTTTTCTTTGCCCCAGATAATTTCATCAATCTCAGGAGGGGGGATATCCAGTACCTTAACAAATTCCATTGTGGATTTATCAATGACAATAATATGCTTGCCATAGCGTGCATTTAAGCCAAAGAACAGCATATTTTCCAGCTTGCCAGACAGGCTCTGGGTAAACTGCTGGTATGCATGGTTCCATTCTGCCGGTTCCCCTTTAAGGTACGCCTCCATATCAATATTCCAGTGTGTAATATTGTCCAGTTGGGATTTGTCAAAAGCATGGTAACGATCGCCCATGAAATGCAGAGGCTGGCTACCAGCCGATTTGACTAACAGGCGCATGTATTCATCATTGTCAGTGGGAACATCGACATAGATTTTTATAGGTGTTGTTGAAGAGAATTTTCTTAATGCTTCTTTTGTTAACCCTGTTTCAACAGTCTGGTAATAAGCCAGGGGGGAAAAGGTACCATCTGCAAATACGGCAAGGTAAGGTCGCTCATTGTGCACTGCCCATGTACCCCAAGCCAGCGCGGCTATTTGACAGATACCAATAAGAGACAAGTCCATTGTTAAATGGCGTCGTGATTTACTGGAATTAAAGACAATGAATGTTAATGTTGGGCCGAGTACTAAATCAATGGCGGCAATTAAACGTATACCTTGCCAACCGCCATCGGTGCTAAAAAATGGCAGTGGATACCAGTGAAAAATAACAAAATAAAGTAAGACAAGAAAAATGGCAAAGCTGATGCCGAAGTGGATGGTGAAGGCTTTGAACTTGGAGGCTAAAAGATCACGGGTCATCATGGATGATAAAACCTGAAATATTATGTTTATGTGTTAAGACTATAGACTGTCGTGTCTGTAATAAATTGTAGCATCGTAACAAGATAATTTTATTATAACGGCTTAATTTATAAATAACACAGGCATAAAAAAAAGGCTCCTCAAACTGAGGAGCCTTTGGTTACATCATATTGCTTATTAATAGGTAACAATAATAGAGGCTACGGGTGCAGTTGCAAAATCCAGATAGAGTGGACGTGTAATTGTAACCGTATCACCAGTTACCCATTCACCGCCAGCACCATTGGGGCCGTTAGTGACAGCGATGCCAACCACGCCATTAGCAGCAACAGGAGCGCCAGCATAGGGCAGGACACCACCTTCAGGTGCGCTGATGGTACAGTTACCTGCAGCGGCACAAAGCTGGCCGTTATCCTGGTTCAGAGAATTGATCATATTGAGGGCAGCACGTGGGAATTCGTTCTGGGTACCACCAGCGGCACCCATTTCGTTAACGGCAAGATAGGGAATGCCCATAGAACGACGACTGGCATCAGCTTTGAAACCTGCTTCAATCCAGCGTCGCGCCGTATCCATATGGTCAGAAACTTTCTGCATACGTGCCGTTTGGATGTAACCATTATAAGCTGGAATCGCAATTGCGGCGAGAATACCGATAATTGCGACTACGATCATTAATTCGATAAGGGTGAAACCCTTGCCTTGTTTGTGTTTGACACTAATGTTACGCATGTTCATTGTGATGTTCTCCATCTGGTGTTGGGGGGTAATTCAGTGCAGCTTTGTGACTGCGTTTGTGTTTCTTATTTGCAACCGCTGTGCCAGCATTGATGACGGAGTTCACAATTTTTGTTAAGTAAGGAGTTTTTGTCATATAAACAGAGAGTTAGCGAGAGTGCAGAAGTTGTGATGAAGTCTAATTTAACTGAGCGAGTCAGCAATGTGACCCACATAAGGTTAAAGGTCAGTCGTAGCTAGTCACAAAGTGACAATTTTGGTCACTTTCATAAAAAACAAGGCCAGGGAACGAGGGACGAGTAGCTTTATTCTATCCAGATCAAACTGGCCATGCGTCCGGTGATGCCATCACGACGATAAGAATAAAAGTGTGTTTTATTGTTATAGGTGCAATGTTCACCACTATATATATGATTCACACCAGAAGTAGTGAGCCGCTGGCGGGCGAGGGTATAAATATCCATTAGCCATTTATTATTCGACACGATGAAAGCGGATTCTGCATGTGGGTCATGGTTAACAAAGGCATCACGGACATCATCACCCACTTCATAGGCATTTGGGCCAATGGCTGGGCCGAGCCAGACCAGCAGGTCACTTTTCTCATCATTAAATTTATCGATAGCGGTTTCGATAATGCCATCCGCCAGTCCACGCCAGCCGGCATGCACGGCGGCTACCTGAGTGCCCTGTTGGTTACAGATTAATACCGGTAGACAGTCGGCCGTCATTACTGCGCAGACGATTCCTGTAACCGAGGTGTAAGATCCATCGGCTTCTATTTCGCCGGGCTGGGTGGTTGGAGCATCGACGACCTGTTTGCTATGAACCTGTTTAAGCCAGATCGGTTCAGAGGGAAGTCCCAGCTGGAATAGTCGCTGGCGATTTTCGGTGACTGCAGTGGGATCATCACCGACATGATCGCCGAGGTTGAGGCTGTCGTAGGGTGGCTGGCTGACACCTCCTGTGCGTAAGGTTGTTCCGGCTTTGATATTTTCTGGTGCTGGCCAGTCTGGCTGGAGCCAGGATAATGAATCAGAACGAGCCATCAGTATGAATCATTATTGTGAGCTTGATTGTCCTCATCAAGGGCTGCGAGTAAGTGCTTCATATCATCCGGCAGTGGGGCTTCCCATTCCAGTAACTCACCAGTGGCTGGATGTTCGAGTCCCAGGCGGGCCGCATGCAGAGCCTGACGCTGGAACTGGCGCAGGGTGTTTGTTAGCTGTTCACTGCATTGTGGAGGAAGTTTCAGTCGCCCACCATAAACCGGATCACCCACCAGTGGATGTTTAATATGGGCCATGTGTACTCGAATTTGATGAGTGCGGCCGGTTTCCAGTTTCAGGGTCAAATGGGTATGTGCCCGAAATTTCTTTGTAACTCGATAATGAGTCAAAGCTGGCTTGCCTGATTCAACCACGGCCATGCGTTTGCGGTGAACCGGATGCCGACCAATGGGGGCGTCAACCTGGCCACCGGCAACCAGTGTCCCCATGACGACGGCCTGGTATTCTCGTAAAAAAGCGCGGGCCTGCAGTTGTTCAACCAGATATTTCTGCGCGGGCAGGGTACGAGCGACAACCAGTAGCCCCGTGGTGTCTTTGTCCAGTCGGTGGACGATACCGGCCCGGGGTACGCTGGCCACTTCCGGGACATGGTGTAACAGAGCATTGAGCAGAGTGCCCTGATAATTGCCAGCCGCCGGATGCACAACCAGCCCGGCAGGCTTGTTGATCACCAATATATGTTCGTCCTCGAATACGATATCCAGCGGAATGTTTTCGGCTTCCCAGGTTTGTTCGGTTTCAACCTCGGCCTGAATTTCGATGCTTTCACCACCATAGACTTTGTCACGTGCCCGCGCGGCCTGATTATTAACCGTGATCTGTTGTTTTTTGAGCCATTGTTGCAAACGGGAACGGGAATAGTCCGGAAACAGGCTTGCAAGGGCCTGATCCAGTCGTAATCCGGCCAGTTCGTCGGAAATAGTGGCTTTAAGATGAATATTTTCTGTCATTGTGTGTCTACCTTAAGTTCATAGTATACTCTCGCCTCTTTCGAAAATCGTGCTTGTATTGCTAATGCTGAAAATACTTAATTCTATTTTAATGTTGGTGCTTATGTTCGGGCTGGTAGCCTGCTCGACATCACCCGATGCCGATGATCCAACGGCAGAAATGACCGCTCAGGAAATTTATGCTGAAGCCCGGCAGTATATGGAGAATGCCGAGTATGAAAGTGCCATTGAGTACTTTGAAAAACTCGAATCTCGTTTTCCTTATGGTGCCTATGCGACTCAGGCGATTCTGGAAATGGCTTATGCCTATTACAAATATGATGAACCCGAATCGGCGATTCTTGAAGCTGAGCGTTTTATAAAATTACACCCGGATCATCCCAGTGTGGATTACGCTTATTATTTACGTGCACTGGCAAGGTACCAGTCCGAGCTGTCATTTATGGCTCGTTGGTTTGATCAAAAAGCCACAGAACGTGATCCCAAGTCAGCTCGTGAAGCCTTCCGTTTTTTCTCAGAACTGGTCAATCGTTTCCCCAAGAGTCGATATACTCCCGATGCGATCTTACGGATGTACAGTCTGCGTGATGGGCTGGCCCGTTATGAATTGCATGTGGCCAGTTACTATAATGAACGTCAGGCCTATGTCGCAGCGGCCAAACGGGCGCAGTATGTGGTGAAAAATTATCAGGGCACCAAAGCGGTACCGGAAGCATTGGCTGTGATGGTAGAGGCTTATGTGAATCTGGAATTACCAGTGCTGGCTAAAGATGCATTGCGGGTACTGGAGATGAATTTCCCGGATTACCAAAGGGACGAGTAACAAGGGATAAATAAGGGACGAGTTACGAGGGGCGAGGCAAAATGGACATTTTAAGTTAATCTTATTTAAAAAATCTTTGCGTAAGATTTTTCTTGTCCCTTGTCCCTTGTCCCTTGTCCCTTTTTTTAGATAGCTTCTTCGCCTTCCTCACCGGTGCGAATACGCACAATACGCTGTACATCAGAAACGAAAATTTTGCCGTCACCAATTTTGCCAGTACGGGCCGCGTTGGTAATGGCTTCAATACATTGATCGACTAATGAGTCAGATACAACAATCTCAATTTTTACCTTGGGCAGAAAGTCGATGACATACTCTGCACCACGATAAAGTTCAGTGTGTCCTTTTTGTCGGCCAAAACCTTTTACTTCACTGGCGGTCATACCGGTGACGCCAATTTCTGACAGGGCCTGACGGATATCATCCAGTTTGAAGGGTTTGATGATCGCCTCAATTTTTTTCATTTGGCAGTCCTTCTGTTGTCGTTATTTTTAATGGTTGATTCATGGGCCGTCCCGCTACAGTCTGGAATGGCTGGTGTAATTATTGTAATAACCCGGAATGATTGTCTATTTTTCGTCAATTTACAAGTCAGGCCGGGGCCTGGGTCAGGATAGTCGGCCTAAAAATAAACTATGATTTTCGATTTCGACCATAACCCGAGCAAATGGGATAGCGCCGATCACGACCAAAAGCACGGGGACTGATACGAATTCCTGGCGCGGCCTGGCGACGTTTATATTCATTCCGATCCACCAGTGTGAGCACCTTAAGTACGGTATCCCGTTCGAAACCAGCGGCAACAATATCTTCCAGTCCCTGATCCTTCTCGACATAACGCTCGAGAATATCATCGAGAATATCGTAAGGAGGCAGACTGTCTGTATCCTGCTGGTCGGGAGCCAGTTCAGCGGACGGTGGACGATCAATGACTCGTTGGGGAATTACCCGGCTAATACTGTTGCGATATTCTGACAGCTGGTAGACCAGAGTTTTGGGCACATCTTTTAACACGTCATAACCACCCGCCATATCCCCATATAAGGTGGCATAGCCTACGGCCATTTCACTTTTGTTGCCGGTGGTCAGCACCATTTTATGTTTTTTATTGGAGATGGCCATCAATAGAATGCCACGACAGCGAGCCTGGATATTTTCTTCGGTTGTATCAACCGGTCGACCTTCAAACTCACGGGACAGGGTTTCGAGAAAAGCATCAAAGCTGGCTTTAATAGGCAGGACATGATACTCAATCCCCAGGATGTTTGCCTGTCCAGCCGCATCTTCCACACTCATGTCGGTTGTATATTGTGATGGCATCATCACAGCTTCCACGTGTTCCGGGCCTAATGCATCAACCGCAATAGCTAGTGTCAGTGCGGAATCAATCCCGCCGGATAAACCAATAATGACATCCTTAAAACCATTTTTATGTACAAAATCGCGTACACCCAGAACCAGAGCCTGATAAATACGAGCATCTTCAGTTGTGGTTGGGGTTTTTGAATCAACAACAACAGGAATAACTTTATGATCCTGGATTTCAAAATCTACAGCGAACAGGCCATCTTCAAATTCGGGCATACGTTGTGTTATATGACCATCTGCATTCATGACAAAAGAAGCACCATCAAATACCAGTTCATCCTGCCCACCGACAAGATTGGTATAAACAATGGGAAGTGAGTTTTCCTTTATTCGTTGCTCAACGATGTTTTCCCGCTCCTGCCCTTTGTTCTTATGAAAAGGGGAAGCGTTTAAGTTCAGGATCAATTGAGCGCCAGCATCTCGCAGTTGTGCAATGGGTTCTGGATACCAGATGTCTTCACAGATACTGATACCAATCGGAGTTCCATTGATGTCAACAACACAGGCTTCGTTGGCAGAAACAAAATAACGTTGTTCGTCAAAGACGCTGTAGTTAGGCAGATAATGTTTACGAGCGACGTTAATAATATCGCCATTCCTTATAATCGCTGCGGCGTTATAAATGCCTGTGTCGGTTTTTTCCGGAAAGCCAACAATCACATCAATATTCTGCACGGATTGCTTTAATCGGGTCATGGCCTCTTCAACACGTTCATACATACCGGGTCGCAACAGTAAATCTTCAGGCGGATAGCCGGTTAAAGCCAGTTCTGGAAATACAATGGCATGGGCGTTAAGTTCATCCCGTGCTTTATTGGTTAACTCGATTATCTGAGCAACATTGCCCTGCAGATCACCGACCAATAGATTGCATTGAGCAACAGCAATACGAAGAGATGAGAGAGAATTCAAAGCAATTTCCAGAATTATTTAATTAAAAATTATCAACGCAAAGACGCAAAGTACGCAAAGATTTGTATTTAAAATTTGCTTATTTATTTTCTATCCTATGTAAACGGGAAGTTAAAAACGTGATTACTTAAAAATCATCTTTGCGTCTTTGCATCTTTACGTTAAGAAATTATTTCAACAAAGCCAGCATGTGTTGTCCCATTTCCGTCGGTGAACGGGTCACCGTCACGCCCGCTTTTTCCAGTGCGGCAAACTTGCTTTCAGCCGTGCCTTTACCTCCAGAGATAATGGCACCAGCATGGCCCATGCGTTTTCCTTTAGGAGCCGTTACACCAGCAATGTAAGCCACCACTGGTTTAGTAACATGGTCGTGAATATATTCAGCAGCTTCTTCTTCTGCCGTTCCACCAATTTCACCAACCATGATAATGCCATGGGTTTCGGGATCAGCTTCAAACATTTTTAAACAGTCGATAAATTCCAGACCGTGAATCGGATCACCACCAATACCAACACAGGTACTCTGACCAAGTCCTGCCTGGGTAGTTTGATGAACGGCTTCATAAGTCAGGGTTCCTGAACGCGAAACAATTCCAATATGGCCGGGTTGATGAATGTTGCCGGGCATAATGCCAATTTTACATTCACCGGGAGTAATAATGCCGGGGCAGTTAGGACCAATAAGTTTGACATCGGTACCCTGTAAAGCTGAGTGCACTTTCAGCATATCCAGTACAGGAATGCCTTCAGTAATACAGGCGATCACTTCAATACCCGCATCGGCCGCTTCCAGAATGGCATCAGCTGCAAAAGCGGCAGGAACATAAATCATAGTGGCGTTGGCACCGGTGCTTTTAACGGCATCAGCGACGGTATTAAATACCGGGCGATCAAGATGAGATTGCCCGCCTTTACCTGGCGTTACTCCACCCACAAGTTGGGTGCCATAGGCAATGGCCTGTTCAGAATGGAAGGTGCCCTGTTTTCCGGTAAAACCCTGGCAAATCACTTTAGTGTCTTTATTGATCAGGATAGACATGATTAATTTCCTCCCGCCAAAGCGATAATTTTTTTCGCTGCATTACTTAAGTCGTCGGCTGTAGTGATGGCCAGTCCACTTTTTTCCAGTAAAGCTCGACCCTGTTCAGCATTGGTGCCTTCAAGACGCACGACAACGGGGACAGAAAGTTGTACTTCTTTTACGGCCTGGATAATGCCTTCTGCAATGAGATCGCAACGGACAATACCGCCAAAGATATTAACCAGGATACCTTTGACTTTAGGATCAGAAATAATCAGTTTAAATGCCGCCGCGACTTTTTCTGTGGTCGTGCCGCCACCGACGTCAAGAAAGTTGGCAGGTTCGGCACCATGCAGTTTGATCAGGTCCATGGTTGCCATGGCCAGTCCGGCACCATTGACCATACAGCCGATGCTACCATCGAGACTGACATAATTAAGATCGTGTTCCGAAGCCTGTGATTCTTTGGCATCTTCCTGAGAGGCATCTCGCAGTGCCTGTAGATCAGGATGACGGTAGAGTGCACTGTCATCAATATTGATCTTGGCATCAATCGCGAGCAAGTCACCTTGCTGGGTGACTACCAATGGGTTGATTTCAACCAGGCTTAAATCTTTTTCAGTAAATAAACGATAAAGTCCCCCCATGATCTGGCTCAGGGATTTGACCTGTGGGCCAAGTCCCAGGCCAAAGGCCAGTTGGCGACATTGATAGGGCATGAGTCCAACAACCGGGTTGACTTCGATGGTAAGAATTTTTTCTGGCTGGGTACGGGCTACTTCTTCGATATCCATACCACCTTCTGTTGAAGCCATAAACACGACACGGGAACTACCACGATCCACTAGCATGCCCAGATAGAGTTCACGTGCAATATCGCAGGGTTTTTCTATCAGGAGCTGATTTATGGGCTGGCCATCGGCATCCGTTTGAATCGTAACCAGACGTGAGCCGAGTAATTCTTTGGCATATTCACGGACTTCATTGAGATCAGTCAGGCGTTTGACTCCACCCGCTTTACCACGGCCTCCGGCATGAACCTGAGCCTTGACCACCCAGTCATTATCACCGAGTTCCTGACAGGCCTTAGTCACATCTTCAACTGATTTGCCAACTTTCCCAACCGGGACGGGGATTCCATAGTCGTGAAATAGCTGTTTGGACTGGTGCTCGTGAAGATTCATGGTTTGAAATCCGCCGTGGTTGTTATTTGTAATAATGTTAGCAGAATCCACTGCTGGCTTTGTTAATTTAATGATATTGTGGAACAAATACGCTGGAGACGCAAAGTTGCTATGCTATTTATAATATGGAGTTAGAACGAATAGAGGGCTTGGGGTATGATGCAGGCTCACTTAATACATATAGGGTGATTCGCTTATGGGCGGTGGTCTGATTCGGTTAATTATAATTTTAGTGATTGCATGGCTGGTATACAGCCTGACCCGGCGTTGGTTAGCGACATTACAGAATAAGTCTGAGACAAAAAAAGAACATATTGAAAGTATGACACGTTGTGATCACTGCGGTTTACACATTCCTCAAAATGAAGCCATTCAATCACAGGGTAAGACCTATTGTTCTGATGAACATAAAAAACTGGCTGAGAAATAACAACGTATTTGCATCCTATGGATCCTATGCAAAATAAAACGGCCACACACCCTGGAAGACAGAATACGGAATATACCTGGAAGCCACTGGGTTTCCTGAATATTTATCGCTTACTGATTTCCAGTTTTTTCCTGGTTATTTTATTCCTGGATTTACAGTTCAACCCCCTGGCCAGTTACAACCCAACGCTGTTTTTCTACAGCGCCCTGTTTTACTTTGTCTGTGCCGTCCTGTTTATCCCTATGTTACAAATGCAAAAACCGGGTTTTAGTACTCAGGTTTATGCGCATATCAGCGTTGATATCATTATTACTGTTTTGTTGATGCATGCCAGTGGCGGGGTTGGCAGTGGCCTTGGCACCTTGCTTGTCATTATTATTGCAGGCGGTAGTATTCTCGTAAAAGGCAAGCGCCAGGCCTTAATGCTGGCCTCCATCGCTTCTTTAACGATGCTGACTGAAGTTATCTATGGCAACCTCGAAAACAGTTTTAATAATGAAACCTATACCCAGGCTGGTATCCTGGGTCTTACTCTTTTCCTGACCGCCATTGTTGCTTTTGCATTTGCCAGTCGCATTCGTGAAACGGAAGCATTGGCTAAACGTCGTGGTGTTGATCTGGCCAACATGGCGCAGTTAACCGAGCATATTATTCAGCGCATGCAGACCGGGATTGTTGTTATTGATAATAAAGAGCAGGTTCGTTTGATTAATGAATCCGCCTGGTACATGTTAGGTATGCCATCAACAGAATCGGCTCCTGGCCTGGAACAGATCTCTCAACAGCTTGCGGAAGTTCTGCTTCACTGGAAACGCCAACCTGAAATACCGGTGCAGGGAATAGCCCTGAGTAATGAATACCATCATGTGATTCCACGCTTTGCTCATCTCGGGCAGGATGAAGCGGCGGGTTCCCTCATTTTCCTGGAAGATGCCGCGGCAATGGCTCAACAGGCCCAGCAGTTACAACTGGCTTCACTGGGACGCCTGACGGCAAGTATTGCACATGAAATTCGTAATCCACTCGGAGCCATCAGTCATGCTGGACAGTTACTGGCAGAGTCACCAAATATGGATAAGCATGATCAGCGTTTAACCCAGATCATTAGTGATCAATCCCAGCGCATGAATACGATCATCGAAAGTATTATGCAATTGGGTCGGCGGGACAGTTCTAAACCTGAAATATTCAACCTGAAGGAATTTACCGAAAAGTTCCTGCATGATTTTTTGCTGGGTCATTCAGGTGGTGAAGGTCTGATTCTTATGGATATTCATCCAGAAGATATCGAAGTGCGTTTTGACCGTACCCACTTACATCAGATCCTGACCAACCTGTGTGAAAATGGTTTGCGACATACCGCGGATTACCCCGGATTTCCTAAAGTTGAGATTCGTGGTGGAAAAAGTGAAGAGCAAATTCGGCCCTTCCTGGAAATTCTTGATCATGGTTCGGGTATTGATCCGGAAACGGCCACACATATTTTTGAGCCATTTTTTACCACCTCCAATACAGGCTCAGGACTGGGACTGTATATTTCCCGAGAACTGGCGGTATGCAATCAGGCCAATATAGAATATATCCCGGTAGCAACGGGTGGCAGCTGTTTTCGCATCAGTTTTCAGGATCCGCGCCGACAAATGAGTTAATGAAAAACAGTATATAGATGAGACAAATCAGGTGACTGAGAAATACCTTGCCCTAATCATTGATGACGAACCGGATATCCTTGAGCTTCTCGAGATTACTCTTTCTCGTATGGGAGTAGATTGCCATAGCGCGGGGAATCTGAAAGAAGCTCAGGCCATATTGGGAAAGGCGCAGTTTGATCTGTGCCTGACGGATATGCGTTTACCCGATGGTGATGGTATTGATTTTGTGCGTTACATCCAGAGCCACGCCCCGGAAGTGCCGGTAGCCATGATCACCGCACACGGCAGTATGGAAACGGCGATTGAAGCGCTTAAAGCCGGGGCGTTTGATTTTGTTTCCAAGCCGGTTGATCTGAAAATTTTACGTGATTTAGTCAATAGCGCACTGCGATTAAAAGACAAACCGAAAGCGGTGTCTTCATCATCCCGTTCAATGTTGCTGGGCCAATCCAGTGTTATGCAACGGACCCGGCAAACCATAGAAAAACTGGCACGAAGTCAGGCTCCGGTTTATATCAGTGGCCCTTCAGGTGCGGGTAAAGAACTGGCGGCACGATCGATTCATGAGCAAAGTCCTCGTTGCGAACAGGCTTTCGTCCCGGTTAACTGTGGTGCGATTCCTCCAGAACTGATGGAAAGTGAATTCTTTGGCCATAAAAAAGGTAGCTTTACCGGAGCGGTCAGTGACAAGCAGGGGCTGTTTCAGGCGGCCGATGGTGGCACCCTGTTTCTGGATGAAGTCGCGGATCTACCACTGAACATGCAGGTGAAATTATTACGTGCGATTCAGGAGATGTCGATTCGACCTGTTGGGGCACAACAGGAAATTGCGGTCAATGTGCGGATTTTAAGTGCGACACATAAAGACCTGGCCAAACTCGTGGAGTCCGCAGAGTTTCGTCAGGATCTGTACTATCGATTGAATGTGATTGAACTGAAGATGCCCGGCCTGCATCAGCGAGCTGATGATGTGCCTTTACTGGTCGAACATTTCCTGCGAAAAATTTCATCTACCTGGCAAACTGACGTACCAAAAGTAAACCAGGATGCCCTCTCAAACCTGCAAAAATATCCCTTCCCTGGTAACGTACGTGAGCTGGAAAATATCCTGGAACGAGCCATGACCCTTTCTGATGGCAAAGTGATTA
>JAPHRJ010000125.1 GCA_026196045.1 Gammaproteobacteria bacterium
GGGGTTCTTTAATACCCCCCAACCATTGGCATAACATTCACCAACTTTAAATTGCGCACCATTATGCTTATTTGCCGCTGCCTTGTTATACCATTCAAAAGCCTTAGTTAAATCTTTGGCCACACCACGACCTTCTTCGTAGGCACTGGCAACATAGAACTGAGCCCCAGAATCACCCCTTTGTGCTAATAACATATCCAGCTTAAATTGATCAAAGCCAGCAGCCTGAAGTAATACAGAATGACTGCAGATAGCTAATAAAACTCCCAGTTTTATTATTAGTTTTGTAACGAATTTATTCATAATCTAAACACCTAACCTAAAACTGAATTTCCTATTTCTGTTTTAACTGTTATTCCGTGTAACTACTATTTACAGGTCGACATTAACCTGGCTGCAGGGGTATTACAGGGATTAGAACTGAATCCATCCTTGTCTTTCTTAGACTGCGCCTTTGCTTTTTCCTGTTCCTGTTGTTTTCGTGTAGCTTCTTCACGAGCCAGTTGTTCCTGTGCAGCTTTATCACGAGTCGCCTTCTCTCTAGCTGCCCGTTCACGTGCCGCCTTATTTTTTGCTGCCTGTGATCGAGCAGCTTGTTCACGTTCTACGCGTTCTTTAGCCACTCTTTCCCTGGCCAGCTTTTCCTGTTTAACTTTATCTCGTTGCGCTTTTTCACGAGCCGCCTGTTCTTTTGCAGCTTGCTCACGAGCCGCCTGTTCTCTGGCAGCCTGATCTCTTACCGCCTGTTCTCTAGCAGTTTTTTCACGTGCAACACGTTCCCGTGCGGCTTTTTCTTTGGCGGCTTTATCTCGTTTAGCTTTAGCAATCTGTTTCTTTTTATTACCTATTCGAGTTATCGCCCTGGCAGCATTAGCATTACCCGCCTGCTCAGCTTTCCTGAACATTTCTAATGCTTTATCAAGGTTCTGCTTAGTACCCTGGCCTTCTTCATACATCTCGCCCAGTTTCATAATGGCATCAACATTACCCTGTTGTGCCATTTGAGACTGAAACTTGAAAAGACTAACCATGGGGTCATTTGCTGCATACACCATTGCAGATGTCAGCAATGACACTACTAATATGATAAGTCGTATTTTCATAGACAACTTTTCCTATTACTTATGCCCAACAAGTCAATATGAATAACCTGCATTCCATTAAATTCAGGCTTTACTCTATGGAATAATCAATAATACCTTGACAGTATTATCCAGTGACTTTCCATCAATATAGCCTAAGCCCTCAGGCGTTCTTGCGACCCATTCTTTAACCTCACGATCACTGACTAAGACTCTAGGAGTCTTAGCTTTACCCGTGAATTTACGTTTTGCCCAATAACGATTCACTTCACGTTCAGACATTTGTAAAACAGACTTATAGAATTTTTCGCGAATCGCACTACCTTTGGATTGATCGACAGGTTCAACATTGCGGCCATTACTAAACTTTTTGATTTTGTTCAGATACATATCCGCAATCGTTTGTTTTGACACGCCATGTTGCTTGTTCGATGAGTTTGCAATAATTGCGATCCCTGCCCAGGCGGCTGAGCCATTGGCCAACAGCATTACTGTTAAGGCCAATATGGTAAATGGTCTCAGTAATTTCATCATTATCTTTCCTACTCCTGCTTAGAAAATGAGGTCATAACTAACAGCAAAGACATTGCCTTCGTTATCTTTGACTGGGTAATCAAACAGGCCATATTTGCCATTATCCCCACTATCTGAATCTGTTTTCGCCTGTAAAGCTTCAAACTTAACTGCGGAGGTATCACCTACCTCATAACGGAAACCTAATGCAACCGAACTCTGGATCGAAGCGTAAACACTATTATCCTTGCCTTTGTCCAGGTTGGCATAAGTCATATAAGGAAGAAAATCACCAAAGCGATAACCTAATGTAAAGTAATATGCATCCTGATCAGGGAATGCGGCCTCTAAAGCAGCATCAGTATCACGCTGAATATATTCACTATAAATTACCAGATTGCGCCAATCGACAATCAGGCCAGCACCACCGAATGAACCACTTACATTATCAGCACTTGTGATACCAAAAGCGGCTGCCACCACCTGTGTGGTGAAATAACCCAGACGGAACGTAATACCATCGGTACCAATCGAGGTATTAAAACCATACATATCATGAGTTGAGAAACTTACGACGTCCCCCACACTATATTGACTAGTGGAAGGAAAAGCGGAGTCATGGTTTGCATACGTCGGTAAAATAGTCGCTTTATGGTTTCCAGAGCCCGTGTAAAGTTCAAACAGGAAGTTCATATTCCCAAAAGACTCGTTATAGACCAGATCTAGTCCGGTTAACGATTTCATTGGGTTGGTACTGTATACCTCCTGCGGAGGCGTCACCCAGGGATAGGCATAACCTACTTCGATGTAGTCTGACACCATATAGAACGGACCTTTCACTTTACCCATACGTAAAGTTAATGTGTCACTGATAGAATAGCCTGCGTAGCCCCAGGTGGCCGCCAGGTCATACTGGTCATTAGATCCACCGTTGGCCTGCATCACCAGGGTCATGTCCAGTTTTGGAGTCACTTCCGCTGTAGCCTGTAAACCAATACGTGTATCACGAGTATCCCAGTTGACACGGTCATCCGCATAACCATTACCATAACCGGCTGTCGTACTGGTATTACTAGCTTGTTGGTTGTCCGCATAGGTCCCTTTCAAGGTGAAGTACCCTGAAAATTCTATATTTTCAACAGCCTGACTGTTCTGCATAACTCCTAATCCGAGCACAACAGCCGCTGTAACACCTGAAATGTTTGACTTCATTTTTTTAAGCCTCCGCTCTGTGGCAGGTAATCCATATTAAAAAATCCCAATATAATATAATAAATTTCACTTAAATTAATTACTTATAGCTGGATTCTAAAGCATCTTGCCAATAAATTTCCAGCTAATTAAAAATTCATTTCTAATTCTTACGCTGTATTGTCTGGCCCCACTCCTACTATAAACATTGTCGACCAAACCAGTGTTAACAACTGTGTATTCTTTAACAATTAAACAAACTAATAAGTGCAAGTGTATGAAAAACAGGCATTCCTGTTTTTCTACTAAGGATTAGCAACTAAGTTTTCGGCAGGAGGAAAGGTAACTTTAGGGGTATTTTAGCAATTACTTATTTTTTCTGACGGGATGTGAACTTGCGCAGGCGTTTGCGCTTTTCCACCTGTCGCCTGGTCAGGACGTTCTTTTTGCCCTGGAAAGGATTTTCACCACTTTTAAATTCAAGCCGCATCGGCGTGCCTTCCAGCCGCAGATGCTTGATGTAGGCATTAATAAGATAACGACGATAGGCATCCGGTACAGAGGCGGTCTGGTTACCGTGAATCACAATAACCGGTGGATTCTGTCCTCCCTGATGGGCATAGCGAAGTTTTATACGTCGTCCTTTCACTAAAGGAGGTTGGTGAGCTGAGACAAAATCTTCGAGTAGCCGCGTGAGCTGTGGAGTAGAAAAGTCGCGGGTGGCTGAAGAATAAGCTCGGTTCACAAGTTCAAACAGATCCCCCACTCCACTACCATGTAATGCTGAAATAAATTGAGGCCTGGTGAAATTAATAAAGGGTAACTTTACTTCCAGTTCCCGACGAACCTTGTCCCGCTGATCCGTATCAAGCCCATCCCACTTATTGACTGCCAGAACCAATGCGCGACCGGCATCCAGTACAAATCCCAGTAAACTGGCATCCTGCTCAGTGATACCTTCACTCGCATCCAGCAGCATAATCACTACATTGGAGTCTTCAATGGCTTTAAGTGCTTTAATGACACTGAACTTTTCGACGGCCTCATTGACTCGACTGCGACGACGTACACCAGCCGTATCAATAATGGTATAACGCTGACCATCACGTTCAAACGGAAGATAAATTGAATCGCGGGTGGTACCCGGCATATCGTAGGTAACAACACGTTCTTCGCCCAATATGCGGTTTACCAGTGTTGACTTGCCGACATTGGGTCGACCCACGATAGCAATTTTAATTCCCTGCTCTTCGTCTGGTGGTGCATTGGGATCCTCTTCTGCATCCAGCTCATCATAGACAACTTGCATCAGCTGTTTGACACCGCGTCCATGAGAAGAACTGATCCCGTTTGGTTGTCCCAAGCCTAGAGAATAAAACTCGGCCGTGACCATATCAATGTCCAGCCCGTCTACCTTATTGACAACAAGGATTATTTTTTTCCCTGTGGTTCGTAAACGCCTGGCAATTTTCTCATCTTCTGGAGCCAGACCATTGCGCCCATCAACCAGAAATAAAACCGCATCGGCCTGTTCTACGGCCAGCCATGACTGTCCCGCCATGAGCTCTTCAACCCCATCAATTTCACTGGTTAAACCTCCAGTATCAATAACAATATAGGGGAAGTCACCAACACGTCCTTCACCAAACTTCCGGTCTCGAGTTAGTCCGGGTTGATCAGCCACAAGGGCATCCCGTGTTTTGGTTAAACGGTTAAATAAAGTGGATTTTCCCACATTGGGACGCCCTACCAGGGCGATGACAGGTTTCATGGAATAAGTTTATAGATCGTTGAAATAAATATAGGCGTACATCATGCCGAATCGATCATTGACTAGTAGCTTGTCGTCAACAACAACCGGCGTTGCCAGTACATTTCTTTTGTGCTCGTCGTAATAAATAACATCGACAGGTTCATTCAGGAAACTGGGCTGGTTAATACGCTTGCGTGCTTTAATATGGCCATCTTCGCGATCAAGCCAATGCACATAGCCGTCATAATCTGCCACCACGACATTATCGCCAAAAATAACCGGTGCCGTTAGTGAGCGACGAATGAGTTTGTCCTGACGCCATAAAACCGCACCATTCATACGATTCAGTGCCAGCACCTGTGACTCCTCATCGGTGATATAAATACGATAGGCATCAACGACAAATCCATTATAAGATGACATATCTCTTACCCAGCGAATGCGGCCATTATCTAACTGCACTGCAGCTAGACGGCCCTGGTATGTCACTACATAAACGAGATCATCAAAGACAACAAGATCGGCATCAATATCAATAATGCGTTCAAGTTCAGTTCGCCCAGAAGGAATAGCGATGGCTGTTTCCCATAACTCAACACCATCCTTCAAAGTTATTGCTGTTAATTTGCCACTATCTGCACCCAGCAATACCATGTCATTAACGATTAATGGGGTGCTGTTTCCTCGCAAGGTTAATAGAGGAACACTTCTTTCATAAACCCAACGTTGTTTTCCTGTCTCTGCATTTAGCGCAAACAGTCGCCCATCAATCGTTCGAGCAATAACAAGATCGTCTGCACCCTGTGGTGGGGCCAGTACTTCACTGGAAACTCGTGTACGCCAAAGCTCTTTACCATTGTCAGGATCGAGCGCAATAACATCACCTGTGTTCGAGCCAAGCAGCAATCGTCCCCCCGTCACGGCAGGTGTTGTGGATAATGCAACATCAACCCGTGTTTCCCAGACAGTTTCTCCTGTTGAAATATCAAAGGCTCTAATCAGGCCTAGATAGTCAACAACATAACCTTTACCCTGCCAAAAGACAGGTTTAAATTTCAGGTAATGGTCATAAGCACCTGTCCCAGTTTCATATTGCCAGATTGATATTACATCAACTGTATTCTCAACGGGTTCAAGTGGGGTCGGAGGCATAACAGGAGATGACGAGCACCCCCCTAATAAAATGACAAATATAATTAAAAAGCCACGCATTAATTCTGGCCTAATTCATGTTAGTTTGAGGAAGATCATTTAATTTCATATCAATGACCATACGACGTTGATCATTTGCAGAAATGGTTACAATAGCCTGTTGATAAGCCTCGCGAGCCTGCGAGTGCTGACCCTTGGCCAACAAAATGTCACCTTTCACCTCACTATATAATGAGGCATAGGCGGCTTCAGTCATGCTATCTACCAATGCCAATGCTGGCTCAAACTTTTTCTGGGCAGCCATAACACGAGCCAGGCGTAATGCTGCAGTATGTACTAAACCACGTTGTTTACTATTATTAATAACCCAGTTTAGATGAATTTCAGCTCCTTCCAGGGCATTACTTTCGACACTCATACGTGCCATGCCTAATGCAGCTAAAGAGGCATAGGGTGTTCCCGGGTATTGCTCAACGATCTGACCACCAAGTTCAAAAACCCTGGCTGAATCTGCTGTAATCAGTTTGTTCTGAAAAGCTGAATAGGACAGGGAAGCTTTCTGTCCCTGACCAATTGTATAGTCCTGCCAGAAACGATAACCACCAATAGCGGCCAGGCCAAGCGCCAGACCAAAAACAATAGCGCTGCCATTTTTCTTGAACCAGTCTTTAATGGCCGCAACTTGTTCTTCTTCCGTTCTTTCTGTATCCACAATATGCTCCGAAATAGTACTGTATTAGTTAATATAATTATTAAAAAACTCAATCAATGCTGATTGTTTGATGCGCTGTTGTTCCATCCCCTCACGTAAGTCCTTTACGGTAACTGCATTTTGCTTAAGCTCATCTTCGCCAAGAATCAATGCAAAACGTGCTCCACTCTTGTCTGCTTTTTTCATCTGACTTTTCATGCTGCCACCACCACAATGCATAACAAGTCGTAATGGATTAATTTCAGTTCGACAGTGTTCGGCTAGCAACAAGCCAGCCTGTTCTTCCTTCTCACCCAGTAAAACGAGATAGGCATGGGGTTTATAATCATCATGAGGAATATGAGAATCATTAATTAGTGAAACCAGTCGCTCCATACCCATAGCAAATCCCATAGCCGGAGTTGCACGGCCACCTAGTTGATCCACCAGGCCATCAAAACGTCCACCTGCACACACTGTACCCTGTGCACCCAGTTTATCGGTTACCCATTCAAATACAGTTTTTGAATAATAATCCAGTCCACGAACAAGGCGGGTATTAATTCTGTATTTAATATCTGCCGCATCAAGCAACTGACATAACAGTTTAAAATGGCCTCGGGACTCTTCGTCAAGGTGATCCTGCAATTTAGGAGCCGCTTCAATTAATGCCTGCATATCTGGATTTTTACTATCCAGAATTCGCAATGGATTACTTTGCAAGCGACGAAGACTATCTTCATCCAGTTGTTCTTTGTGCTGATTTAAATAATTAACAAGTACATCACGATAGGCATGACGAGCTTCGCTTGTGCCTAATGAGTTTAACTCCAGGGTAACATCATTAATAATGCCCAGTTTCTGCCAGAGTCGTGATGTCATCATAATTAGTTCAGCATCAACATCAGGACCATTAAAACCGAACGTTTCAACACCGAGTTGATGAAATTGACGATAGCGTCCCTTTTGTGGACGCTCATGCCGAAACATAGGACCGGAATACCATAAACGCTGAGTTTGATTATGTAAAAGTCCACTTTGTAAGCAGGCTCTAACGCAACAGGCGGTTCCTTCGGGTCGCAAAGTCAGACTATCCCCATTGCGATCGTCAAAGGTATACATTTCCTTTTCAACAATATCAGTGACTTCACCAATTGAACGTTTGAATAGTTCAGTTTGTTCTACGATAGGAAACCGAATTTCTTCATAGCCATAAGCAGCCATGAGTTTA
>JAPHRJ010000118.1 GCA_026196045.1 Gammaproteobacteria bacterium
GTCCCAAGGGTATGGCTGTTCGCCATTTAAAGTGGTACGCGAGCTGGGTTTAGAACGTCGTGAGACAGTTCGGTCCCTATCTGCCGTGGGCGTTTGAGACTTGATTGGAGCTGCTCCTAGTACGAGAGGACCGGAGTGGACGAACCTCTGGTGTTCGGGTTGTCATGCCAATGGCATTGCCCGGTAGCTACGTTCGGAAGGGATAACCGCTGAAAGCATCTAAGCGGGAAGCCCCCCAAGAGATGAGGTCTCACTGGAACCTTGAGTTCCCTGTAGGGCCCTTGAAGACCACAAGGTTGATAGGCTGGGTGTGGAAGTGCAGTAATGTATGAAGCTAACCAGTACTAATTGCCCGTGAGGCTTGACCATATAACACCCAAGTAGTTTGGGCATGGTTACTAATGTAAAATGTAAATTATATCGCTATATCTAGATTCATTCCCGAATTCGAAGGAAGGGGTAAACATAAGTTTATTCAGTTTCTTCAACCAGTTTGCCTGGCGGCCATTGCGAGCAGGTCCCACCCGATCCCATCCCGAACTCGGAAGTGAAACTGCTTTGCGCCGATGATAGTGTGGGAGTTCCCATGTGAAAGTAGGTCACTGCCAGGCTTTAATTCCAAAAAG
The DNA here is from genome assembly GCA_026196045.1 of Gammaproteobacteria bacterium. GTDB lineage: Bacteria > Pseudomonadota > Gammaproteobacteria > UBA6429 > Thiohalophilaceae > JAPHRJ01. The sequence goes on from JAPHRJ010000118.1 coordinate 627, forward strand.
GGCTTATCGTCGAAGACGATTAGCCCTTTTTCCTTTATAGATCAGGCCCCGTTCAGGAAACTGGACGGGGCTTTTCTTTGCCTGTGAAAAATGTTCAATAGTCTCTATTGTTTTATTTGTTAAGAGGACATGAAGTAATTAAATATCAGTAATGATCATCAACTAAAATAATGTCTTATGCTTAGGGTCTGGTGAACATATTAAGGAAACTCTCATGTCAGCTTATCAGCACATACTGGTCGCACTGGATACAGGTAATGAAGCTACCCAGGTTTTATCTAAAGCCATAACGCTTGCCACATGTTTTGATTCAAAAATAACTTTGATCCATGTTGTTGAACCGGTGATCGTGGAAAATTCCTACGATATGATCACGAGTTTACCGCTGGAACTAGAATCCACTCTGGTTGAGCATGCGGAAAAGTTTCTGGCATCCTGTGCTGAATCTTTATCATTAGACGCAGAAAAAATGGTGACAACAGGATCGATTAAAGGTGAAATCTTAAGTTTTGCCAAATCTGCTGGAGTTGATCTCATAGTGGCGGGAAGTCACGGCCGACATGGACTGGGATTACTGTTGGGATCAACCGCCAATGCGCTTTTGCATGGTTGTGAATGTGATGCCCACATAGTTAGAATCATAAAGACAAAATAGCTTTATCCATGTCTGCAATTCAGGTTCTATGAAGCAATTACTGACTTTACTCAAGATACTCGCTGATGGGCATTTTCATTCAGGTGAAATCCTGGCGCAGCAGCTGGGATTAAGTCGCAGTGGGATATGGAAAACAATTAAAAAGATTGAAGAAGAGTTTGGAGTCATCATTCACGCGGTTAGCGGGCGGGGCTATAAACTTGAAAGCCCCATTGAATTTCTGGACAGCGATCTAATTCAGCAGCCGCTCAGCAATGAAGCACAGGCGGGTATTGATAATCTCGAACTTTACTCCAGCCTGGATTCAACTAATCGATATTTATATCAACTCGCAGGCAAAGGAATAAAGCAACGCTATGCTGTATTTGCCGAGCACCAGACTCAGGGGCAGGGCCGTCGGGGGCGACAATGGCAATCACCTTTTGCTCAAAACCTGTATTTCTCTATCTTGTGGCATTTTGATTTTGGCCCTGAGAAACTGGCTGGTTTAAGCCTGGCTATTGCTGTTGCCATAGCACGCGCCTTACAGTTAGAAACAGGAATTCAACCACAGTTAAAATGGCCTAATGATGTGTGGCACACAGGAAAAAAACTCAGCGGTAATTTGCTTGAAATTCAGGGCCAATCTAGCGGTCCCTGTTCGGTTGTTATTGGCATAGGGGTGAATGTAGATATGGATGATAAAGTGACACAGTCCATTGATCAGCCCTGGACTGATCTGCACCGCGCCTGTCATCAACCTGTTGATCGTAACTCTTTAAGTGCTGCACTACTGAATCAACTGGTACCTGCTCTGACACAATTTGCACAAACCGGTCTTGAAACATTTATGCCAGATTGGTCAGCCTGGGATCTTACATATGGTCGGAATGTTGATTTGATATTTGCTGATCATGCAATATCAGGCAAATCGATGGGTATTGATCAGCAGGGTGCTTTGTTACTCGACAATGAACAGGGTGTAAGAGCCTATCAAATGGGGGAGGTTAGTTTGCGGCCTCAAGCTCAATCATGATACTTGTCATTGATGTAGGTAACTCCTGTTTGAAATGGGGGCAGGTTGAGAATGGACAGCTGACAAACTGTAGTCGTGTTAATATTCGTGAACATGATCTGAATTCAGTGTTTGCCACGCATTGGTCGTTGTTACCTGAACCTAATAAAGTTGTTTTATCTACGGTCGCGCCAGAAATGGGTGCATCCGTATTAGCGTGGTGCGAAGCAAACTGGTCATGCCCAACATTATTGGTTAAAGCCAGGCAACAGGCAGGTGGTATCAGTAATGCCTATGTAGAACCGGGAAGGTTAGGCAGTGATCGTTGGGCAGCAATGGTAGCAGCCTATCACCGTTTTCAAATAGATACCTGTGTGATTGATAGTGGTACAGCATTAACACTTGATATTATTAATGGATCAGGAAAACACCTGGGTGGTTATATTGTTCCAGGTTTGTATTCAATGCTGCAGAGCCTGAATCAGGAAACCGCTGGTATTCAGGCTGATATCCAGCTGGAAAAGGATGCTGATACTGTGACACCGGGAACCTCGACGGTGCAGGCGATTGCTCGTGGAGCGATATTAAGTGCGGTTGGGTTGATTGAACAGGCTATAAAAAATTACCGAGAACAGAATGGAATCGAACTGCGCTGTGTCATTACAGGGGGAGATGCCGAGCAGTTGATACCATATTTATCGAGTCAGGTTCAGCATGAACCCTGGTTGGTGTTAGATGGCCTGGTCATACTGGCCTCAGAATAGAAATAGAGTTGAGATAATTAGACAATGAAATGGGGTATTTATCTTCTGTTGTTGGCAAACATCGGTTTTTTTGTATGGCATTTCCAAATGCCTGCTCAGGAAAATGAAAGCATAATCCAGACTTCCCTTGTTGAAGAGGGAGCGGTCAAACTGGTTATGTTGAAAGAATCGGCCGAGACTCAGGTGACTGCTCAGGCGCAACCCAAGTCATGGTGCTATGGACTGGGCCCATTTAAGACAGATTCAAGTGTAAACCTGATCGAAACAAAACTTTTGGAACTGGGTTTTCCTGTTACCTTTTATCGTAGTACCGAAGCTAAAAAGAAAGGGTACTGGGTATTATTGCCCCCTCATAATGATATTTCCGCTGCAAAACAAGTGGCCTCTACATTAAAAAAGAAGCATAAAATCAAGGACTTGTTTATTGTTACCACCGGGGAAAAGAAAAATGGTATTTCGCTTGGGGTGTTTTCAAAGTTTGAGCTTGCCTATCGCCGGCAGAATGACATTAATGAACTGGGCTTTTCGGCGGTTGTTGAAGAAGTGCAATTGCCCAGCAAGGCATTCTGGCTGGAATGGCCTCGTGGTTTCGATAAACCGGTACCTGAAGCATTGATGATAGAAGTCAAAGCGCTGCGGGATTCTGTTAGCAAAATTGAAAAAGAGTGTGGCAAAGGCTAAAGCAGGTAATTTCTGCTGATTTTTATTCAGATATAGTGCTAACCAGATTGCGAACAGGGGGGAGTTCTATTAGAATGCGCGCCTGCTATCGGACATGCGTCCCAGCAACGCCGGCATAGCTCAGTTGGTAGAGCAACTGACTTGTAATCAGTAGGTCCCGAGTTCGACTCTTGGTGCCGGCACCAATTATTAAGCCCGGAGAATTGTCTCCGGGTTTTTTATTGTTGTTTTTCTGTCATTGCACTGCCCGCAGGTCACGGAAAAGACAGGAAATTTTTACCCTTTTTAGTTGACAGCGAGTGTGCTCTCAACGAAAATACGCAGCTTCGTTCGCGCGGAGGGGTTCCCGAGTGGCCAAAGGGATCAGACTGTAAATCTGACGGCTCAGCCTTCGGTGGTTCGAATCCACCCCCCTCCACCAAATTTTTGATGAGAGCCTTCTTGAGTGAGGAAATTAAAGGCTCTCATTTGCGGTGTGAAGGAATGCGCGTTCAGCAGTTGACTGTAAGGTTGATGCGGGTGTAGTTCAATGGTAGAACTTCAGCCTTCCAAGCTGAATACGTGGGTTCGATTCCCATCACCCGCTCCATATACTAGGGACGAGGTTCTAGGGGCGAGGAACGAGGAAAACCTGAAAAGGTTGTTGGCTTGAGCGGGAGGATGATGTTTCTCGTTACTGAACCCTTGTTACTCGTAACTGAAAATTCGGCCCATGTAGCTCAGGGGTAGAGCACACCCTTGGTAAGGGTGAGGTCGGCGGTTCAATTCCGCCCATGGGCTCCAGTTTTTAAACTGAAACTTTTAATTTTTTACTTTATTAATATAGAGAGGGGGCCTGACGGTGTCCAAGGAAAAATTCGAACGAAACAAACCCCATGTGAACGTAGGCACAATTGGCCACGTTGATCATGGTAAGACGACATTAACCGCGGCGATCACAAAGGTGATGGCGGAGAAGCACGGTGGTGAGTTTAAAGACTACGCAAACATTGATAGTGCGCCAGAAGAACGCGCA
>JAPHRJ010000131.1 GCA_026196045.1 Gammaproteobacteria bacterium
AGTAAATTATCCAGACCATCCGGTGTTGAACCACCAGACAGGGCTAACGTCGCTTTGGCAATCGCCGCCAGGTTCGCAACCATATCGGCAGGGTTAGCAACAATCGAGTCACTGAGTGGGAAATTAAAATCATAATCAATGGCATTCACTGCCATGATCTTGCTACCTTTCATTGCCGCTTTGCGTAAACGATGGGCTGCAATCGGCTGGTCTTTGCGAATACAGGAACCAATTAATAAGGCCGCATTAACTTTTTCAAGGTCAGCGACTGACTGGCCGAGATAAGGAAAGACTGGGGCAATATCCTGATCGCTGAAATCCTGTTGGCGTAAACGATGATCAATATGGTCACTACCAATTGCACGCCACAGTTTCTGCATCAGATACATTTCTTCAGTTGTACTGCTGGGAGATACCCAGGCTCCAAGTTTCTGTGCACTCTGACGTTTATTGATCACGGCTTTAAGTCCGTCCATCGCGTAGTTCAAAGCCGTTTGCCAATCTACGGTTTTCCAGTCATCTCCCTGCTTGATCATCGGAAGAGTTAAACGGTCTTCCGTATTTAAACCGGTGTAACTGTAACGATCACGATCCGACAACCAGATTTCATTAATGCTTTCATTTTCACGTGGCAATACGCGCATAACCTTATTACGACGTGTTTCTACTGTAATGTTAGAACCCAGACAATCATGAGCGGCAACGGCATTCGACTGTGTGTTTTCCCAGGGACGACCGGTATAACGATAAGGTTTTGAAGTCAGTGCGCCAACAGGACACAGGTCAATGACGTTACCTGACATTTCTGAATTCACTGCACGGGCCACATAAGTCCCAATACGCATATGTTCACCACGACCGGTAGCTCCCAGTTCCATAATGCCAGCAATTTCCTGACCGAACCGAACACAACGAGTACAATGAATACAACGAGTCATTTCTGTAGCAATGAGTGAACCGATATCTTCATCTTTAATGACACGTTTTCTTTCTGCATAACGTGATTCATCACTACCAAAACCTACAGCAATATCCTGTAGCTCACATTCACCACCCTGATCACAAACTGGACAATCCAGTGGATGGTTGATCAACAGGAATTCCATCACACTTTTCTGTGCTTCCAGAGCCTTTGCAGAATGGGTATGGATCTGCATGCCATCGGTAACAGGTGTTGCACAGGCCGGAACTGGCTTGGGCATTTTTTCAATTTCAACGAGGCACATGCGACAACTGGCGGCGACAGACAGTTTCTTGTGATAGCAGAAACGAGGAATAGTCATACCTGCTTCATCAGCGGCTTCGATCACCATAGTTCCCTGGGGCACCTGGAGTTTCTTACCGTTAATTTCGATATTAACCATCTATTTCGCTACCTTAACTGTACTTGATCACAAACATCACACCATGCACTTGCCATGGTCGATGTGATACTGAAATTCTTCACGGAAATGTTTGAGGAAACTTCTTACCGGCATCGCGGCGGCATCACCCAGTGCACAAATAGTACGACCACTGATACGGCTTGCCACATCATCAAGCAAATCCAGATCTTCCTGACGCCCTTGCCCGTGTTCAATGCGATGCATTACACGTGCTAACCAGCCAGTACCTTCACGACACGGTGTGCACTGACCACAGGACTCTTCAAAATAAAAATGCGACAGGCGAGCCAGCGCTCGCACCATACAGGTTGTTTCATCGATAACAATGACTGAGCCTGCACCCAGCATGGAACCGGCTTTAGCGATGGAGTCATAATCCATATCCGTTTCCATCATAATTTCTGCCGGTAAAACTGGAGTAGATGAACCTCCAGGAATGACTGCTTTTAATTTTCGTCCATCCAGCACACCGCCGGCCATTTCTAATAACTCAGCAAACGGGGTTCCCATCGGAACTTCAAAGTTACCGGGCTTGTTGACATGACCGGATACACAGAACAGTTTGGTACCACCATTATTAGGCTTACCCATATCCAGGAACCACTGACCACCTTTGGCCAGAATTACCGGTACTGATGACAATGTTTCCGTATTATTAATGGTGGTTGGCTTACCATACAAACCAAAGCCAGCCGGGAATGGCGGTTTAAAACGTGGCTGGCCTTTTTTACCTTCAATCGATTCGAGCAAGGCCGTTTCTTCACCACAGATATAGGCACCACCACCTAAATGGGTGTTTAACTCAAAATCAAAGTCCGTACCGAAAATACCTTTGCCCAGATAACCGGCATCACGAGCTTCCTGCAATGCACCTTCAAAACGTTCATAAGGTTCAACGAATTCGCCTCTTATATAGTTATAACCCGTATTAGCGCCAATACAGTAACCGGCGATGATCATGCCTTCGATTAACTGGTGTGGGTTGTAACGTAAAATATCACGGTCTTTACAGGTCCCAGGCTCACCTTCATCCGAGTTACACACAATGTACTTCTGACCCGGCGCATTACGTGGCATGAAGCTCCACTTCAAGCCTGTTGGAAAACCTGCACCACCACGACCACGTAACATGGACGTCTTCAGTTCTTCGATAATTTCTTCTGGTGGCGTTTTTTCTATCAGTATTTTTTTAACAACGTCATAACCACCAACACTACGATAACTTTCCAGTGTCCAGGGCTTATCCAGATGCAAGGTACGGAAGCAAACTTCATTCGCCATTGGCCAGGCCTCTGTTATTAAAACCGCTACCTAAATAATCCGGATAAAAAGCTTTCAACGCAAAGATGCCATGGCGCAAAGGCAAATATTTTTTTGTCGTCATTAAAAAACCTCTGCGTCTTTGCGACTTTGCGTTAATAATCAGTTTATTTTTATACATAGTATGCTGTTAATTGTATAAATCTTTCGTTAACCCAAATCATCCAGAATTTTATCTATTTTCTCTGGTGTCAGATCACCATGGTAGGTATCACCAATCTGAAACATAGGCGCTTCCACACAGGCACCCAGACATTCCACTTCTTTCAGGGTAATGCGACCATCAGATGTAGTCTCACCCAGACCAATTCCCAAACGTTTATTCAGGTGCGCCACAATCTCATCAGAACCGCGTAACATGCAGGAAATATTCGTGCAGACACATATCTTGTGTTTACCTACAGCTTCCAGCTCATACATGGAATAAAACGTAGCGACTTCATAAACTGCAATAGCAGGCATTTCCAGATACTCGGCAACCGCATCCATTAAGTCGTTGGTCAAAAAACCTTTATTTTGATCCTGCATAATACGCAAAGCAGCCATCACAGCTGAATTCTTTTTATCAGCTGGATATTTAGCAATCCATTTATCAATTTCAGCCCTGGACTCGTCGGTAATTAAACCAGCTTTGCTTTGTGCATTTTTGTGCTGCGCCATCATCGATCAATTTCTCCAAACACAACGTCTATACTGCCAATTACGGCGGACACATCGGCCAGCATGTGACCTTTTACCATTTCATCCATGGCAGAAAGGTGGGCAAAACCTGGCGCACGTATTTTTAAACGATAAGGCTTGTTTGCACCATCAGAAACAAGATAACAACCAAACTCACCTTTTGGATGCTCTACCGCTGCATAAGCCTCACCTTCGGGTAACTGATAACCTTCGGTGAACAATTTAAAATGATGAATCAGGGATTCCATATCCCCTTTCATATTTTCACGTGATGGTGCGGTGATCTTATGATCATCCAGCATTACTGGACCGGGATTATTGCGTAGCCATTCAATACACTGACGAATAATACGGTTGGACTGACGCATCTCTTCTACACGAACCAGATAACGGTCATAGCAGTCCCCGTGAATACCGACAGGAATATCAAAATCGACCTTGTCATAAACTTCATAAGGCTGTTTCTTACGTAAGTCCCATTCAATACCCGAACCACGTATCATCGGACCAGTAAAGCCCAGCTGCAGGGCACGTGCCGGTGAAACAATTGCAATATCAACCGTACGTTGTTTCCAGATACGATTATCTGTTAACAAGGTTTCATATTCATCTACATAGGTCGGGAAGCGGTTGGTAAAATCTTCAATAAAGTCCAGCAACGAACCGTTGCGAACTTCGTTCATCTGTTTGGTTTTATCCGCATTCTTATATTTTGTTTCAGTGAACTGCGCCATGCTATCGGGCAGATCACGATACACACCACCTGGACGATAATAGGCGGCATGCATACGTGCACCAGATACGGCTTCATACATATCCATGAGATCTTCACGTTCACGGAAGCAATAAAGGAACACGGTCATCGCACCAATATCCAGTGCATGAGTGCCAAGCCACATTAAATGATTCAGGATACGAGTAATTTCATCAAACATTACCCGGATATACTGGGCTCGTATCGGTGCTTCAATACCTAATAATTTTTCCAGCGCTAATACATAACCATGTTCATTACACATCATGGAGACATAATCGAGTCGATCCATATAGGGAATGCTTTGATTATAAGGCTTACTTTCTGCCAGTTTCTCAGTACCGCGATGCAATAAACCAACATGAGGATCAGCACGCTGAATCACTTCACCGTCGAGTTCGAGTACAAGACGGAGTACACCATGCGCAGCTGGATGCTGAGGACCAAAGTTCAGTGTGTAGTTATGGATATCAGGCATCCGTTTTTTCCTCGGGATGTTGCTCTCGACCGGCATAACGGAAGTCATCACGAATGACACGAGGTTGGTTGATGCGTGGATCTATAGTGACGGGTTGATAAACAACACGTTTTTTGTCTGCATCGTAGCGCATTTCTACATTTCCCACTAAAGGGAAATCCTTACGGAAGGGATGTCCAATAAAACCATAGTCAGTCAATATACGACGCAAATCAGGATGACCTTCAAAGACGATACCAAACATGTCAAACGTTTCACGTTCAAACCAGTCTGCTGAATTCCAGATCTCAATAACAGAATCAACAATGGGTGGTTCACCATCAACAAAAACTTTTACGCGAATACGGTGATTAAGGCTAACGGAGAGAAGATGATATGCAACAGCAAAGCGTTGCCCATCCCATTGCCCATCAACATAGTCCAGATAATCAACACCGCAAACATCGATAAGCTCGTCACACTTGAACTCACCATGATCGCGCAGTGATTTGCACACTTTAAGCAGGTTGGCTTTATCAACGGTAATAGTTAATTCACCGGTAGCAACCTTACAATCTAAAATGCTGTCTTCAAAGTGCTCTCGCACCTGCTCTGCTAATTCTGTGTAGTACTCAGACATACTTAACTCAAATTACCTGGCAATGGTATTTGTTCGTTTAATCTTGTTTTGTAACTGGATAATGCCATAGAGCAATGCTTCAGCTGTCGGAGGACAACCTGGGACATAAATATCAACCGGCACAACTCGATCACAACCCCGTACAACGGCGTAGGAATAATGGTAATAGCCACCCCCGTTAGCACATGATCCCATGGAAATGACCCAACGAGGCTCAGCCATCTGGTCATACACCTTGCGTAAAGCCGGTGCCATTTTATTCACCAGGGTACCGGCGACAATCATAACGTCTGACTGACGTGGACTCGGACGGAAAACAACGCCCAGGCGATCCATGTCATAACGTGCTGCAGCCGCATGCATCATTTCTACCGCACAACAGGCCAGACCAAAAGTCATTGGCCATAAAGAACCGGTACGAGCCCAGTTAATTAACTTGTCTGCATTAGTGGTAACAAAACCTTCGTTAAAAACCCCTTCTATTCCCACTCCAGGGCTCCTTTTTTCCACTCATAAATAAAACCAACGACCAGAATACCCAGGAAGATAGCCATCGCTGTATATCCGAAATAGCCAATCTCCTCGAGCACAACAGCCCAGGGGAAAAGAAACGCAATTTCAAGATCAAAAATGATAAATAAAATAGCAACTAGATAATAACGCACATCAAATTTTGCGCGCGCATCTTCGAATGCTTCGAAACCACATTCATAAGGAGAGAGTTTTTCATCATCAGGACGATGAGGGGCAAGGATAAAACCGATCGCGATCATAACGCCACCGACAGCTACACCTACCACGATAAATATGAGTACCGGTAGGTAATTTTCTAACATAAAAACTATTTCCTTTAACCCTGATTAAACAGCATTTTTATTGTCGTTGCTGTTTATGTGATTAATCTGACGTCGATTCGTTTGTAAAGCTCTATTAGAAGTAAGTTTATCGCTAAATCGATGTTGCAGTCTAGGCTAGGTAAGAAGGGAGTGTCAAGTTAAAGCTGAACATAAATTTTTTATGAATTCAATACGTTAGTTCAACACTCAGGATAACCAGAATGAAACAATCATTACACAAAATTAGCGTTAATCATGCTGATCTCCCTGATCCAGCATACATCTCTCTTTCCATAGAAATTTCGCTGCTATTAGTATCATAACCACCGTTATTAAGTCTATTGACTAATATCAGGCGACAGCATGTTAAACAGATATGGATAATAAAAAAGCCTCTGCAACTTTCGCTGCAGAGACTTTTAAAATGGTGCCGATGGCCGGAGTCGAACCGG
>JAPHRJ010000150.1 GCA_026196045.1 Gammaproteobacteria bacterium
AATCGTCATCCTGAAATTGTCTGGCAGCGTAAAGACGGCCAGACCCTCAATGACTGGAAAGCGGGAGATGGTGTCCGTCCATATAAGGCCGTAGAACTGGTTGGACGTTCTATTTATATTCGCGAAGGGTGTTACACGTGTCATTCACAGATGATTCGTCCTTTCCGTGATGAGAAAGAACGCTATGGTCATTATTCACTGGCTTCTGAGTCTATGTATGACCATCCTTTTCAGTGGGGTTCAAAACGTACAGGTCCTGACCTGGCTCGTGTAGGTGGTAAGTATTCTGATGATTGGCATATCCGTCATTTGCGTGCGCCACGTTCGATGGTGCCTGAGTCGGTTATGCCGAACTACCCATGGCTAGATGAAAATGCGCTCGATGCTGAGCATGCTGTTGCTCTCATGAAGAGCATGAAAATGCTGGGTGTTCCTTATGTCGAGGCAGATTACGCTACGGTAGCGGCTGAGGTGAAAGGTAAATCTGAGATGGACGCCGTCGTGGCCTATCTTCAGGTTCTGGGCACCATGGTTAAATTCGATACCAGTGTGGACTATCGTGAGTAGTTTTCAGGAATACTTTCATACTGACTGGGCACAGTTAACGCTGCATGACTGGATTGGTCTGATCATGACAGTGGCCATCTTTTTTCTGATGATTGGAGCCTATGTATTTGTATTTCACCCAAAAAACAAGGAAAGGCTTGAAGCGCAACGCCATATTCCTTTTGATGATGACCGTTTAAATACGGAGGATAAGAAATGAGCGAGAAGAAAAATCCGTACAGTGTTGAGACTACTGGACATGTGTGGGATGACAACCTGGGTGAGTTACTGAATGAACCACCCACATGGTGGAGAATCGGTTTCCATGCCAGCTGGATCTTTGTAGTTCTGTACACCATTATTTACCCGTCATGGCCATTAATTGATACCCATTTCAAGGGCGTCACTGGTTGGACTTCTATTAAGGAATATAAGGAAGACCTGAAAGAAATTGAGACAGTGCGGGCTAAATACGAAGACAAATTACCAGGAATGTCTGCCGCTGCAATTCTAGCGGATGATGAGCTTAGTAATTATGTAGTTCGTTCAGCCAAAGTATTATTTGGTGATAATTGTGCCGCATGTCATGGCACCGGTGGCGCGGGTAACCCTGGCTTCCCCGTTCTGGCGGATGATGTCTGGTTATATGGCGGAACCATTGATGCCATTGAACAGTCCATTGTTAATGGGCGAAAGGGTATTATGCCCAAGATGGGTGGTATGCAGTTATCTGATGTTGAAATCAATAAGCTAACTGCCGCTATTGTTGATGGAACGGTAACGAGCGAACCTTTATATATGGAAAAAGGTTGTGTGGCCTGTCACATGCCAGATGGTAAAGGTATGGCGGCTATGGGTTCTGCTAACCTGACCGATGGTATCTGGCGTTTTGCTCCTGGAACAGCTGAAAGTGTTAAGTACACAATTAAACATGGTGTGAATGATGCTTCCGACCTTCTGACACGTAAAGCTGAAATGCCTAATTTTAGCGGTGGTAAACTGACTGAAGTTGAGATGAAAAAACTGGCAGTCTATGTCCACAAATTAGGTGGTGGTCAGTGATCTATTGTTTCATGGCCGTATGGGCGGAATTTCCATACGGCCTTAAAACGTAAATAATAGGAGGGTTTGTTATGGATGCCGTTGTAATTGGTGCGATTATAGCCGTTACAGGTTCAGTGTTAGTGGTGGGTGTATTAGTGGTTCGAATTTTAAAACTAATGAATACAACCCATTCAGAAGATTGAACTGGAACTTGAACAGACTAAAAAGGGGGTATTTTATACCCCCTTTTTCTATTTAAGAATGTGCTAAAATAGCGACATCTATTGGCATGACCTCCTGCTCGGGATCGTAGGATTACATAGAGTTAGTGTCATGTCATTGTTCTGCAATTTGTAAGAGAATTAAGATGTGAGTAAAGAAGAGCAAAGTACTGATAGCGCTGTATATGAAGAATTAGGTTCATATCACGTTAACACCGGCGAAGAAACCATCCACGCTAAACGTATGTCGGGGCGGTTCCGCAATCTTAAATGGTTAACTTCACTAAGCTGGCTGGTGTTTTTCTTTGGTCCCTATATACAGTACAGTGGGCGTCAGGCCATCTTGTTTGATTTCCCGAATCGTAAATTTTATTTCTTTGATATTACTATCCTGCCGCAGGACGTATGGCTGCTTTCACTGGTATTACTATTTTTTGCCATATTATTGGCGGCAGTAACATCCGTCGTAGGGCGAATGTTCTGTGGGTATTTCTGTTTCCAGACAATATGGACCGATGTATTTACATGGATTGAAGAAAAGCTTGAAGGCAAACCGGCGGCCAGACATAAACTGGATAAAGCGCCGCTGAGCTTTACGAAAGTTCGAATTAAAGCAACCAAGTATTTTTTCTGGTTATTAATCTCAGTTTTTACAGGCATAAGTTTTACCGCCTGGTTTACTGATGCCTTACAGCTGTGGGTTGATTTATTTACCATGCAGGCGGCACTCGCAGCAATAATTACTGTGGCAATGTTTACAGTGGGTACCTTTGTTTTAGCAGGCTTTATGCGTGAGCAGGTCTGTTTCTGGCTGTGCCCCTATGCACGTATTCAAGGTGTGATGTATGACAGCGAAACGATATTACCCACCTATGATACCGATCGTGGTGAGCCTCGCGGTCGTCTGAAAAAAGGCGGTACCGTTGAGGGCAATGGTGATTGTATATCCTGTAATATGTGTGTGGCCGTGTGCCCTACTGGTGTGGATATTCGCGATGGCCAACAGGAAGGCTGTATTACCTGTGGCCTGTGTCTTGATGCCTGTGATTCAGTCATGGAAAAAATTAAGAAGCCTGTCGGTCTGATTCGTTATGCCTCACTGGATGAGATGCTGGGTAAACCGCAACTGCCATTATTTAAACGTCTACGTGTACTGGTTTATATCGGCATTATGACACTTGCTTTATCTGGCATTATTTATGGCTTGACGCACCTTGGTGCTTTAGAGTTAAAAGTATTACATGAACGCCAACCATTATTTGTTTTACAGGGTGATAATAGTATTCAGAATAAGTATGAAATTAAGATACTAAATAAAACTGATGTAGATGAAAAAATAAAACTGGAGGTTGATGGGCCTGAAGGTATGCGGGTCAGAGGTGCAGAAAATCTCTTACATGCAGGGATGTCTCGTGTAACGCAATATACAATTTTTCTGAATATACCGAAGAAGAATCTAACACAGACGCAAGTTCCGGTGGTGTTTCGTATCAAAATGACTGGCCAGGATGGGGAAGCTGAATATAAAAGTATGTTCTTTGGGCCAAAGCAATAGCGAATGACATTGTGACGCAATAGTCTCGATGCACTAACAGGTTATTTTTTTTAATTAAGACGATGACGAGTATTATGACTAAGGATAATAAAGACGGTTCTTCATTTATATCCCAATCAAACAAGCAAGCTATGCGCAATCCATGGGTGCTGGGTTGGCTTGGTTTATTGGCTATCGTGCTGGTTGTTAATATCGGGATGATCTCAACTGCATTAATAACGTCTCCTGGTCTAGTCGAACAAGATTACTATGAAAAAGGCCGTGACCACGAAGAAAATTTTCTTAAGAAACAGGCCGCACGAAATGCATTAGGCTGGAACTTTAAGCTGGATGTGCCAGCAAAGATATTACTAGGACAATCTGCGATATTACGATTTAGTGTTGTCGATAAAGTTGGAGTTCCACTGGATGATATCAAGGTTGACGTGAAAGCCTACCGTCCCTCAGACGTTACTGCTGATTTCAATGTTGTTATGGATTCTTTTGCTCCAGGACAATATCAGACCAAAGTTAATTTTATGCTCAAGGGTATTTGGGAACTGAAAGTTAAAGTAACCCAGGGTAGTGAAACATATGAACTTTATGAACAGCGTATATCTGTCACAACACTCTAGTTATTTTCATTAAACGTCAAATATGAACGCCGAGGAAAAGCATAATGACTCAGGCTGTTTTCATTGTGGTCTACCCGTTCCAGAGAAACATCGCTTTGTAGAAACCATAGCTGGTGATGAACGCCAGTTCTGTTGTCCGGGTTGTAAGTTTGTCTGTAAAGCCATTTATGATGCGGGCATGGAAGGTTTTTACCAGCGCACACCTGAAGGCAGCACCCTGGCTCCGCCACCTCCACCCCCCAGTGATCTTGGTCTGTATGATCTTGATGAAGTGCAGAGTGAGTTTATTTCAGAACAGGATGGAAAGCTGGGTGATGTAAGAGATTTACATCTACTTGTAGAAGGGATCCATTGTGCGGCCTGTGTCTGGTTGATAGAACGGACTCTATTACAGATGGACGGGATACTTCTCTGTAATGTTAATCTGAGCGGCAAGCGCTTACATCTACGCTGGAACAATACACAAATCAAGCTCTCAACGATCTTGCAGCGTTTGTCTGAGATTGGCTATAACGCCGTACCATATGATCCAGAAGTTGCCGAAGGTGCATTAAAAAAACAAAACCGCGCTTTATTATTCCGTATGGCATTTGCTGGGTTTGCCATGATGAACTTGCTCTGGATTTCAATCGCCCTGTATAGCGGTGCAGATAAAGGCGAGTTTCGAAGTTTATTTCACTGGATTGGTTTCACCCTGGCCACCCCTACATTACTTTATTCGGGCTGGCCGTTCCTCAAAGGTGCCTGGCTAGGTTTGAAGCAGTGGCATCTGGGTATGGACCTGCCCATTGCTATAGGCGCGTCTACGACCTACCTGTATTCTGTGTATGTCATGTTAAGCAAGTCCCAAACGGGAGAAGTGTACTATGACACAGTCGTAAATTTTCTTTTTGTGATTTTGGTAGGACGCCACCTGGAATCATTATCCAAACGACATGCGGTTGCGGCTAACCAGCGTCTGTTAGATCTGCAACCACGAGTCGCAACCGTGCTACGAGATAACAAGCCTCAGGTTGTTGCCATTCGTTCGGTTAAGAATGACGAGCATGTGCTCATTAAACCGGGAGATAGTATTCCTGTAGATGGCCTTATTGTAGAAGGGCAAAGTGAAGTCAATGAAGCTATGCTCAGTGGTGAATCCATTCCCTGTAAGAAAAAACCGGGTGATCATGTTTCCGCCGGGACGATCAATATACATGGTGCATTGACGGTTAAAGTGGAAGGTACTTTAAAGAATACAGCACTGGGTCGTATTATCAGTATGGTTGAAGAAGCACAGGCTTCAAAGGCTCCCATTCAGTGTATTGCCGATCGTATTGTTCCCTGGTTCGTAGCGATAACATTGTTATTAGCAACCATGACCTTTCTCTGGTGGTATAAACATGACTTTGAGCTTGCATTGATGGCCGCAACCTCTGTTTTGATTATCACCTGTCCCTGTGCATTTGGACTTGCAACACCTATGGCTATTGCCGTTGCCTCTGGACTTGGGGCTCGGAATGGTATTTTAATAAAAAATGGCGAGGTACTTGAAAGCCTGGCCTATGTTACACATTTTGTATTTGATAAGACCGGCACCCTGACTGAAGGTCAAATGAAAGTTCATAAGATTTTGACAGTTGGTACAAATAATGAGACAGACCTGCTAAATAAAGTCGCGGTACTGGAAAGCCATTCTGAACATAGTATTGCAAGAGCAATTATTACTGAGGCAGAGAATAAAGAGCTGATTCTTAAAAGAGAAACATTGTCAGAGTTCAGTAATACGCCCGGTTATGGTGTGTCTGGAAAAGTAGATGGCAGAATGTTGTTTGTCGGCAATGAAGACTGGCTAATTAAAAATAACATTACACTAGATGAAGCGTTAACGTCGCAAATAGTTAATTATGAAAAAAACGGTATCACCTGTTGTCATATTGCATTAAATGGCCAGCATGCCGGTGTCATTGCGATATCTGACCAGCTTAGACCGCATGCCAAAGCATTAATACAATCATTACGTGAACAGGGTATTAGTCTAACAATGCTCAGCGGTGATCGACAGTTAGTTGCTGAGGCGATAGCGAGTGAGCTGGGTGGAATGAATGTGATTGCTGAAGTGTTGCCAGAACATAAGGACCAGGAAATTGCCCGTCTGCAACAGCAGGGTGAAAAAGTGGCAATGGTCGGTGATGGTGTTAATGATGCCCCTGCATTAATTCGTGCCGATGTGGGCATTGCAGTAGGTTCTGGAACGGATGTTTCAATGGACAGTGCGGATATTGTACTAATTCATGATGATCTGGATAAAGTGAGTCAGGCATCAATGTTGTCTCGGCGAACCTTACGAACAATTCGGCAGAATATAGGCATTTCCTTTAGCTATAATATTATAATGGTTCCTCTCGCGATGATGACCTTCGTGACACCATTGGTTGCTGCAATCTCAATGCCAATTAGTTCATTACTGGTGATCGGGAATGCAGCACGGATACGTAGTATGTTTAAGGATAATTAATTACATGAGTATTGTTCGATGAGTCATACTATTTCAATTTAAGGTATTAACAATGGAAGTCATCTATACATTAATCCCCGGCATGATCTTTTTTGGTTTGATTATGGTGGGTGTTTTGATCTGGGCTGTAAAGAAAGGTCAATATGAAGATATGGACGGTGACGCCAATCGTATCTTAATGGATGATGATGATCCAATGTTGCCGGGAGAAAAAGACAAAAAGAAAAAAAACCAGAATAAACCCCGGGATAAACGTAACTGGCCAGATGCTGATGATGAATAATAAACAGGCTACAGATTATTCCTGCTGAATCTACGGTAGCTAATAACTCAGTTCAAAATAGTTCTTCGCCTTGCTCAATCAGAGGATTAATGACCTGATCAAAATTAAGCGGGGGTAAATACTGGAATACTGCTTTACCTTCTTCCGTATCAAGAGCGATATCCAGTCCCTGCTGGGGATAAAGCCAGTGAATAGTCTGGCGGCCTTTTTCCTGAATACGTCGAGTGGGCTCACCAAAACGTGCTCGTAGTAGTTCCTCATCAAGCTTTGCTTTCGGAAGGTAGGTGATCACTGAAATAGCCGATTGTTTAGTTCGTTCAAGATCATCAGGGTGGAGGGTAACTTTACGGCTACCATCACCAAGGGTGCTAATACGAGTGCCTCGGTTAAACATGGCCTGAAGGTCTGAATCTGATATAGCCGCTGTGAGGACAATTTTGGCTCGTAATCCAGCCAGGCGGGTCTGGTTAAAATAAACTTCTACCACATGCTTTCCCTGTGGGGAGACAAAAAGGCTAACTTCTGAAACTTCATTAAGTCTCTGGACGGCATCCGCAATGGTGCTTTGTCCCAGCGTCAGATTAAAAACCTTGATACTTCCATTACTTGTCGGTGTGATTTGCCAGGGAAGACTTTGGTCGCGGTGAGTTACTTCCTCCTGCTCAGCGGGAAAGAAAATCGCTATCGCTACGGCGAGCAGGCTTATAACAAGCACATTGAGAAATATTTTGCGTTCCATGATTTATCGATTTAATGAGTAATATTTTACGTTAGTCTTCAATGACTCTGGCATCAGGGTTGGGAAATCGCTTTACGATTGCATCTGGCAGGCGTCCATGTCCCGCCTGATGCATGGCGTCAGATTCCATGATTATCAGCGCCAGCACACTTAACAGGGTTGGAAGGATACCAACTCCACCAATTGCATAGTGCTGTGGTTTGGGTTCACCTCCTGATATCAGAACAATGGCCAATATCACCAGTCCCATGATTCCTAACATGGCGATAAAAAAACGACTACGTTGACGGCAGAGTTGCCAATGGCATTTTTGAAACCAGGAATCTGTTTTGAGTGAACGCCGTGCACGAAACAGTAAATAACTCATAATACTGATAGAGATGACCGGAGTAACCAGTAAAAGCAGAGGATAGGTTTTGGCGAGTCCCAGCAGAGCAATAAAGACCAGAATGTGATTTGTCACCAGGTTGATAAGAAATATTTCGTGGGGGTGGCGCGCCTGCTTGCGTTCTTCTTCAGTAATATCAAACTGCATATTCAGCCTTTCTACGTTAATCGCCTGTTATTACAGGCAAAGTTGCTGCGAACCTTAGCATTATGAATGGGTGAATACCAGCAGATGAAAGTCCCATATATGCTGTTTCGGATGCAGGAAATTAACTTATTATTATAAAAATAATGGGTATTAAGATGATGTATTGTCTGTGCTTTTGATGCGCTAATTTGTTATTTATCCAGTACTAAACTAATTAAGTTAAGAGCCGTTATTAAATAGTGAGCCTAAGTAAATGCTTTATTAGGATTTACTGCTATTCTTTTCTAAATCACAGGGTTTATGAGGATAAATATCTTGCATCACAAACGGCCATTAGTTTTGAAGGTTCACCAGTACGGGGTGTTGCTGTTTGTGATGTTGTCATCACTACTCTATTCCAGCTATGGACTGGCTAAAATAGCGGATGTTCGAGTGGTGATAGATGTATCCGGCAGCATGAAAAACAACGATCCCCAGAATCTGCGTGCTCCTGCCGTACGATTGTTAATTGGATTAATGCCAGAGGGCACAGCCTCCGGAATCTGGACTTTTGGTCAGTATGTCAATATGCAGGTAAAGCATGGCAGGGTAGATCGATCCTGGAAAGCCCTGGCTGTATCGGAATCAAAAAAAATCCATTCACGTGGTCTCTATACCAATATTGAAGAAGCGCTGAAGCGAGCCTCATTTAACTGGCATAAACCGCAGGCAGGGAGTAACCGGAACATAATCCTGCTGACCGATGGGATGGTGGATGTCTCCAAAGACAGGCAAAAGAACAGGGCATCACGTCAGCGAATTCTGAATGAAATATTACCAGGATTGAAACAAGCGGGTGTACGCGTTCATGCAATTGCTCTGTCGGATAATGCTGATAAAAAATTAATGAATCAGTTGAGTGGTCTAACCGGTGGTTGGTATGAAGAAGTGGATGACGCCGATGCACTTGAACGTGTATTTCTAAAACTATTTGAGATTTCAGCACCGACGCCATCATTGCCAATTCGAAAGAACCGCTTCTCGGTTGACAGTGAGGTCAACGATATGACTGTACTGGTATTTCGTGAGGAAGGGGAGACAGTCACACTGACAAATCCTGGAGGAAAACAGTTTAGTCATAATCAACATACTGAGGCTGTTGTCTGGTATAAGGAAAAAAACTATGAGCTTGTGACAGTAAAAAAACCGGATGTCGGAGACTGGCTGATCGGTGGATCAAACGATACTGATAATCGAGTTATGATAGTCACAAACCTGAAGTTAGCAACAAACACCCTTCCAACGACACTATTAAATAGTGATGCCATTCCAGTAGAAGCATCACTCTATGAGAAAGATAAGAAAATAATAAAATCATCCTTTCTTAATCTGGTGGAATTTACAGTAAGCGAAAATGAACAGTTACTGGGATTATTGAATGACACAGGTACAGAAGGTGACAACAGAAAGAAAGATGGAACTTATTCTGGATTGCCATTAAAGGGTTTGCCGGTTGGAGAGCATACTATTATTGTTCGAGCATTGGGAGCAACCTTCGAACGTAACATCCGCCATACCATGAAGAGTTATGACAAGCTGGCACAGGTTAAAACGGATTTATCGTCAGATGCGAAAAATTTTAATATTCAGTTTATTCCCAGGGTGCAGTTACTCGACCCAGAAAGTATCCACATCAAGGCGAATATTGATGAGCATAATGTTGAGTTCAGTAAAGATCCTGGAGGAGTATGGAGTGCTGAAGTTGATAAGGAAAATGCAGGAAAAACTATCACAGTAATATTAGAAGCTAAACGCCACAGTGGTAAGCCTGTATCTATTACGTTAACTGAAAACTTAACAGGCCATGATGGCAAAGAAAATAAAACAGAAGAAAATGCTGAGATAGAACACGAAGAGAAAGAACCTGCTGATAAAAAGAATGAAGTAACAGAAGAGAGTGATGTTGAGCCAAAGGCTGAAGAAATTAATGAACATGAAGAGGAAGAACAAACAAACTGGTTGCTGGTTAGCTGGGTTGTTCTTATGGTTAATATAGTTCTTGGAATAGTGGGTGTGCTTGGATTCAAAATGTGGAAGAAGAAGCGCGACAAGATGAAAGATGAAGAAACGGATGAATTCGATAAAGTAGAAGAAGTCGTAGAGATAGAAGAAACCAAAAATGAATGAGTTTATATCAGGTGCATTCTTACTGGTTGTTGAGTTAGCCGTATTTTTACTGATAATTCTTGGTGTGATGACATATGTGCTGAGAAAAAAGAATTCTCATATAAAAGAGCTGGTGAAAGATTTAATTGGTAAGCTGAAAACAGAAGAATCTGGAAAGAAAGATAGACTAATAGATGCACTAAAAGCGAGTGGTGATATAGAAGAAGAAAAGGTTAACGCTGTTGCGGATGCGTTGATTGAGAGCGAAAAGAAACTTTACTCAGATGTGATTGCAGTTTGCACAGGTAGTAATGTAGATAAGTTGGCCGACCTGAGTAGGGATGTAGAAAATCTTATTGGAGGTTATAGCAATGTAAGTGGTGGAGGTGTTATCAATGAAGATGAGGGCGAGCAAGGTAGTAGATCTGTAGTAAAGATTCGAGGTGAAAATAAAGCGCTAAGAGAAGATAATGCCAGGTTACGCAAGGACCTTGGTGCAGCCATGAACACCATGGAGTCTATGATGTCAGAATATGCTTCGATGTATGAGGGTGGAAAAGAAGAAGGGGGAAAACGAGTTAAAAACGAAATGTTCAGATTGAAAAAGGAACTAGAAAAAGAAGTAGAACTTTCCGAGGATGAAAATGAAGTTAATACCAGGAATGACATGGATAGTGAGGCAGAAATTCCCGAGGTAACAGACATTTCAGATGAGATATTGGGTGATGTTGAATCAGAAGAAGAAAAAAATACAGATGATAGACCGGATGGAAATAGTTCAACGAATAAAGAAAAAGATAATCCGCCTGCAAATCCTGACAGGTAGTACAATAACTTTATTATAAAAACAGAAAAATAAGTTTGTCCAATGGCCGTAATCTGGAAAAAGCAATCTCAGGGTTCCAACTACGAAGTTCGCTCTGCCGGTCGTAGTCGTCGTCTATATACTAATGGTGTATTTCATAGTCAATATAATCCTGGGCGTGTTATTAGCGGTGGGATCTGGGATCTTCTCATGGCACCGGCATTTTTTACTGACACAGATAGAATAAAAAGAATCCTGGTGTTGGGGGTTGGGGGAGGTGCCGTTATTCACCAGTTCAAATATTTTTTAAATCCAAAAGAAATTATTGGCGTTGAATTAAATCCTGTTCATTTGCAAGTGGCTAAGCGTTTCTTTGGCCTTAATAAAAAAATTGCTTCATTATACGAAAATGATGCAGTTGCGTGGTTGAAACACTATAAGGGGAAACCCTTTGATTTAATTGTTGAGGATCTATTTGGTGAAAAAAATGGTGAGCCAGTTCGTGCAGTGGAACCCTCAAAGGAATGGATGGGATTACTTGAAAAAAATATGAGTAACAACGGTATCCTGATCATGAATTTCATTGGCAACAATGCAGTAAAAAATAGTGCCGCTTATAACGATAAGTCATTAGCGAAGAAGTTTATTTCTGTATTTCAGTTACGCAAGTCTATTTATGACAATGCAATTGGTGTATTCACCAAATTTCCATCATCAAGTTCTACATTGCGTGGCAACCTTAAAGCTCACCCCAGGTTAGCTGCCAGCATTAAAAATAACAGTCTGAGTTACACCATCAAACAGTTCCGTTAAGGATTACTACTAAGCCATACCGCCGCAATATTGATACTTAATTATATTAAGACATTATCTCTAGTTATAGAATTCCTATGGAAGTTAATATTTCTGGGCTTGTTCAGGAAACTACAGGTGTTGCGAAAAATTATGCAGATGGTGTTCAAGGTTGTGTCAAAAAACTAAGTCAAGCATAGAACTATTTCGATTATTAAATTCACAGTATATGGATTTAAATTGTAAGCGTGAACAGCGATGCAATGATTTAAAAAAATTACCCTATCTTGAGTTTATGTATAGAGCGATCATCCACATCCAGTACGGCTTCATGAAAAGTTTCCCCTAAGGTAGGGTGAGCGAACATAGATAGCGCCAGATCTTCGGTACTGGCCCTGAATTCCATTGCAATGACAGCCTGCTGGATAAGTTCAGACACATGCGGGCCAAGCATGTGTACGCCTAGAATACGATCTGACTTAGCATCAGAAATAACTTTGACTAGCCCGGTGGTTTCACCACCAGCATGGGCGCGGCCATTTGCAGAAAAAGAAAAGAGACCCGTTTTATATGGAGTATCCTGTTTCTTAAGTTGGGGTTCGGTTAGACCACACCAGGCAATTTCCGGATTGGTATAAATGATATAAGGAATGTGTTCGTAGTCGATAGAGGCGTGATGTCCCGCAATAAGTTCTGCAACCATAATGCCCTCTTCGGAGCTTTTATGGGCCAGCATAGGGCCACGCACGGCATCACCAATTGCATAGACATTTTCAAGATTGGTCTGGCAGTGTTCATCAACAAGAATCACACCGTGGTCGTCTATCTGTAATGGACAGTCATCGGCAACCAGTCCAGTGGTATTCGCTTCACGTCCAATGGCAACCAGTACTTTGTCGAATTTTTCCAGACGTTTCTGATTATTTTCGCTATAGCCGAGCAGGACATGTTCTTTTTTGATCTCACAGGAATCGATCTGGGTTCCAAAACGAAAATCCAGCCCCTGTTTATTAAAGGCATGCTGTGCCTGTCGAGAAATAGAGGGATCGGCCTG
>JAPHRJ010000035.1 GCA_026196045.1 Gammaproteobacteria bacterium
GGGCTGGATGTTCTGGATGCCATGCTGACCAGTGGTTTCATTCATGGCGAGATGAATATATTTCATTACTTTGAAGACGAAGGCGATAAGATACCTGTGTGTAGTGTTGCCAGCGCGGTTGAGCCAGGTTTTTTTGAAATGGAAATCATAGAGTCCATTGAAACTCCCGGTCTGTCATTATTTATGCAATTACCTGGATCACAGGAAGCCCGTAAATCATTCGAAATTATGTTGTCGCGTGGACGTGCTGTTGCCGAACATTTGCAGGGGGATCTCTGTGATGAAACACGCAGCGTATTGACCATGCAAACCATTGGACATATCAAGGAAAGAATTGAAGCCTGGTTATTCAAACAGAAAATGTCTCGTGTGCGTGCTCATCGTCATTAAATAACAAATATTCTATTGTCAGACAGTTTGCTTTTTAGTGCTGTTCTGTCACTAACAATAAAAATGAACGTCAAACAGAAAATCGACAAACTCCGCGAAAGTATTAATTATCATAATTATCGCTATTATGTTCTGGATGATCCGGAAGTCACAGATAGTGAATATGATCGATTGCTACGTGAATTAGAATCCCTTGAAGTCGAGCATCCAGATCTAGTTACATCTGATTCACCTACTCAACGTGTAGGTGCTATCCCTTTAAGTGCATTTGATGAAGTCAAACACAGTGTTCCGATGTTGTCATTGGGAAATGCCTTTGAAGAACAGGAAGTGGTCGACTTTGATCGGCGTGCACGTGAAACCCTGGATACAGACAGTATTGAATATGCTGTTGAACCCAAACTGGATGGTCTGGCCATCAGTTTACGTTACGAGAAGGGGATCCTGGTTCGTGCTGCAACACGTGGTGATGGTGTGACAGGGGAGGATGTTACCCAAAATGCTCGTACTATAGAAACCATCCCTCTTAAGCTTATTGGTAAAGGTTATCCTGATGTACTGGAAGTTCGTGGTGAAGTCATTATGACTAAAGCTGGGTTCGAGCAGTTGAATGAAACCCAGAGGAAAAATAATGCCAGGTTATTTGCCAATCCACGTAATGCTGCAGCCGGTTCCTTACGCCAACTGGATTCAAAAATAACGGCGACTCGGCCGCTGTCTTTTTATTGTTATGGAGTAGGTGAGGTTAGTGGTGGAGCCTTAGCAGAAAAGCATAGCCTGATTATGAAACAACTGCAGAAATGGGGTATCCGCTTAAACCCGGAAAACAGGGTAGTAAAAGGAAGTAAAGGTTGTATTGATTACTACCAGGCTATTCAGGATAAGCGCAATCAACTTCCTTATGATATTGATGGTGTTGTTTTTAAAGTAAACAGTCTTTCACAACAGCAGGAGTTGGGTTTTGTCTCACGTGCTCCGCGTTGGGCCATTGCATATAAATTCCCGGCACAGGAAGAAATGACAGTGCTTGAAGCCATTGATATTCAGGTCGGGCGTACCGGAGCTTTAACCCCGGTAGCTCGACTTGAACCTGTTTTGGTTGGTGGCGTGACTGTCAGTAACGCGACGTTACATAATCAGGATGAGATCGAACGTCTTGATGTGCGTCCTGGTGATACCGTTATTGTTCGACGAGCTGGTGATGTGATTCCCCAGATTGTCAGTGTGGTGTTATCAAAACGTCAGGGTGAATCAGGTAAATTCAAGATGCCCAGTGTCTGTCCTGTCTGTGGTTCAATAGCTGAACGAATTGAAGGTGATGCAAAAACCTTTTGTACCGGTGGTTTGTTCTGTGAGGCACAACGAAAAGAAGCGATTAAACATTTTTCCTCACGTAAAGCGCTGGATATTGAAGGCCTGGGTGACAAGCTAGTTGAACAACTTGTCGATGCTAATTTAATACATGATGTCGCTGATTTATTTAGTTTGAAACTTGAAGATGTTTCTGCCCTTGACCGTATGGCTGAGAAGTCAGCACAGAACCTGTTAGATGCTTTGGAGAAAAGTAAGCAAACCACGCTGGAACGTTTTATTTTTTCTTTAGGGATTCATAATGTTGGTGAAACAACAGCACGAACCCTGGCGATGCATTATGGTAGCCTGGAAAAGTTAATGCAGGCTGATGAGGAAAGTTTACTTCAGGTGACAGATATTGGCCCAATCGTCGCACATAGTATCACTACATTTTTTTCTCAATCCCATAATCGTGATGTTATTAAAAAGCTACAACAGGAAAATGTACATTGGCCAGATATAGAAGTAAAAAGTGAAGATGAACTCCCACTTAAGGATAAAACCTTTGTACTGACTGGAACATTAACTGAAATGTCTCGCAGTGACGCCAAGACTGCATTACAGGCATTAGGCGCAAAAGTGGCGGGTAGTGTGTCTAAGAAAACAAGTTATGTCGTAGTGGGTGATAATCCAGGTTCAAAAGCTGATAAAGCACAGGAGTTAGGTGTTGAGATAATTAGTGAAGCTGATATGTTGAAGTTGTTAAGTTAACTGTGACTAACTTGATTTAGCTCTTTTTCAATTTCCTGGGTTAGCTCACTATATTTTTCTTCGGTCATATAGTGTGCCAGTTCCTTATAAGCATGATTAGCAATATCGGCATGCATTTTTGCACTTTTTGTATTTCCCTGCCTGGCCAGTCGAAGTGATAGATGGATGTGTTCCCATGCGCTGTGGGTCAGCGTATCTTCTATACCAGGATTCAACGTCGCACTATTACCTCTTTTTTTAAAATACCGAGATAATTCATTCGCTTTTTTTGTATTAACTGTCCTGCCTTTGTCTATACCAGAGTTAGCATTCGTTACCCCGGGTTTTTGGTTGTGTGCATGGGGTTCGCTGCTATTTACTTGAGGCTCGTTCTTTTCATTATTGTGGTGTTCGGTGAGAGCTTTAATTTGCTCTGACAGTCTGGAAGAAATATCGGTAGTGTGTTTTTGACCATGGCGAATACAATATCGCTGCATACGATTATTTAGAATCGTACAGACAACTGTGGAATACATGTCCTGAATAATGCTCAACAGGTTTCTGGAATGTGGTGCTTTACCAGCCATATCGTAAATCCTCTTTAATCAACTGCTTATAGCATAGTACCTTTTTTCTCTTAGGGCTTGTCGTTAGGGGGGGGAATTCTGCATAATCCATCTTTCGGCCTATTTTGGAGTTTTCCGTGAAATTTACAGTTGATGAGTTCCGTGCCTGGAAGAATAGAAGAGTGACCCTGCTCGGAATGTCGGGCGTGGGTAAAACCTATTTATCGGCATTATTACGGGAGCATAACTGGTTCCATTACTCCGGCGATTATCGGATTGGCACTCGCTATCTGGATGAGCCAATCCTTGACCTGATTAAGCAGCAGGCAATGCAGGTGCCATTTCTGCGTGACTTGCTCCGAAATGACTGGATTTACATAAAGAACAACATCAAGGTGAATGATCTGGGTCCAGTCCTGAGTTTTGTCGGCAAACTGGGCAACCCTGAACTTGGTGGGGTGGAATTACAGGATTTTGTTGAGCGTCAGGCAAAGTATCGTGAGGGCGAAATTGCGGCAATGCACGATGTTCCTGAATTTATTCGTAAGGCTGATGAAATCTATGGCTACCAGAATTTTGTCAACGATGTGGGCGGGAGCTTGTGTGAGCTGGAAGATCCTGCGGTTATCGACCTGCTGGTCAAACATACGCTTATTCTATATATACAGGTAACGGATCAGGAAGAAGAAGATAAGTTGATTAAACGTGCACAGAGTGATCCTAAGCCACTTTATTACCGACCTGAATTTTTGAAGGAACAGTTGAGTACTTATCTGAAGGACAATAAGCTGGAGTATGCGGCACAAATTAATCCAGATGAGTTTACTCGGTGGGTTTTCCCTCGCCTGTTCCATTCACGTATTCCACGCTATGAGGCGATAGCAAAACCACATGGTTATACGGTGACGTCACAGGAAGTGTCGCAAGTTCGGGACGAGAAAGATTTTATCGCGTTACTTGAAACCGCGATTGCACGTAAAAAATAACAGGAATAAGCATGCCACTGGTTGCACATAACAGTTTACCGACGTTTGAACGTCTGCGAGAGGAAGGAATACGGGTACTGGCCCCGGACTTTGCCCTGCATCAGGACATCCGTGAATTGCACGTGGGTTTATTGAATATGATGCCAGATGCAGCACTGGCTGCAACTGAACGTCAATTCTTCCGATTAGTTGGAGAAAGTAATCCGATAGCACAATTTTATGTGCACCCGTTTACTCTGCCAGAATTACCAAGAGGCAAGGAAGCTCAGGCGCATATCGATCAGTATTACGAACCCTTTGATAAGATCAGAGAAGAAGGACTGGATGCCCTGATTGTCACGGGTGCGAATGTCGCCGGTGAGAATCTATCGGAACAAATATTCTGGGATCCTTTAATTGAAGTTATTGACTGGTCGCTGGAAAATGTAACCTCGACTCTATGTTCCTGTCTCGCAACACATGCCGTCATGCAGTTTCGTTATAAGCAGAAACGAGTCAAACAGGCCGATAAAACCTGGGGCGTATTTCCTCATAATGTCGTTGAACAGCAACACCCACTGGTAAATGATATTAATACCCGCTTCGATGTTCCGCATTCTCGTTGGAACAGAGTGAGTCGAGAACAATTTACTGAAGCCGGTTTACATGTACTGGTTGAAAGTGAGATTGGAGTTCACCTCGCGACCAGTGAGGACGGATTGCGAGTAGTTTTTTTTCAGGGGCATCCTGAATATGACACCATTTCTTTGCTGAAAGAATACAAACGTGAAGTCAGCTTATTTATTCAGGAAGAGCGTGATGAATATCCAGTTTATCCAGATAATTATTTCGGCGTGTACGAAAAAGCAATATTGAATGAATATAAGCAAATAGCCAGGATGGCTCGTAAGACTGGGCTTGGTTTACCAGCGTTTCCTGAACAACTGGTTTCGAACCGATTAGACAACACCTGGCATGATACAGCTGTTGAAGTGGTTGGAAACTGGATGGGTTTAATATACAGAGTCACCCATGATGATCGACGTATTCCATTTATGGAAGGTATTGATCCTGATAACCCCCTGGGC
Source organism: Gammaproteobacteria bacterium (assembly GCA_026196045.1). GTDB lineage: Bacteria > Pseudomonadota > Gammaproteobacteria > UBA6429 > Thiohalophilaceae > JAPHRJ01. Next base: position 5,053 of record JAPHRJ010000035.1, read on the forward strand.
TTATGACATAGTGTCCACGTGAAAGAGGGAGCATTAAGCTCCCTTTTTTGTGCCTGCGTACAAAATATTCAATCTTTTATTTTATATATTCACTACTATTATTTAATAAGGCGATAAGCTTCTTAATTGTATTAGTATCCCGGCATAGCTGAGACGGTTAATATGGATCACATCAAGTATCATTATTTTGCTAGTCATACATCTATCAATCCAATGGAGATTGTACCCAGGGGACTGGATATTAATTTTAACGAAGCCCATCAACGTAATTTAATTAAATAATAATTGAGGAAATAAATATGAGCGAACCATTAATGACCCAGAAAGGCCCCTACGCTGTAGAAGTGGAAGAAGGTAAAACCTATTACTGGTGTGCCTGTGGTCACAGTAAGACCCAGCCATTTTGTGATGGTTCGCATAAAGTATCCGGGATGGAACCTGTAGCATTTAAAGCAGAGAAAACAGAAAAGGTTTACTTGTGTGGCTGTAAGCAGTCAGGTAACAAACCGTTTTGTGATGGGGCACATAAGGACCTATAAGAATGCTTATTTCATTTTCTCTGAATTGGATAATAATTGATCTATATAGGAAACAAGACGCTCACGGTTTTTATTTATAGTGAAAATCTGGATGTGGCGGTAACCCTCATAAATCCAAAGTGACTTTGGTTCTTTCGCTCGCTCATAGATATCATAAGCATGATGAACAGGAATGATTTCATCATGCTTACTATGGATGATGAGTAATGGCAAAGGGCTAATAAAAGGAGCTGCATCAATTGGGCGGCAGCAGTCACTAATTGTATAAGATAATAGCCACTGCAATGGCCAGGTTAGCCAGAAACTATCCAGGGCTTCCTGGGCAATATGGCGATAACTGTCAAATGCTCCTTCAGTAATAATGCCTCGTAGTTTTTTTCGTTGTGGATGATAGGCCGTACCATGTATCGCAACGGCTGCACCAAGGCTTTGGCCAAAAATAAGAATATTATCTGGATCAATATTGGGCATATTAAATAAGTGATCCAGAGCCGCATTAAAGTCGAGTTGTAAATTCTCCAGTTCTGTTTCACCTTCGGAATAACCATAGCCACGATAATCAAACAGAAACACGTTATAGCCATAATCAGGTAGCCAGAAAACGCTGGCAACATGGGTGCTGATATTCTGTGCATTGCCGTGAGCAAAAAGTACTGTGCCTTTTGTGATTTTGGTTTTTGCGGGTAAAAACCAGCCATGTAGTCGCAACCCATCAGTAGTTTTAAAATAAACATCGTTCGCGACGATACCGACTTGTTCGGGAGTGAGATAGTGTTGGCGTTCAGGATAGAAAATAAGGTGGGTACAGCCACTGAGTAAAATGATAGCTGAGCTTATGGCTATGGAGAACAATATAGTTCGAAGATAGCCGGTTTTTCGCATTAGTAGTACCAGTGAAAGTTCAACATAACATCATTCTGTAAGTGTTTTTCTATACCCTGTCGCTTAAGTTCAAGACGCAGAGCACTGTTTTTATCAATTTTAAAGCTCTGGCTCAAATTGTGTTCAATGTAGGTTAAATGCAGGTTAATTCCATAACGCTGATAGTGGCTATTTAGCCATATTTTCCAACCTGGTTGTACCTGCCAGAGTAACCCCAAAGCCGGACCTGCACCTAAGGCCAGGTTATTATCCAGACGACGATGTAACAGTGCGGATCCTTCAGCAAGGGCAAAGACTCGCATCTTTTCCGATATCGACCAGGTACGTCCTGCACCTGTATTTAAAGTATAGGCAAGTTTACGTTTCTGACTATTGTCTAGATGTACTCGTTCGAAGCCAGTATCAAATTTCCATGATAAAGCACTAAAGTCTCTAGTGTGAGGTGTGACAGAATAAATATCAATTAAGGTCAGTTGTTCAAGTTGTAGTTTATGATTTTTGTCATCAAAACGAATTTGGGTTTCAAGAAAGTTAATCTGAGCCCCGGAAACATGTCCTTCATCATTATCAAGTAAATCATGATAGGCCGGGCGCCAGGTAAGTTCAGCATAATTATGATCACTATTCCTGCCAATACCATAAATCATTCGAGCAGAATAATGTCCTTGATCGGGTCGGGTTTCAGGTTGAGGTGCTGGCGGTAATGGAACCGTCAGGTCAACCTCACTTCGTGCTTTCAGCAGGGACAGTGATCGCGGAGCACTGTCTGTGCGAGGAATAATGCGACGGCGGTATTTATATTGAAGATATTCATGGGCAAGAGACAATACATAGGCGCGGCGTTCTGCTGTTAATTCATTAAGCACAGCGTCATCGGTGTCAGCACGACCAAAGGCCAGATCATGAACAAGCTGGTGTTCTTGCTCGCTAGTTTTGGCAAGCTGGTAGGACAGATTTGAGCGACTGGATGGACGGTAATGAACCTGTCCCAGTATGTTTGGTGCATTGAGAATGGATCGTACGGTATCTATCGGAATAACATCATAAGGGAATTGTGCAATAAGATTCAGATCAGAACGCGCGACATCCAGTAAGCCCAGTAATTGATAGGAACAGTTTTCATCAAGGAAGTAATAATCAAAACGAATTTGCTGTAATTCCCACAAGTGGGCCAGCATGTTATGAATTTCGTCTGGTGTTAAATTAAGGTCATACTCCCAGATATCCCGATTTTCCAGTTCACTATATTCATTAACTTTTTCATAATAAGGTTGAATAGAAAAATATCCAGCCTGACCACCAGCAAGGCTTTTTATAGCGAACAGCGGGCCTGTAAACTCAGTACTTGCGGCAGCATAACTTATTGCATAAGACGTCAGTGGTGAGATGTTTTTACCGGGTGGATCAATACGAATAAAGGTATGTCCAAACATGGTGGATGGGTTGTTGATATACGCAGCAGGAAAAACCAGAGTTGCCCGATGTGGCTTAATATCTTTTATCCAGTTCTTGAATTTTAAACAGGTAAGAGAAGGTACTTGGTGTTTATCAAAGGATAACTGAGAATCTAACCAACGGAATCTTGCCGGAAACCGACATTGAGGATGTTGTTCAGGATTTTCTTTATCTACGATAGAAAAAAATTGACGAATAGTTTCCGTTAATTCGGTCTGTGGATTAGTTTTACCATCTTTTGCATTAAAGAAACGGGGATCATCAGCCTGACTTGTGACACCAGTGCCAAACATATTGGGATAATAATGGAGAAGTTTTAACCATTGTGGGTCACTCGCAAGTCTTAGTTGCTGAGCTTTTTCGATCAAATCGCTTGAGTGATCAGAGGCAATAGCGGAACAGGGTGAGGATAAAATTAGACTTATGAATAGCCAGCGAAATATCATCAGAGTTTATATTGTTTTCTTCGGACATTAAAAAAGCCCGGCTGCTTTTCCTGTCGCTGGAGAAGCAGCCGGGCTTGCTTGAAAAGTATTATACCTTAGATAGTGTACTGCGCTAGTACTTTGTCTTCAGCCATCACAGCTGCCAGAGAGTTTAGTACTTCATCACTGGTAGAAGATTCACTATTAAAGATGCGATCGAAGTTCGTTTTAGCAGTTTCAAAGAAACGAGCTTTATGAGAATCTTCCATTCCCATCAGACTGGCGAGTGTATCGATAGATTCACCCTGACCAACAGCCATGTCATGTGCGACTTTGTCAATGTTGGCAGTCATGTAAGTGGATACTGCAGCATAGGATTTCACTACACCGTCTTTAGCACAACCCGCAGTATTAGATGAAATACCAAAAGTCTGGTTACCGAAAGTACCATTAGTGGTCGCAGCCAGAACCTGTGATGTTTTGTCTGTCTTACCATCAAATACCATCGCTCCCCAACCACAACCTGCGTTGTTGTTTGCAGCTTGAGCATTAGTGAAGGCCATGGCAGAAACGATTGAAGCGAAAATAATTTTTCTCATAAGAAATTCCTTATATAAATTTTTTAGTTAAGGTAAGCACAGCAGAGGCAATCTGTTCCCCAGAAATTCCTGCTTAGCTATGTATAGCACATTTATTATAAAAAATAAGTTGAACCAGTTATCAAATTACTCATAATAAAAATGCTGTTAAATAATTGGATACTCAAATCGCTGATTGTTTACATCAAGTAGATATTTGATGCTTCTCTTCAGGAGAATAAAATGGTGCCCCGGAGAGATTATTCGGGCCTGTGGCCCTCACCCTGTGGGTCATCGTCGTCCATACATATGACTCCGATGTTCAAACCGGTTTCGCCGGTTTGTCGAACGCTTATTATGATCCGTCGGCCGTTCGAATCGCTATGCTGTAATTGGCGCAGTACCAGAGTGCAGGATGAATGTGCTGTTTGGGTAAATGGCGCCCCGGAGACGATTCGAACGTCCGACCTATCCCTTAGGAGGGGATTGCTCTATCCAGCTGAGCTACCGGGGCAGAGTACTCGATGTTCGAACATGAAATTAGTACTTCTCATGGTTTCGAGTCTTACAAGTAACACGTATAGAACGTGCTGTGAGCGGGTATTCTAACATTGGCAATATTCTGCCGCCAGTTAGTAGAGCAGGGAAGATAAGATAAGTTTAGGCTTTGGCGAAGGTATGAGAAGTTTGTGTCGATGTTGCTTTGCCATTTGCGCTGTAGGTGGCATGGGTATCGGTAATCTGGCCTTTTAATATGGACAGGGCTTTTTCGATACGACGGCGGTTTTTCTCAAGAATAATGCCGTTGACGGCATTTTGCTGACGGCAATGTTGGGTTAATACTTCAATTTGTTCCCAGGATTGGCTCATTTCACTTTTGATGTTTGCCGTCTGGCGATCCAGGTAGGCCATGACACCCGTGCTATTTAAATCCAGACCGGCATCAGCCAGGTGCTGCTGGCGTTGTTGTTCGAGTTTTTCCAGGGTTTCAAATACTGTGTTTTTATCCTGGGCAGTTTGCTGAATTTGCTCAAAATCGTCATTGCTGAGCGCCGTAAATTCATCCGCCAGAGTTTGTTCCAGCTTTTGCAGGGAGTGAGTAATATTACTCAGTATGGACTTGAGTGCAGGTTCTGCCATGACAGAGGGATGGCTCAGGGACGAAGTGAGTTTTCGAAGTTGATCATTTTGCCCGCAACACGATCGGCATCCACTTCATAGCGGTCGTTGTCTATCGCTGCACGCATTGCGTTAACACGTTTTTCATCAACTCCGGTTTGGTTGGCAAGGCGTTGTTCAATATCTTTCAGACGTGCAGCCGTATTGGTCAGGCTGACCTTATCGGCACCCGCGCTGGCGCTTCGGTTCTCTGTGCGAGATCCGCTGTCTGAGTTAGCGTCTGATGAACGCTGCGTCTGACGTGAGCTTGCCTGCTGCGCCTTTGATGTATTGATACTGGTAATATCGTTTGCCATTTAACTACTCCTGGATCTATATACTAGATCACTATTTGCTTTAGCGACCCTGATTTCTAAAACTTTAGGGTCACATGTAAATTAGTATAATAATCACATACTTACCTTAACTGTACCGGATGAAACAACAATCGCCTGGATTTCCCGTTTGCTATTACGATTTTTCACTCGGATCAGCTCACCAGCACGGCCATCCATCAGGGCGGTACCCTTCATGCGGATTGAAAGATTACCGGTCTTTGCCAAAATGGTCACCAATTCACCACGTTTAATTAGCCGTTGCTGCTCAAGCATGCCATTGGTAAGAATACGGCCTTCACGGAGACTGCGTTTGAGGGCCAGCCCCTTTACATCATCGATACTGGTGAAATAGCCATTATTGAGTCGGGTTATGTCAACGCGTAGTTCTTCTACATCCGAGTTGTTCACAATATGGCCCCTCGCCAAAGTACGTTTACTGACCAGTACTTTTGCAAAATGTTTGATTTTGACAGGGACATGAATCTTCCAGGTTTTCTTCGCCATGCAACGAACGACCAGGCTGGTATTACCCGTTTGTCGAACGCTTTCAGATTGAGAAATATCCAGATTTGTCTGGCACTTGTCTAATTTCAGGCGTTGATCAAGATAACCAATTTCATAGTGAATATTCGGATTCTGTTTAAAATTCTGTTCCATATAATTTTGAACACTTTCACGAATATGCTGAATAGACTCAATTTCTCGAGCCTGTACCGATTGGCTGGCGAAGAGTAGCAGGATCAGGAATAAGCCAAAAACAGCATTGATTATCAATAACTTAGTATTCTTTCCTTTTGAAAAGGACAAAATTTTGACAGTCTGTTTGTGGGCTATAAAAAACATATTAACTCTAAGCTGTTGAAATAAATGAATACTCTCATATCCTGTCTGCTTGAATGGATTCTGTACAAAGTAATGATGCAATTGATATGCCATGAAAATTTGACACATGGCTATCCTGACTAAATGTAAGAAAACCAAAAGGGAATTAGAAGAATCCTTAAGTAAAACACTGACAAGCCGATATTATTCATGCAATTAAATATATTGGGAATTAATAATAGGGGTGTGCTATGGCTGGTGTTCTGGAAGGCGTAGATCAAAGAACAAAACTGGTTGGTGAGAACCGGCTTGAATTATTGTTGTTTTCATTAGGTGGAAATCAACGCTTTGGTATTAACGTTTTTAAAGTGCAGGAAGTGATCCAGTGCCCACCATTGACCCGAATGGCGAATGCTAGCCCAATGGTTGTTGGCATTAGTCATATGCGCGGCAAAACAATATCAATCCTGGATTTGGCGCAGGCCATTGGTAAAACAAGACAGAAAGATATCAATGAAGCCTTTGTCATTGTGACTGAATACAATCGTTCGATTCAGGGTTTTCTTGTGGATTCAGTTGATCGTATTGTGAATATGAAATGGGAAGATATTAAGACTCCACCAAAAGGCCTGGGCAAAAATAATTATATGACCGCTGTAACTGAAGTGGAGAATGAGCTGGTTGAGATTATTGATGTAGAAAAAATTCTAGCTGAGCTTGTGGGTGTACATTATGATGTTGGTGATAATGCTGCAGTAGAAGGCCAGCAGGAACGGCCTGTTCGGTTACTGGTCGTCGATGACTCCAGTGTGGCGAGAAACCAGATCAAGCGCACTCTGGAACAACTAGGTATGGAATGTGTTCTGGCTGTCAATGGTCGTGATGGTTTAGATAAATTAGAACAGCTCGCCGCAGATAATGAAGATGTTAAAACAGAAATTGATGCCGTTATTTCAGATGTGGAAATGCCGGAAATGGATGGTTATACATTAACCACTGAAGTACGCAAGAATGAAAAATTAAAAGCGCTTCCAGTATTACTACACACCTCATTAAGCGGATCTTTTAATGAAACGATGGTTAATAAAGTGGGTGCAGATAAATTTGTTCCAAAATTTCATGCAGAAGAACTGGCAAGCTCAGTCAGAAACTTATTAATTGATAAAGGTGTGATTAGCGAGTAATAAACAGGTAATACCAGAACAAATATGTCTGAATCTTAATATTGTGGCTGAGTAGTTTTTACTCCGCTTTATTTATAATTCTGCATTAGTAATAAAAAAATTAAGATATCTATATACTAATAATGTATAAGGAATAAAACACTCGCGTGTCCCAGTTAAAACTTTCTAACGCTGATTATGATACATTCCGCCATATGCTGGAGGATGCCTGTGGTATTGTTCTGGGTGAAAATAAACACTACCTGGTAACCAGTCGCCTTAATCGCCTTTCAGAAGAATTATCTTACCCCGGCCTGGCAGATATGCTCGCCGATCTAAAAAAAGGCAGCAATCTTCGTTTGAAAGAACGAGTTATTGATGCGATGACCACTAACGAAACCAGCTGGTTTCGTGATCGCTATCCATTTGAAATGCTGACCAAATCTTTATTGCCGGAATTTGCCAAAGAAAAAGTTAATCCGCTGCGTATCTGGTCAGCGGCAAGTTCTACCGGGCAGGAAGCCTACTCCATCAGTATGACTATGCAGGAACATAAGCAGAAAAACCCCGGCGCATTTCCTGGACGTCTGGAGATTGTAGGAACAGATATTTCACCCACAGTGGTAAAAGCTGCGCGAGATGGAAAATACGATGAACTCAGTATTGTGCGTGGTCTGACCGATGAGCGTAAAACTAAATTTTTCACAGACAATAAAGATGGTGGCTGGACAGTAAAACCAGAAGTTAAAATGGGTATCCGTTTTACCGAGCTGAACTTAATGAATAACTATACGAGTCTGGGCAAGTTCGATATTATTTTTTGTCGAAATGTTCTGATTTACTTTTCATCCGAAATGAAAACAGACATCCTCAGTCGTATGGCTCAAATCCTTAAACCGGGAGGCTATTTATTTTTAGGTGGCTCGGAATCCCCAACAGGGTATTGCAAGGCCTATGAAATGGTGCGGTTTCCTGAAGGGGTGGTCTATCGCCTGAAGGAAGACTGGAAGAATTATATTTAGCTTTCTTCTGGTTTATACCTACTAATCGAAAAAACCGCCTCAGGGCGGTTTTCTTTTGTTCTTTAGCGGTGAAGACAGGAGTTGCCGCTTTCGGCCTGGGCTTGCCGTTTAATTCTGTAGAAAGTACCTCTCACACAACTAACTTACTGAAAAATATATAATAAAAAAACTGGCACAGCAGTTGCAACTTACAAGTCGTGTAATGACAACGGCAAATTAAGAGTAACGCTAATGCCTTTAAATTTTGAAAATATTCTTGGTCCACATGAAACCGCATTGAACATGCAGGCACGTCGTGCCCAGATCCTGGGTGCAAATCTGGCCAATGCTGATACTCCAGGGTATAAGGCCCAGGATATTGATTTCAAATCTGTCCTTGCCTCTGCTGGTGACAGGAGTATCCCATCCTCCTCAATGCGTATTACCAACTCAAAACATATTGAGCCGGAAGGATATGTGTTTGGCGCGGAAATGATGTACCGCGTACCAATGCAGGCCTCTCTGGATGGGAATAGTGTTGAATCACAGGTTGAAATGGCAGAGTTCTCAGAAAATGCAATGCGTTACATGATGAGTCTCCGAGTCGTTAATGGCCGATTAAACGGCATACTGACAGCGATCAAGGGAGAATAATTATGTCTTTGTTTAATTTATTTGATACGGCTGGCACGGCATTACATGCACAAACTGTACGTCTGAATACAACCTCCAGTAATCTGGCCAATGCGAATAGTGCCAGTAGTAGCACGGGTGAAACCTATCGAGCAAGACAGGCTGTGTTTGCACCTATCATGAATGAGTTCGGTGATGATGAAGGTGTTGTCGGTGTTCGGGTTATGGGCGTGGTAGAGAGTAAGGCTCCTTTACAGAGTGAATACAATCCAGGACACCCCCTCGCTAATGAAGAAGGCTATGTTTATATGCCGAATGTAAATGTGGTTGAGGAAATGGCAAACATGATCTCGGCTTCACGTTCTTATCAAACCAATGTTGAAGTAATGAATACAGCAAAACAGATGATGATGCGTACGCTGTCATTAGGACAGTAAGGAATTAAAAATGGATAGTGTTGATAAATCAAAGTTAACGTCTTTTGAAAGTCTGGGGCTGACTAAACCCAAAGAAGGACCGCAAGCGCAGGCGAAGCTGGGTCAGGAAGACTTTATGAAGCTCATGCTGACTCAAATGAACAGTCAGGATCCATTTAAACCCATGGAAGATGGTGAGTTCTTAAGTCAAATGGCCCAGTTCAGTGCAGTAAGTGGACTGAAAGATATTAAGGATTCCTTTGCCTCACTTTCTGACTCATTAAAGTCCAGTCATGCTTTACAGGCTTCAAGCATGGTAGGAAGGAAAGTATTAATCCCTGGTGATACTGCCAAATTACCCGATGTTGGCGAGTTAAAAGGCGCCATTAATCTCCCGGGTAGTACAGCAGAGTTAAGTATTCAGATCATGGATTCACAGGGACAACTGGTAGATACCATTAATATGGGAAGTCAGCAGCAAGGTATTGTTGATTTTAAATGGGATGGAAAGAAGCGTATTACAAATGAAGAAGGCGAGGTAAATGAGTCCTCGCGCATGGATGCCGGGAATTATCGGGTGAAAGCTGAAATGATCGTTGATGGAAAGAAACAGGCTGCACCTACTATGGTTATTGACTCAGTTGAAAGTGTTTCACTTGGCGCAAATAGTCAGGGGATGACACTGAATCTTGCACAGGGCGGTGCAACGAAAATGAGTAACGTTAAACAAATTTTTTGAACATGATGGAGGAATAAAAGATGCCTTTCCGTTCAGCACTTAGTGGTATTAACGCCGCTGCAGAAGATTTAAAAGTCATTGGTAACAACGTGGCTAATTCAAGTACAACCGGTTTTAAACAGTCCCGAGCCGAGTTTGCCGATGTCTATGCGGCAACCGATGGCTCAGGAGCCAATTCAATTGGTGCCGGTGTACGCTTATCCTCCGTTAAACAGGAATTTGGTCAGGGTAATATCCAGTTTACGGATAACAAACTTGACCTGGCAATTAATGGTAAAGGCTTTTTTATCATGGAAGATAATGGCTCTCGCGTATACAGTCGTGCAGGCTCCTTTCAGGTCGACAGGGAAGGTAATGTTGTTAACAATGTGGGCAACAGGCTAATTGTAAATAATGCAGATGAAAGTGGAAATGTTACTGGTGCTGTTGGTCCGTTAAAACTGGATAATTCCAATATTAATCCAAATCCAACATCTTCATTAAGTGTAGGTGTAAACCTGGATAGTTCACAAACAAGACCAACATCGGTTCCTTTTGATCCCGAGGTGCCTAACTCATTTAATCATTCAACCTCATTAACGGTCTATGATTCTCTGGGTAGCTCCCATCTAGCGACTATGTATTACGTTAAGTCTGATCAACCAAATATGTGGGAAACCCATATGTTTGTAGATGGTAAGGATGCCAAAGGTGGGACTGCACCACCGTATACATCGGATGCGTTAGCTTTTGATGGTTCAGGCGCTCTTACCAGTATTAACGGTGCACCTGTTCCTCCCGGCACTATCAGTTACCAGAATATCCAGCTGACAACCGGAGCAGAACCTTTAAATCTTACTATTGATATGCTTTCTGACACACCGACTACGCAGTTTGGTAGTCGCTTTAATGTAAGTGCTTTAACGCAGAATGGTTATACCTCGGGTCGCCTGAGTGGTTTCGATATTGATGAGACCGGGATTATTAAAGCTCGCTATAGTAATGGTCAGTCCAGAGTTCTGGGGCAGGTAAGTATGGCCGACTTTGCTAATGCACAGGGTTTACGCCAGTTAGGTGAAACCTCCTGGGCGGAGAGTTTTGCATCGGGGTCGGCTCTGGTGGGTACGCCGGGTTCGGGTAGTCTGGGTGTGCTTCAGTCAGGGGCACTGGAAGGATCGAATGTAGATTTAACCGGGCAGCTCGTTAATATGATTGAAGCGCAACGAAACTTCCAGGCCAATGCGCAGGTGATTTCAACGGCAGATACAGTCACACAAACCATTATTAACATACGTTAATTATTAAACAGGTAAATTGATATGGATCGCTTGCTGTATGTTGCTATGAGTGGTGCCAAGCAGAATATGCAGGCACTCGCTGTTACTTCCAATAATATTGCCAATATTGGAACCACAGGTTTTCGATCTGATTTTGCGTCTATGCGCAGTATGCCTTTGTTTGGTGAAGGCCATCCAACACGCGTGTATGCAATGACTGAAAAACCAGGTACGGACTTTTCTGGTGGCGCATTAATTACAACAGGCCGAGAACTGGATGTTGCCGTAACCGGTGATGGTTTTCTTGCAGTACAGGGACTTGATGGTAAAGAAGCCTATACACGTGCAGGAGATCTAAAAGTAACAACGCTGGGTCAACTGGTTACTGGTTCAGGTCATCCTGTCATGGGTGAAGGTGGTCCTGTCAGTATTCCTTCATTCAACAAACTGGAAATTGGTGTCGATGGCACGATTAGTATTATCCCTGATGGTAGTGATGCAACCACCATGCAGGAAGTGGAAAGAATCAAGTTAGTACGACCTCAATTGAGTGAATTATATAAAGGTGAAGATGGCCTGTTTCGTTTAAAAAACAATGAAGAGGCTGATGCCGATGCGGATATCACTTTAATATCTGGTGCGATTGAAAGTAGCAATGTTAATGCTGCTGCCGCGATGGTAGATATGATTGAAATTGCCAGACAGTTTGAAGTGCAAACTAAAATGATGAAGCTGGCGGAAGAGAATGATGAACGCACCTCACAAATTATGCGTTTGTCATGATAAAAACGCATAAAGTAGAGTGGAGTAGATAGTATGAGCGGATCTTTATGGATTTCCAAAACCGGACTTGAAGCCCAACAGGATCGTCTGTCGGTTATCAGTAATAACCTGGCAAACGTCAATACAACCGGTTTCAAAAAAGCACGTGGCGTATTTGAAGATCTGCTTTATCAGAACATACGTCAGGCTGGTGGTCAAAGTAGTCAGGATACTGAACTACCTTCAGGCTTATCACTAGGAACCGGTGTGCGCACGGTAGCGACACAAAAACTGCATACACAGGGCAGTATTATACAAACCAATAAATCCCTGGATATGGCGATACAGGGCAAAGGTTATTTCCAGATCATGCAGCCAAATGGCAACATTGCGTATTCACGTAATGGTGAATTCCAGGTGAACTCTTCGGGTGAGCTGGTGACTTCGTCCGGCTATCGCGTAGAACCCAGTATTATTATTCCAGACAATGCACTAAGTATCACGGTTGGACGTGACGGTGTCGTCTCTGTGTTACAACCCGGTAACTCTATACCTGCTCAAGTGGGTAATATTCAACTAGCTGACTTTGTTAACCGAGCAGGTTTACAACCTGTTGGTGAAAACCTGTTTGTTGAAACCAAGGCCAGCGGTTCGGCACGTGTAGGTAATCCAGATTCTCAAAGCCGAGGCGCGGTTGTGCAAGGGGCATTGGAAACATCGAATGTTAATGTGGTTGAAGAACTGGTCAATATGATCGAAACCCAACGGGCTTATGAGATGAATTCCAAGGCAATATCAACAGCCGATCAAATGTTGCAGTATGTTAATAATAACCTGTAATGACAGGACTGTAAGATGAATATATATAAAGCTATTATTTATACTCTGTTTGCAATTTCTATCGTTCTGCAGCAGGGCTGTGGTATCAGTTTTACAAAGAAAGACACCGCATTTGAACCATCTTCTCCACGTCTGTCGAGTATGCCACGTAAAGACAATGGTTCTATTTATCAGACTGGTATGCAGGTTGGATGGTTTCAGGATGTAACCGCTCATTCTGTTGGCGACATATTAACAATCAAGTTAACAGAAAGTACCAATGCCAGTTCAGCATCCAATACCAATACTTCAAAAGATCAGACGGTCGAAATGCCGGGGCCAACATTAGCAGGCCAGAAGATCACCAGTAAGGAAGGGGTTGAAATACTGGAGAATAACCTTGAAGCCGGGCGTGAGTTTTCCGGGCAGGGAACGACCAGTATGAATAGTAGCTTTAATGGCATGATTACCGTGACGGTAGCTGAAGTATTACCCAATCGTAACTTGCTCGTTAAAGGTAAAAAATTATTAACGCTGAATCAATCAGAAGAATTTATTCGTTTCTCTGGCATCGTACGCCCACTGGATATACGTCCAGACAATACCGTGCTATCAACACGTGTTGCCAACGTATTTGTTTCATACGCAGGTTCCGGTTCATTGAATTCAGCAAATAGTATTGGACCGCTGGCTAAATTCTTTCAAAGTAAAGCCTGGCCTTATTAATATCCCGACCTACGCAACGATTGAACAGGAATATATGGAGCTCAACATGTTATCAGTAAAAGAATTCAGTTTTACCGTCATCGTTGGTTTGATCCTCGTGTTATTCATGGGCTCTGGAGCCGCACATGCTGATCGTGTGAAAGATGTGGCCAAAGTCGCTGGGGTGAGAAGTAATCCACTGCTTGGTTACGGTATTGTTGTGGGACTGAATGGTTCAGGTGATGGAACCGGCGGCCGGAATATGACCGCACAAAGTGTTCGCAACATGTTGTCACGGCTGGGTGTCACTATCCCTGCGGACATGAACATTAAGCCAGATAATGTAGCGGCCGTTATGATCCACGCTGAAATGCCTCCGTTTTCAAAGGAAGGTAAAACGATTGATATAACCGTTTCCTCAATTGGTGATGCCTCCAGTTTACGTGGGGGGACATTGTTAATGGCACCATTACGTGGTGCAGATAATCAGGTCTATGCGGTTGCACAGGGTAATGTCATTGTCAGTGGTTTTGGTGCACAGGGTTCAGATGGTTCAAGTATTACCGAGAACATTCCCAGTGCCGGGCGAATTCCCAATGGTGCCATTATTGAACGAACAGTGGATACGCCCTTTGGTACACAAAAAGAAATGGTGCTGAATCTTAATCAGCCAGACTTTACCACGGCCAAACGACTGGTCGATGCGATTAATACCTCTATTGGTCCAGGCACCGCACATAGTATTGACTCAGGTTCGGTAGGTGTCAGTGCGCCAGTAGATGCTTCACAACGAGTCGCCTTTATTTCCATGCTGGAAAACCTGACCATGACACCGGCTGAAGGTCCGGCCCGTGTGATCATTAATTCTCGCACCGGCACTATTGTTATTGGTAAATATGTACATGTCTTACCGGCCGCTGTTTCTCATGGCAGCCTGACGGTCACCATTACTCAGGATCCCAGGATAAGCCAGCCAGCACCCTTATCAGGAGGGGAAACGGTTGTGGTTCCGCGGACAAATATTGCCGTCGAGGAAGAAGCTAACCGCATGTTTGTCTTCGATCCCGGTGTCTCTCTGAACGAAATTGTTCGTGCTGTGAATGAAGTCGGAGCAGGTCCCAGTGATCTGGTAGCTATTCTTGAAGCACTTAAGGCCGTTGGTGCCCTGCGTGCCGAATTAATGGTCATTTAATAAAACGGCACGGAATATGCATTTGCCCTCGTATGCAAAGCCAAATTACCTCAATGTTGCCTTCTCATCAGGATGTTTATACCGACCTGAACAGTCTGGCCCGACTCAGGCATCAGGCAAAAGAGAACCCTGAGGAGGGACTCAAGGCGGTAGCCCAGCAGTTTGAAGCCCTGTTTATGCAAATGGCTCTGAAGAGTATGCGTGATGCGAGTTTTGGTAATCCTCTGTTCGATAGCGATCAAGGTGAGTTTTATCAGGACATGTTTGATAAACAGCTAACTCTAAACCTGTCCAAAGGGCAGGGTATGGGGCTAGCCGATGCATTAGAACGTCAATTGCGTGGCAGCATTCATTCTTTACAGGACAAGCCTGACCAGAGTCCTGAATCCACAATCAAAGTGCCTGATAATTCTGAGCAATCAGAAGCCGTTAGCAAGCCGAGTGCTTTCTCTATGGCTAACTACTGGAATAAAAATATTTCGACGGCAAACGATGAGTCTGTTTCAAAATTAGATAAGCCTGAGCTTAAGATGCCAGACTTAAGTGTGATTTCTATTTCCTCCAAAAAGACACTGGATAAACCCGCAACGACTGAAGTATTGCCAGCTCGCTTCAATGATCCGGTTGAGTTTGTCACTTCATTACGGCCTTATGCCGAAAAGGCAGCCGAGAAACTGGGAGTGAGTACCGATGTATTACTGGCCCAGGCTGCTCTTGAAACCGGCTGGGGTAAACATATTAATCAGCATACAGATGGTTCGAGTAGTTATAACCTGTTTAATATCAAAGCGAACACGGGTTGGGATGGTGATCGGGTTGCGATTAACACCCTTGAATATCGTGGCGGGATTGCTCAGCGTGAACGAGCGGCCTTTCGTTCCTACAGTTCTTATGCCGATAGTTTTAACGACTATGTTGATTTTATTCGCTCACGCCCACGCTATCAGGAAGCTTTAAACCAGTCTTATGATGCTGAGGCTTATATTCAGGAATTACAGAACGCTGGATATGCCACTGATCCAAACTATGCAGACAAGATTATAAATATCATGCAACGACCACTCGTGCAGAATAGTGAGTCATTTTCTACCAGAGATACCAGTAGGGATGCCAGCAATGTGGGTTAGGGATCAAAACCAGTTGTTATCACTAATACAGGAGGCTCAGCATGTCTGGTGATCTCCTCGGAGTCAGTGTATCTGGCTTAATAGCCGCGCAACGTAACCTGTCAACAACCGGGCATAACATTGCTAATGCTAATACAGAAGGCTATTCCCGCCAACGTGTTGATATGTCTGCGCGTACGCCTCAACCCCGTTCAAATGGTGCAATTGGTACTGGTGTTATTGTTAATGATGTTGAGCGGGTTTATAACAGTTTTGTGACGGGTGAAGTCTGGGAAAATAATTCTTTAAGTAATTCTTTAAACGTTAACCACAATTACACCAGCCAGGTGGATAACCTGTTGTCAGATCCTAATGCTGGTTTGGCTCCGGCCTTGCAAAGTTTTTTTGCCGCTGTAAATGGTGTTGCCGATGATCCCGCCTCAGCCTCAACGCGTCAGGTTTTGTTAAGTGAATCAAAGTCACTAGCACAACGGTTTGAATATCTTGATGATCGTATGAACAATATGCGGAAGGGTGTAAATAAGGATATTCATGCAATTGTGGGAGAAATTAATCAAGCATCACATTCCATTGCCAAACTCAATGATACGATTATTAAAGCACGAGAAATTGGCGGTGGGAGCCCCAGTGATCTACTAGATCAACGAGATCGTCTTATTGCACATTTATCGACAATGGTGTCTGTACGTACATCCGAACAGGAAGATGGGCGTATGAATGTATTTGTTGGTAATGGTCAGGCACTGGTTATTGGTAATAATGCAGCAAACCTGGTTGCACGTAATAGTCGTTCTGATCCTGGAGAAGTTGAAATAGCATTCAAAAGTGAAGGTGGGGCAGAAGCACTGATTACTCGCTTTCTAACTGGAGGTAAGCTGGGAGGCCTGCTTGAATTCAGAAAAGGTGTTCTTGATAGTACACAAAATGAACTTGGTCGTATTGCTATCGGTATTGCCAAAAGCTTCAATGAACAGCATCGTCGAGGAATGGATCTTAATAACGAGTTAGGCAACAACTTCTTTTATGAAAGTGATAAACATACACCCGTTGTCATGCCTATGAGTCTTAATCGGGGGGATACTCTGGTTCAGGCTGAAATTACAGATGTAGACAAGTTAACGGTCAGTGATTATCAGCTTGATTTCCGCTCTGGCCAGTATCGACTGATTCGCCTGCTGGATAATGAAATGGTGGGAACATACAGTTCATTACCACTGGAAGTAGAAGATGAAGGTTTTAAATTAAGTGTGGCCAGTGGTTCCAGTATCGTTGATGGTGATTCATTCATTATTCGTCCTACAAGAATGGGATCAGATAGCTTTGATACCATTATTCATGATGTCAACAAGATTGCCGCAGCTTCACCATTAAGAACTGAATCCAGTGTATCAAATATTGGTGATGGCAAAATTACAGCCGCCGTTGTGAAAGATGTAAACAACCCAATTTTTGATAAAGTAAATAATAAACTATCCCCACCCTTTGTGATTCGATTTGTTGATGATGAGCATTATGAGGTGCTGGATAATAGTGGTAATGCCATTCCCTTTAAACTGGCTGGAACACCGGAAGATCCTGGTATTGTTAAAAATGAACAGGGTGATGCTGTTCCTGCGGATAAAAAAGCAGATCCATCTGCTCCAGGACTAAGCACGGTTATCAAATATGATCCGAAAAATGGTAATGAGGTTTTTCCATTACCAGATGGAACTGACTTTGGTTTTAGAGTGAAGCTCACTGGTACGCCAAAGAAAGGTGATTCGTTCAAAATTGAATTTAATACAGACGGTATTGGTGATAACAGTAATGCCGTGTCTTTATCAAAGTTACAGGATATGGCTATTCTTGCAAATAAAACGGCTAGCTATTCCCAGTCCTATGCACAGATGATTTCTCGCGTGGGTAGTAAAACCCATGAACTTGAAGTGAACAGGGACGCACAGCAGTTATTACTGAATCAATCGGTTGAAAGAAAAGAGGCCATCTCAGGCGTAAACCTGGATGAAGAAGCGGCCAACATGGTCAAGTACCAGAATCTATATCAGGCCAATGCTCAGGTTATTGCTACAGCCAATGATATGCTGGAAGAACTGATGAATGCGTTCAGGTAAGTATTATGCGTATTTCTACTAACCAGGAACAACAGCGTGCAGTCAATGCCATGCTTGAGCAGCAAAAAGAGCTAAGCAGGGTGCAACAACAGGTCGCCACTGGGCGCAGAATTTTTCAACCTTCTGATGATCCGGTTGCCTCTGCCAAGATTATTAATCTTAGAGATGTATTAGGCACTACGCAGCAGTATCAGGATAATATTGCGGCTTCTCGAGCACGTCTAAGTATGGAAGAAGGTGTGCTGGGAAATGTCACCGATGTATTGCAACGTATTCGAGAGCTTACTGTCGCAGGCAACAATGATACGTTGACCAGTGAAGATCGGGGTTTTATTGCTGAGGAAATAAAGCAGCTACTTTCCGAAGTATTTAACCTGGCAAATTCATCTGATAGTACCGGCGAATTTTTATTTTCAGGTGCAAAGTCAAAATTCAAACCCTTTGATCGTAATAATGAAAACGGTTTTAACTATAATGGTGACGATGCCCAACGTCATTTACAAATTGCTCCTCAACGCCAGATAGCAACCAGCGATTCGGGTAGTGAAGTTTTTCGCAATATCAAAGATGGTAATGGCAGCTTTACCGTTTTGGATAATGTGGAAAATCGAGGTTCAGCCATTATTTCCCCAGGAAATATTGTCGGTGAATTTGAGACTGGAACTTATGCCATTAGTTTTTCCAAAACCATGTTGCCAGACGGCAGTGCTGATCTGACTTATAAAGTAATCGATGAGAGTGGTCAGGAGGTAGTTCCGACAGGTACGTCATATCGCAGTGGTGACTCCATTGTATTTAAGGGCGTGAATACCTACATTGATGGTGACATTGAAGATGGCGATATGTTTATAGTTCGCCCCAGTGAAAATCAGGATGTGTTTACCACGATTCAACGCCTGATTAATGGTCTGGAAGGAATGGATGATAAGAGTCAGGGCCGAGCCGGATTGCATAACGAGATCAATCGTACTTTGATGGGACTGGACAATGCGCTGGAGAATATTCTTAAGACCCGGGCCAATGTGGGCGCAAGGTTGAATGCTCTGGATGGTCAGGAAGAAATTAACAGCTCCTATATGTTGCAGATCCGTGAAAGTCTGTCAAAAGTCGAGGACCTCGATTATTCTGAAGCGGTGAGCGAACTGAACCTGAAACTGACCGGGCTTGAAGCATCACAAAAAGCCTTTACCCGCGTACAGGGTATTTCTTTATTTAATTATCTGTAAGCCAATTTTTTCTTTCCTGTTCTATTGCCGAAACCTTCTGGCGAGCTGATATACCTTATATATGGGCTCACTTTTCGCTCCTGCAGCGTTCCCCTGGCCTTTCTACCGCTCATTTGTCTCATAAAATGTCCCAAAAGCTGAAAAAAACTTCAGCAAGTCGAAATAATTATATTTTAATCAATAACATAGCACTTAAAGAAATTTACACCCCGACCCTAAAGGATGGTGATTTACGGACGCTAGGGTTCCGGGAGCGGTAAATGTCACCAGATTATGGATGATATATCCGCTAGTAAATTTGAATCCGAGGGCAGTCAGGAATTGTCCGAGGTGTTAAAGAGGAGAGTGCGTTATGCCTCAAGTCATTAATAGCAACATTATGTCGTTGAACTCCCAGCGTAACCTGAACAATTCTCAGGAAGCGTTACAGGTGTCCTTGCAGCGCTTGTCATCCGGTTTACGGATTAACAGCGCCAAGGATGACGCGGCGGGTTTAGCGATTTCCGAACGTTTTACCTCTCAGATTCGAGGCCTTAATCAGGCAGTGCGTAATGCCAATGATGGTATTTCACTAGCTCAGACTGCTGAGGGTGCGTTGGCTGAGGGTGGTAACATTCTTCAACGTATTCGTGAGCTGGCTGTACAGTCTGCAAATGCCACCAACTCCGCATCAGATCGCCAGGCACTGCAATCTGAAGTAGGTCAGCTGGTGTCAGAACTGGATCGTATCGCGACAGCAACTGAATTTAACGGCCAGAAATTGCTGGACGGAACATTCGGTGCCGCCGTCTTCCAGGTGGGTGCGAATGCAAACCAGACTATTCAAACTACAACGGGTAACTTCCGCACAGCTCAATATGGTAACTTCCGTGTTGAAGGTACAGCTTCAACGGGTACAGCCGCTGAACGTATTGCTGGCGAAACGCTGTCGGTTAGTGGTGCTCTGGGTAGTTTGAACTTCCAGATAGATGCTGGCACCAGCGCCAGAGATATTGCCTCCATGATTTCGGACAAGGGCGATGTAACCGGTGTTAATGCATTTGCAACGACTGAACAGCAGATTTCATTCAGTCAGGCCGGTGCTTATGTTATGGATGTGCAGTCGGATAATGAAGCTGCTCAGCAGATTTCTTTCACTATCGGCGGTACTGAAGGTAATGACGGTCTGGCGGGCGCAGTTTCGGCCTTTAATGATGTCGCTTCTAAAACCGGTGTAACGGCTCGTGTCAGTGAAGATGGCTCAGGTGTGGTATTGATGAACAATACCGGTAATACCATTCGCCTGTCTGAATCCGCAGCTAATAACAATACGGGTACGGTTACTGTGGGTCAGGTTGTTATTCCTGCCGGTAATCCAGAAGGTGGTGGTCAGCCTCCTGCTGAAGGTGCACAGGGTGTTACTGCAATCATTACAGGTCAGGTTACTTTCGATTCTGACAAGTCATTCAGTGTTTCTGGTATGGCGGGTGCAACAGTCAATGAAGCAACAGTCGCTTCTGAATTGAACGCCGTCTCTAACATGGACATCAGTTCGGTTGAAGGGGCTAACCTGGCGATGGCTACAGTGGATTCTGCTCTGGCGACGGTAAGTAACCAGCGTGCGGAGTTCGGTGCGATTCAAAGCCGATTTACTTCAACCATTGCTAACCTGGCGACCAACGCAGAAAACCTCACCGCTGCACGTTCTCGTGTACGTGATGCTGACTTCGCACAGGAAACTGCCGAACTGACTCGAGCTCAGATTCTGCAGCAGGCTGGTACTGCAATGTTGGCTCAGGCCAATGTGGCGCCACAAAACGTCTTGAGCCTCTTACAGTAGGCTGTATAACGGATAGCGATAAATCCCACTAGCAATTATTAGTGGTCTCGCTCATACAGCATACGAGGTGACGTTATGGCAACACATTCAATAGCCAATGTGGCATTACTGGTAAGTACGACCGGGAGTCGTCCTGCCAGTGATTCCGCGGCGAATGTGACTGAGGAGCGGCAAGTGGTTGCCGCTGCGACGGCCGAAGTCACATCCCGTGAAATCGAGATGACACAGGAAAAGCTTGAAGAAGTGGTAAGCCATCTGAAGGAGTACGTACAAAACACACAACGCGATATGGATTTTAGCGTAGATGATGAAACAGGACGTTTTGTAGTGAAGGTGATTGATTCACAAACCAATGAAGTGATACGTCAAATCCCGTCGGAGGAGATGCTATCGATAGCCCGACACCTGGTGGACTATATGGAAGAAACCAGTGTGCGAAAAGGGTTTTTGATAGAACGAAACGCCTGATTACTGGTATTGAAATTGCATTATACAGGTAACAGGCGAATTCCAGGGCGGAATTTGATAATAAAACCAATGTGAATCAAGAGGTACGGTATGCCAACCATTTCTTCTACTGGAATCGGCTCGGGACTGGATGTCTCCGGGCTGGTAGAAAAACTGGTGGCAGCAGAAGGTGAGCCCGTAAGGATACGGCTGGATCGTAAGGAAGCGGAGCTTCAGGCTGGACTCTCAGCAATGGGAACTTTCAAAGGTGTTGTATCCGAGTTTCAGACTTCTCTTGAAGGTCTGCGTAACCCGGATGCCTTTGAAAGTATTTCCGTAACAAGCAGTGAAGAGGATAAAGTGGAAGCGACAGCTTCCAGGGGTGCACAGGAAGGCACATACGAACTTGATATCATTCAGCTTGCTCAGGCTCATAAACTGGCAAGTCAAATTTTTGAATCGGATCGACTGCCTGTTGGCTCCGGTACACTCTCAATACAACTGGGTAAGGTAGAGGCTGATACAAATCAGTTTGTAATGAACCCGGATGTTCCCGCAAAAACAATTACTATTTCAGAAGACAAAGGCAGCCTGCGTGGTATCGCCGAAACCATTAACAAGTCTGAAGCCAGTATCCGTGCATCGGTCGTCAATGATGGTAATGGCTTTCGTCTGATTCTGTCTTCTACGATGGCTGGTGATGATAACCAGATTCGAATTACTGTAAATGATAATGACAGGAACGATTCAGATTTAAACGGGCTGTCCGCGTTTACCTACGATAAAACATCGAACACTTTTGATGAAATTAATACTGCCGAACAGGCTCGCCAACGCAATAGCAGTAATATGGAGGAACTGGTTGCGACACAGGATGCAAAACTGCGCATCGATGGTTTACAGGTAACCAGTTCTTCCAACGAAATTGACAAAGTGATCGATGGTCTGACTATTAACCTGAAACCAGAAGCAGAAGGTAACACAGTCCGTTTGAATGTCGCGCTGAGTACCGATGGTATTACCAGGTCGATTAATGATTTTGTAGCAAAGTATAATGAAATGATTTTTACGGTGGGTGCGCTCACTGGTTATGATCCTGAAACTAAAACGGCAGGTCCGCTCTCAGGTGATGCATCTATTCGAGGTGTTGTTAGTCAAATACGCCGAACATTAGGAAATAACTTTGGTCAGGTCAATCCAGTACTGGACTCCCTGTCCAGTGTTGGGGTTGATACCGAACGTGATGGTACTCTCACTGTGGATAGCAGTAAATTACAGCGTGCTATTGAAACTAACTTTCAGCAGGTGGCACAACTTTTTTCCATTGCTGGTTCAAGCAGTGATCCCGCTGTGAAATATCTACAGGCCAGCGATGAAACCAATACCAATACTTATGAATTATTTGTTTCGAAAATGGCTTCACAGGGTGCCTACGGTAGTCGTCATTTGGAAGGTTTTCCTCTGATATTAAATAGTGACGCAGGAAGTTTCAGAATTAAAATCGATGGTCATGAAAGCCAGGCAATAACCCTGCCCGCAAAAGATTATTCAAATGGAAATATTTTAGCTCGAGACCTTCAGAACCTGATTAACTCGGACGCTAGTCTTCAAAACAATGATGCATCTGTTGAAGTATATTTTAAAGGTGATCGCCTGTTAATGGTTTCTCGTCGTTATGGCAGTGGGTCATCTGTTGAACTGACTCAGGCTGACAATCAACTGAAACAGGTGCTAGGACTACAGGTTACAAAAGGTGTTAAGGGCGAAGATATCGCGGGTAGCTTTAGTGGTGACACAGCCATTGGAACAGGACAGATCTTAACCGGTCAACGCGATGCAAAAGGATTGCAGGTTGAAGTAACAGACGGTGAAGAAGGTGATAGAGGGCAGGTATTTTTCTCTTATGGTATTGGTGCCCGTCTTCATGACCTGACCGAACGATTTTTAAAACAGGATGGCATTATCAGTGTACGTAGTGAAGGCTACAGTGATCGCATTAATGATATTGCCAAAGAAAGAGAAAAATTGGCACAAAAATTGGAACAATCGGAACAACGGTATTTGAAAAAGTTTACAAATCTGGATGCAACTTTAGGCAAGATGCGTTCAACCGGTGATTACCTGCAGAAACAACTCGCATCATTGCCCGGAGCCGCAGGTAATCAGGGGAATAAAAATTAATGTTTTATCGTAGTAAAACAGGAGTCAGATGATGAACATGACCAAAATGCACAGTGCAGTAAAACACTATAACAAAGTTAATGTATCCAGTAGTGTTGAAGAAGCTAGCCCTCATCGTTTAATACAGATGCTTATGAGCGGTGCACTGGAAAAAATTGCAACAGCAAAAGGACACATGAAACGCGGTGAAATTTCTCCCAAGGGGGGAAATATCAGCTGGGCCATTTCAATTATTGATGGTTTACGAGCCAGTCTGGATCTGGAGACTGGTGGTGAGATTGCTCAGAACCTGGATGATCTTTATGACTATATGACTCGTCGTCTGGCCCGAGCTAATGTAGAAGATAATTCCGATATTCTTGATGAAGTTTCATCTTTATTACGCTCTGTTAAATCAGCCTGGGATGAAATTCCAGAAAAATTAGCTCAAGAGCATTAATGCCAGAAAGACTTAATATGAGTATAGAAATGCAAAGCTTCTCAACACAACAACATGCCGAACACCTGTTACGCCTTTCTCTGGCAATGTTGCAATTTGCCGAAGATGGAGACTGGGAATCATTTTCACAGTTTGAAATAAAACGACAGGCTGTTGTTGACAGTTTGTTTAGTCATCCAGATATCGGTACTAATCTTATTCACGTTGCACCGGTACTTGAACAGATCATTGAACTGGATGCAGAAAGCATGGCAATGGGAAAAATTGAAATGGATCGACTGCGAGGACAGCTGAACACCATGCATAATCGTCAGCATGCCAGCAAAGCCTATCAACAGACATCTGGATATTAAGGTGAGGATCAACTAAAGTAGTAACAATGTAACTACAATTGAATTTGAAAGATAAATATGGGGTCAACGACAACAGAAAATCATCAGGGTGGTTTGGTTATCGAACCCTATATTGGACTGGCCTGGAAGGCCATGCCAGCCAACACCAATCAACAAACACTGTTTAAAAATAATCTGTTGACCCTGTCATTACTGGACATGCTCCAGGAACAACGTACTGGCCATGACATTCATCCCCATGGCCATTCACTTCAAAAGACTGAACTTCAGCACATCGATGCAAAATTAAATCTTCTTCTTGGACTGGTTACCCAGTTATTAAATCATGACCAGGCCATGCCAGAGTTTCAGACCATTAAATTCTCTATTGATGGAATAGAGTGGTATGACAAGAGTAAACCAGAGCTGCAACAAACCCTGTTGCTGGATATTTATCTTGATACTGAAAATCACCATGCCCTGAAATTGCCCGCAACAGTCGAGAATATTAGCACAGTTGATTCAGGTTATATGGTTAAGACCAGATTTTTACCATTAAGCGAAGAAGTAAAAAATCATCTGGAAAAATGGATTTTTCGTCAGCATCGGCGGGAAGTGGCACAGGCCAGGGGAAGGACGTAATTATATTTCTGTTATTCTAGTAACGAATACAGCTAAAGTCAGGATGTTGATGATGGATACAGGCCGTTTACCTATGATGCCTGTTTTCATATGTCAATAAACTGAAGTCCCAAACCTTCTTCTTCTACTCGGACAATTTTCATTTTTACTACCGGGGCATCGTCAAGCATCCCCTGGATTTGACCTTGTACAACGTCACCAATTGCAGGCATTTCTGTTGGCTCAACAATTAAAAATAAACCACTGTCCGAGATATTTTTTGTTTTAACAATCTTTTCACCAATGTCCGGGTGTGTAATTTTAACATCCACCTCTAAGGGGTGTCTTGTGTGTCTTCGTCGATTATCCATGTTGTTGTCCCGTTACTACTTGATATAAGCACTCTAGAGATAAGGGGGTAATGTAGGCAATAGCGTTATGTTTCCCTTCATCTTTTAATTTTACACCGATATTCCTGGTTATAATTTTGGCCGAATTTTACTCAATTCGTATTTGTTTGAGTAATCCCCTAGTTATTGTATCGTATTCTTGATAGTGAATGATATTCGCTTTTCAGCGGCAATATTACAGTTGTGCTTAAAAAATTATTATTTATTGGTGGCTCTCCTTAATATCATCTTCCTGTATGTTTATAGACGCCAAAATTCCAATGTTTGCTGCCAGAGCTCCTGGGTCCGACCCAACCGGTGGCTTTTAATTCACGCGCCAATAACCGATTATAAACTCCATGACCCACAAACAGTACACTATTATATTTCTCAGCTAGTTCTTTTAAAGTATGTGCAGCTTTTGATGCTCTTGTTTTTGCTTCTTTATAAGATTCAGAATTATTTGAATAGCCAAGCAACCATAATATTCTAAAAATAACAGCCCAGGCTTTGGGTGATAATTTTAAATAGTTCCAGTTAGCTGTAGGCAATTCGGCTTCGTTAAATTGTGTGTCTGACAAGGTTATGGTTTGTATCTGTAATGCCCTTGCCGATTCAATAGATCTTGGTAATGCACTGCATACTACGGCATTGCATCGTACAGCCTGATCTAAAGCTTCATTTGTCGGGATAGATGTTGAGCATAAACCAGATGCATCATAGGATCTCACCCAACCAGTAAATTCTGAGGCACTTAATTTATTTAAATGCGGGATTACTGGCTTTCCGTGTCTAAGTATAATTATTTCCATGTATTATCTTTTTAACTATAACAATTGTATTTAGTTGACTCCAGCAAAAAGGAAAGTTCTGTTTTGTCTAAGATTAGAAAGTGTTATGTAAAGACTCTGATTTCTCAACTTGCCCCATTTGTTTTATTTAAACATGATGAAACCTGCGATGCTCTCACTATACCGCTTGGGTGAGCCAGGTCGTTTTGTTTTAATCGTGATACAACACCTAGTATCATATTAACATCATGGTTGTTTAGTATTCCTAGCCGACGTAGTACCTGAATGGCATAACAGTCCGCCTCCAATTCCATAGCCTGTTTTTGTGCGGTCGTGGCCCACGAATAACCTTTTTCGATATGTCCAAGATAATGATGGCCACACTCATGTGAATACATCCATGCTTGCACTGATATATTTAACTTGCTGACATGATAGGGGTCTATCATTATCACCGGCATGCCGTTAATGAATGTGGATTGAGCGATATCCCCAAAACCTGCGCCTGTCATAGTCTGAACAACCGCGCCATTTGATTTTGTGCAGGTAAGCGTGAAAGGTGTTTGTGGTAATGAATACACATTCGTCGATATTAAAAGCAATAACAGTGAAATTAACTTCAACATTATTTTTCCTTTTTATTTGACGTCTTGCATAAGCAGCCAACAAAGGGTGTAGCGGTTTGTTAGCCTGGTTGCATGAACCTGTAATGTGGCACGTGAGTATTATTTAAGTATAACCGCTGTGATGTGAAAACGCGCCATTGAAATATTAAAATGAGTGGCGACCTTCGGTAAAAACCAAACGCCTATCTCAGGTATTAATTTATTTTAAGTGGCTGCTATCTACGGTGGGGATAGCGTGTGAACCATTTGTACAAAAAGCAGGCATTTAGCCCGATTCAAGATATAGTTTAATCAGTATTCTCCGATAATGTAACAGAGGCATCACCATTAACCAGATTGATCTTGACGTCTAATTCACAATGTTCATTAACTTCATCAGTAGGAGACGGATCATCGGAACAGCTACAGCCGGCAATGATGCCAGTATAAAATGCTCCCATTTTTATGCTAACAAGATTGTCATTTTCATGTATCCGTAACACGACAAGCTCCAGATTGTGATCAATTGCAACACTGCTTGAAGATAAACCTTTTTGTAATGGTAAGTGATCAAGACCCAGTGCTTTTACTTCATTTTTTAAAACTGATTCGAAGTCACTAGAGTTCCATGCTTGCGCAGATTTTATTAAGTTAATCATTGAGTGAAATCTATGCTATGAGCATGAATAATGCGCTTATTTTCTGGTGGTAGTTGCCTGTAGTCAAAACTATAAATAGCATCCAGATAGTGACCTGGGTTATTTGGAACGGGAAAGGGGTGTCCTTCAAATTCCAATGTGGTAAGCGGGAAAACTTCTGCAATATCAAACCAGGCGGCGACATCTGGCATTTCGCCGCCGTAGATGATTTTGATGTTATCGTTATCCCATCCTTTATGTTTTTGTTTTAAAGAGGCAGCTAAAGCCGCTCTTTTTGCAGGATCATCTTTGCCATCTGGTGTATGCAGACTGGTAGACGATGCATCTCTTATTTCCTTAAGCGTACTGTCATACTGTTTTTTATTTGCTTCAGTATTTTCTATTGTCAGCATTGGGAAAATATCAACAAATACACCTTGATGGTACTTTATTTGCGTATCTTTTTCGTGAAACTCGACAATGCGGGCTTTATTAGAACGTAGTTTGATGTAATCAAACTTGAAGTTTTTATCGGTTTCAGAAGTTTGTAAAAATATCTCGCCAGAGAGTTCACTTTGAGCTATTTCTAAGAATTTAGTGTAATCCTCAACAGGCATAGATAAATCAATGTCATCATCCCAGGGAATAAATCCCTGATGACGAACTGCGCCCAATAAGGTGCCAGAATCTAACCAATATTGTAACTGGTGTTTTTTACATATCGTATCAAACTCAATCAGCATATCGAGCATGATTAACTGAGCTTTACGTAAAATTCCCTGTTCTATCATTAGATACTAGTCTCTATCATTAAAATCCAGTCTCGATCATTAAGTTCCCTTAAGCTCTAGCCACACCGTAGAAATCATGTAGAGCATCAATGAGTATGTCGGTATATTCTTTGGTCATTTCACCCATGTGAGAGACTCTAAAAACAGTATCACGCTCAGCGCCACCATTAGGGCACACCATTACCCTGTAGTTTTCTTCCAGGGCATTAACAATATCGATTGCCGATTTTCCATCGGTTGGGGTTAGCGCGGTCATCGCATTTGGCATGTAGGGCGTATACTCTTTCAAAGGTAATGCTTTTATGCTTTTTCTAAAATAGTTAGCGACTTCTTTTGCATTAGCGATACTTTGTTTAATACCACCACGCTTCTTTATTTGATTAAGCCGGGCGTCTAGTTGCAACATAATTGTAACAGCCGGTGTGTAGGGCATTTGTCCTCTTTCACCATTGGTTAAATAATCTTTAAAGTTAAAGTACAAAGAATTTATATTCTGACATTTTTTTATTGCTTTAGGGGCAAGTATCACCATGGTAAGTCCAGGTGGTAAAGCCAGGCCTTTTTGAGAACTGGCAATAACAACATCGATGTTCGATTGTTGCATATCGAGTGGATCAGTCACTAACATAGAAATGGCATCAACAATGTAGAGCATGTCATTCTTAGTCGCATAATCTCCTATCGCATCCAGGTTATAAAGGTGCCCAAGAGAGGTTTCGTGCGCATTAACGACTAATGCCGTGTAAGTTTCATCAGGCGCTAAACTTTCAATGTCAGTCAGGTTGGTGTTTTTAACCTTGAAATTGGTGTGCGGTATTGCATGTGTGGCGCAGATCTCAACAAATCGTGCACCAAATCCTCCGCCATTAACCACTAACGCATTGTCATTTTTAGTGAGCAAATTCATCACTGCAGATTCCATACCTGCAGTACCCGATGCCGTCAGGAAAATGACCTTAGAACCTTCTGGCGCATTGACCATTTCTAAAAGCCCATTCTCGCAAGCGAAGGTCACGTCCGAAAATTTACTGTTTCTAAAGTAGGGCGTTTGCTTTGCGCCCACCTGTAATATTTCTTCAGACATTTTTACAGGGCCTGGGGTAAAAATAGCGTAGTCTTCATAAATCATGTTGAGCTTTTTCCAGTTCCTTAAATTTTCTTTCGTTATACTCCAGGAGCACTCTATTAATACTGATCATATCTTTAGGCGATAATTTATTGGACTTACGCTTACCTCTTTGTATAAGTGAAGCAAATTCGGCAATCATATAGCGTAGCCCGCAGCCATCAAATTCATACTTGAATGTCTGGCTTTTATGTTCATCTTCAAAACGTACATTAAACTGTTTGGTTAACCACCAGGGTGCAGGAATATAAACATAGCCTTTGGTGCCAGAAATTACCGCATCCCCCTCTGACTTAATGCCCGTTGCGACGTTAGAAATACCAATGGCACCGCCTTTATGTTTGCTGATAATAAGATTAGAAACATCATAACCCTCATATCCCTGATCAAAAAAAGTGATGTCTTTGCTTTCACCTAAAATCTTATTAACTAGCAAAGAAGGGTAAGAGGATAAAATGTTGGTGGCACCCTGAGCCATAAAGGTATCGGGATAATCTTTTTCTTTATAAAGCGAAGTACGTGTTGCTCTAACTTCTTTAATATTGCCGATTATTCCTTTGTCTAACTCAGTTAATAGCTGATTAAAGGCAGGTAAAAAAGCAGTTTTGAGTGCAGAAAGTAGCAAAACTTTTTCTTTTTTAGCTAAAGAAAGTAACTCTATTAATTCACTTTTATGTAGTGCAAGTGGGTTTTCGCACAAGACATGTTTTTTGGCTAACAATGCTTTTTTAATAAGTGGGTAATGTTCTTCTAGCGCCGTATCGATATAGACAGCAATAATGCTGGTGTCTAAAAACTCATCGTAATTATCATGACCATACCTGATACTTTCACTTTCCCGGGTAAACTGTTTTAAGGCTGGTAAGTCAGATGAATAAATGCGATTAACCTTCAGGCTAGGCACATGCTTAGCCTCATCGATAAATGCTTCGGTATCACGACCAAGGCCGACAACACCTAATTTAATTGTATCGAAGTTGTCTCTTCTGAGCAGGGTACTAGATATGCCTTTTGTACGAGGCAGGTATTCAACATGAGTGTATTGATTCAGGTAGTCAAATGTCCCTTCCCAATCATCACCAATGGCAAAAATATCAACGTCATATTTCACCATGTCTTCTGCTTTTTGTTTTTTATGCTTTTCTATAATGACCTTATCGACAAAATCTAATGCCTCGATGGCTTGTACGCGTTTTTGTGTGTTTTCGATAACATTTAACTTGCCACGAGAACGATCATAATTTTCATCAGTAACACCCACAATAAGGTAGTCACCTAATGCCCTGGCGCGCTCTAATAGTCGTAGATGGCCTTTATGAAACATATCGAATGTTCCATAAGTAATAATGGTTTTTTTGGTGTTGATACCTTATTCCATATATCTGTTAATTATGTTTCGTATGATACAGGAATAGGGTAGTTATTTAAAATGATTTTGCCAGGTGTCTTTTCTATGGTTTAGCCAGGTAGAAACAATTTATTCTGGACGGATTTATTCAGTATAAACTGTCTACCTAAGTCGAAATCATTATGGTTTTGGGTGTTTTGAGCTGCGATTAAAAACGAAAAAGCAATTCCATTTTAGGCATAATGTCGGAACTCAGCCGCGAACTGCTGTAGAGCGACGATAGGAACGTCGCAGCTGTGGGTCGGATGAAGTGAGTTGTAAGCAATTTTACTAAACACGACTAAGGAGTTCCTGTGATATTCCATTATGTATTTCAGCTAAGGACTTGAATACTGTGTCAATATATGTCCGGAACCTTGCCACACTGCGAAAGCTACTATCGATTAGAGCACCATGGACACTCCAATTCCGCATTAGATAAATCAATATAGGAAGATCAAGTACAGCATAGTTGGAGGTACTCAACGCTTCCGTAACCTTTCTACCAACTCCACGTGTTTTTGCCTCTATGGGGGTGTATTTGTAATGAAGCGCGTGAAGTGTAGTAACTGGGGTTCCGTCAGGCACACCAGCAATTCTTGTTGTTATCGTTACGGATAATATTTTTCTAAGTGTGTCTTCGTAGCTTGAAACTTTGGCTGAGTCTAGATTTGCATTGTTATAAAGAACTCTAAACCTTTCAAGCTCACTCCTTGCGGAAGCTGGTGGTAATAAACTTAATATTGAACTACGTGCAAAAAGTGCGTTTAGTCCAGACCAAGCTAAATTGAATCTTACAAGCTCTGTAACACCAGGTGATCTATTTGATTTATTGAGCAACTTCCCTTCATAGCTTAGCGGCTTTAATGATGCTGCTCTACGTGACCAGTCAGAGGCAATGCCAAATGCGATAAGACGCTCAGACTCAACGGCATCAGGTGAATTACCACCTAAGTTCGCTGTTATTGACTTTGCACATTTCCCATAGTTTTTACCAGCTTGACGCAAAGTTTTATACGAAGACATTAATCACACATCCTTTTCATTGTTAACGACAAAGGTGAGACGCGCGCTTCTTTTTGCGCATTGATCTTCCCCCGCTTGTTAGCTAATTTTTATATGTGGTATTACAATATGGATGAGTGATTTGACCATTATCTTTCATGCCAATACCTCCATCTTGCTTCCGTTTAATGTGATCAATAGAAATTGAATTAATATGAATATAACCATGGCAAATGGTACATTTTGATGCATTCTCTAATGCGCTTGAGATAAACACTTCAGATTTTGTATTTTGATTAAAGTTGGGTGTCTTCGGTTGTTCCCCTAGATAATCAATATTAATATATGGAAAGCTATGTTTTAGCTCGGCACCAATTTCATCTTTAGACTTTTTCTCAATCACCAAATCAATAATTCTTGAATACACTTCTTTTAATTGTTTGTAACCCTTTAATCCACTTCCAAATTTAATTGTGACTTGGTTTGTTACGTATTTAAAGCTCAAAAGAGATGACTCAATCGCCTCTCTGTTATCAATAAATTTATTGAAATAGTTATTTTTCTCGAAATCCTTAATCATCTCGATCCAAGCCATAAACGCAGTAGGTTGATAACGGCCTTTTTCACTATAAAAGTAAACGGCAGGGTGAAGTCCCAGAGATGAAGGATGGGTTGTTGTAAATCTACGAATGATTTTGTTTGTGTTTTTTAAGTAATTAATTGTTTCCTGACCAGTTATATCCTCTGACACTTCCTTCTCGGAAACATCATTCGCCAGCTTAACCAAGTCAAATATTAGTGGTAAGGTTCTGGATGAATAGCCTTTTCCTGCCAGGGGTAGATCCAAAGTTTTTATGGGTGTTTTTATTTCTGGAGTAAATAGCCAGTCGTTTATTTCTTTCGCTAGTTTCTCTACGGTATCTTGCATATCCGGATCAAATAGCTTCCAATATTTATGACCTGAACCAGAGCGAAGAATTGCTCTTGATGCCATCGCATATGGCTTTTTTCTGGCTTTAAGTAAAGAAATTTCAGTATCGCTTATCGGAGTTGCTTTTTGGTTAATCGTAAAGAAGGAAGATTCTGCTTTTTCAGCGCTACCAGTAACCCACTGGAGCTGAAGCGACAAAAAACCAAGCTTGTTTGCTGATGACAATAATTCGGGATTTGCTTGATCAGGATTTTTGATGGCATCTATGTGGCTTATATAGGAGCCCACCTCTTTATTCACATGACGCTTTGTTTGCTCAGCTACTTTCTTTTGTTCATTGTCAACATCATGATTAAAGAACGCTTGTGAAATAAATCCATCACCATAATCATCATTTACCCATGCAATCAAAGCGCTTAACCTATGTGCACCATCAATTACAAATGTATACTGCCCTGCCTGCCATAAAATGATTGAAGGTATTAAGTCCCCCTCAATAAAGCTTTTTACAAACGAAGCAATCTTATTCTTGTCCCAGTCTGAGGTTTCTCTCTGAAAATCAGGCTTTCTCAACGATGAATAAAAAAATCCTTGCCCTTTAACGAGCTCACTGACTTTAAGACGATCAGCAAGATTTTGTGCACCAGCTCCAGAATCTACTTCAAAGTCCTCTCTTGGAATAAGTGCGTCCAAATTGATTTTTGCCATATCTTAGTAGATCCTATATTGAATGTTTTTAGCTGACGACTCAGCTCACGGGGTTTTGCGAAGCGCAGCGTAGCAAAATCCCGGTGCAGCGCCTTGTTATGTGTCTTCATTTTAGATTGTTTTGAAGCCAAGAAGTTACCTCGTCTCCCAGCCCAAACCACGCAGCAGGCGCATTAACAAGTCCTACGAATAGTTGGTCATTTGAGTCCATTACTTCCATAATTGCATCCCTTATTTGTACTTCTGATTCGTCAGAAATAACAATATATGAAGAGCCACCTAACTTGGCCCACCCAGGTTGTCTTTTAATTACATTATGAACACGTTCGTAATTTTTACCGGGGGTATTAAGGTCGTACGATATAATAAATGTTCTACTCATTTCGCCTCCATGATTTCATGGATTGTTGCTGCAAAAAGTCTTACAAACTCTATACATTCTTTTGCATATTTTATGGTTATTTCATTTTCCTTATGTGGCATTTGATTTAAATTATAATCTCCACTATGTGCAATAACATGCCTTCTATTTGTAAAGGTAGTTAGCTTTCTTTTTAGGTTTTTTTCGTTTATATCGGCTTTTATAGCAACTTCAGAAAATATGTCTTTATAACCAATCATATTTAAATAGGTCGTAATTTTCCATTCGCCTTGAAATGATTTTGTTTCAAAATCACTTTTTATTGTCTGTTCTATTGTTTCTAGAATATTGTAATTTCTTGCGGCATCTAATAGCTTATCTTGATTTAGAAGATTTTTAACATATATGGATAATTCTTTGTTTAGCGGTTTTGTATTATCAGATATTATTTTTGTGATTTCTGACACAATTAGTTTTCTAAAAAAAGCATCTAAAGCTGATATAGACAGTACTACTGCCGCCCTATAACAATCACAATAATGTTCGTCTGAAATCGCATCAACTGTCTCAGTGGAATCGTGAACATCAATTAAATTTTCAGCTCTAATGATGCACTTCTCAAATACTTCAAATGAAGTTATAGATATTAATTCATCTTTGGAGCTTGAAGGAATTGCACTAACTTTGGGGTTTTCTCCCCCGTTTTTAGCACCTCCTTTTGTTACTTTTTCACTCATCTCATCTGCTCGCATTAATAAGAAATCGCATTGCTATTAATCAGTGTGTTACACATAACAGTATATTAACCCGCTTACGCAGTATTACTAATACTGCCGACGCGACCTGGTGTGTTATTGAGTGATGCTGCCAGGAATTTTTCGCAGCAATAATTATTTTGTGAGGAATGCCTGTTGTTTGAATAATCGTATCTGGACATTTGTTTCATTGGCGGGACATTCCTTTGTTCGTGGCTTTTTATTAGCTTAACGCCAGTATGGTTTTAGTGCAATTAAGTGGAGATTGTTTTGTAACGATGAAAAAATAATCAATCTTAATTTAATATCTCTGGGTTGAATTCCCCACTGCTTGAAGCGATGTTCTGCTGTAGATACCTTTCACTCTGCGGGCACCATGAGGCGTACTTTAAGCCGCATCATATTTTGTACGCCTAAAGGTATCTACATAAGTTAATACCCCGTCAGCTTACTGCTGGGTTGTTTATTCATACTCACTACACATACACATAGTAAGGGTGTCAAAAAATAAGGCACTTCTAATACACTAATGTTCTTCCCTTAAACGACAAAATTTTGACTTTTACCTTGGTGCTGCTAATATCTAGATAATTTCATTAGTAATTTCCGCTCTAAGTGTGATTCCTGCTGCGTGGCATTCTTTGCCTGTTAGCCAGGTCTTTGCTTTAGCGAAATAAACTGGTAGTTGCAAAGGAAAATAATAATATGTCTGATAAATCCGTGCTGCTAATCGATAGTGACACGCAACGGCAATACGATCTTGTCCAGTTGTTAGAGTTCATTGATTTTGGAACTGTCATCGCGACAGGTTATGGGGATTGGGGTGAGCTTGATAAACCTGAAGGTGGCTGGGATGCGGTCGTTATCGGTGGGGCCGGTGACGAACAGCAGACCCTTGCTGAAATCGAGCAAATTAAAGACAGGCATGGTCACAAAACGCCTATCCTGGTTGCGCGTCCAAGGAAGGAGGAAAGTAAGGCGCTTAGTCCGCCTGCGGTTGCAGGCGTTATTGAATTGCCTGCCAAATACCGTCAGTTTCAACATGCCTTACATCAGGCCGATATTTACCAGCGTTCAGGCAATGCGTCGAGCAGTGTTAAAACCCTGTTTCGTAGTCTTGTGGGTAACAGCCGTGGGATTCGTGAGATCCGCCGCCTGATTGATCAGGTTGCCGATTCAGAAGCCAATGTCATGATTCTGGGTGAGTCGGGCACGGGTAAAGAAGTGGTTGCACGTAATCTGCATTATCATTCCAGTCGTCGTGATCAGGCGTTTGTTCCGGTTAACTGTGGCGCGATTCCTCCTGATCTTCTGGAAAGCGAACTGTTTGGCCATGAGAAGGGCGCGTTCACCGGTGCGATAAGTTCACGTCAGGGTCGTTTTGAAATGGCCAATGGTGGAACGTTGTTTCTCGATGAAATCGGTGACATGCCTTTGTCGATGCAGGTTAAGTTGCTGCGTGTGATTCAGGAACGCATGTTTGAACGCGTGGGTAGTAACAAAAGTATTAAAGCCAATGTGCGCATTATTGCGGCGACCCATCGTGATCTGGAAAAAGAAGTGGATGAAGGACGCTTCCGTGAAGATCTGTTTTATCGCCTGAATGTGTTTCCTATCGAAATGCCACCCCTGCGTGAGCGTACCGAAGATATTTCCCTGCTGATTGAAGAATTGATCACCCGTATGGAATACGAAAAACGTGGTTCCGTGCGTTTAACCCAAAATGCGATTGCCGCTTTATGCCAGTACAAGTGGCTGGGCAATGTACGTGAGTTGTCTAATCTGATAGAACGTTTGATCATCATGTTCCCCAGTGGGGTGGTGGACATGCGTGACCTGCCCGAAAAATATCGACGCGATATTGCGGTGGCCGACCTGCCTCAGGCGGATGACTCTCAGGATGCAGGCCTGGATAACTCTATGGAAGCCGATGTATTCCAGGAGCAGGATATTAATGCGCCTCTGCGTATCCCGGCTGATGGGCTGGATTTAAAAGAACATCTCACCAATCTTGAGTCTTCATTAATTCGTCAGGCACTGGAAGATGTGGATGGTGTTGTCGCCCATGCGGCCAAACGCCTGAACATGCGCCGCACGACGCTGGTTGAGAAAATGCGTAAGTACGGCTTACAGCGCGTCGATAAAGTATCGTGACCGGTTATAGTAATGGGGTGTCGTGAATTTGACTTACTCTTTTCAGGTATTTTTATCTTACTGATTTATCAGTAAAAACAAGATAGGCATGGTTCTTGCTCCTTTGTCTGTGAACACGCTTAATGCGTCAGATTACAGGCAACAAACAGGGTTAGATCTATGCTGCATGACGATACCGATCCACAAAACCTGACAAAGGCTTTTGCCGCTTTTAACGAGCTTTCCAGTCAGCTGACCGAGTCTTATCAGCAACTGGAATCGCGCGTTGCTGGCTTGAATGAAGAACTGCAGGCCACTCGCGACCAGCGTTATCAGGAACTCACCGAAAAAGAACGTATTGCCAATCGCCTGGAATTATTACTACAGGTATTACCTGGTGGCGTCGTGGTGCTGGATGGTGACGGTATTATTCAGGAATGTAATCCAGCCGCTATTGATTTACTCGGCGAGCCCTTACTGGGGATGGCCTGGGCCGAAGTGATTTCTCGCGCCTTTGCACCGCGTTCCGATGATGGTCATGAAATTTCACTGGGTGATGGTCGTCGCGTAAATATTTCTACCTGTCCCCTCGGTTCTGAGCCGGGACAAATTCTATTGATTACCAATGTCACCGAGATGCGCGTTTTACAGGATCGTGTCAGTCATCAACAACGGCTGGCGACCATGGGTGAAACGGCCGCATCACTGGCTCATCAAATTCGTACACCACTGTCTTCAGCCATTCTGTATGCCTCTAACCTCAAACGTCAGCATCTGGATGATGAACAACGTATTCGTAGTGCAGAGAAAATTTTCTCGCGCTTGCGT
The DNA here is from genome assembly GCA_026196045.1 of Gammaproteobacteria bacterium. Taxonomy (GTDB): domain Bacteria; phylum Pseudomonadota; class Gammaproteobacteria; order UBA6429; family Thiohalophilaceae; genus JAPHRJ01. Next base: position 42,687 of record JAPHRJ010000035.1, read on the forward strand.
CACCTCGAGCAGTTAGTCGACAACATGCTGGTCTATGCCCGTGGTGGCAAAGCCGGTGAAGAGTTTTTTACCGCCGATGTCCTGTTAGCCGACTTGCAACAGGTACTGGATAACCAGTTACAGGGTAGTGACATTCATTTTATCTGGGATGATGAAACCGCCGGTTGTCGTCTTTATGGTAATCGACAAATGTTACTCAGTGGGTTGATCAACCTTGCCGTGAATGCGATTCAGGCGATGGATCAACAGGGTGAACTGCGTGCACTGGCACGAATCAATGAAGCCAATAACTTTGAGTTATTAATCAGTGACACCGGCCCCGGTATTTCTGCTGAAGATCAGGAAAAAATATTTGATCCCTTTTATACCACTCGCCAGGAAGGCACCGGACTTGGTCTTGCCGTGGTGATGGCCATTGCGCGTGCGCATAAAGGGGAAGTGTTATTGAAGTCTGAAGCCGGTAAGGGTACGAGTTTCATACTGGATCTACCGATATATCAAACGGCAAGAAATGCCGCTGAGGATACCGATCTTTCAAATCTGGAAGCTAGCTACATTCAACTTGCACAATGAATTTAATCTCATGAGGTTTTATCTATGAACAACTCAAGCATTCTGGTCGTCGAAGATGATGAGGCGCTCAGTGAA
>JAPHRJ010000134.1 GCA_026196045.1 Gammaproteobacteria bacterium
GAAAAGCTTTTTATAATTAAATGGTGGGCACATACAACGTGTCCACCCTACAACTTACGCTGCGCTTGCCTTACGATCTGACTTCTTATAAGTGAACGTATCCCCTTCCACATCGACCGAAATCACATCACCTGCCATGAACTTACCACTGAGGATTTCCTGCGCCAGTGTATTTTCGATTTCCTGTTGAATGGCACGTTTCAGTGGCCGTGCTCCATAAACTGGATCGAAACCTGCTTCACTGATTTTATCCAGTGCGGCTTCGGAGATTTCAATATCCATATTACGGCTCTGTAAACGTGAATGTAAATACTGGAACTGGATATTGGCAATAGAACGAATTTCGCTCTGGCCAAGGGGATGGAAGACCACCGCTTCATCCACACGGTTAATAAACTCAGGACGGAAGTGAGTTCCTACAATTTCCATTACCGCACGCTTCATGCTTTCGTAATTTTCTTCACCGGCCAGTTCCTGGATCTGCTGTGAACCAAGATTAGAAGTCATAACGATGACTGTATTACGGAAATCAACCGTACGACCCTGACCATCGGTTAAGCGTCCGTCGTCTAATACCTGTAACAAAATATTAAATACATCGGGATGGGCTTTTTCTACTTCATCCAGCAGGATGACAGAATAAGGTTTACGCCTTACCGCTTCGGTTAAGTAACCCCCTTCTTCATAACCAACATAACCGGGAGGTGCACCGACTAAACGTGCAACCGAATGTTTCTCCATGAATTCAGACATGTCGATACGCACCATGGCGTCTTCGGTATCAAACAAAAATTCCGCCAGGGCTTTGGTTAACTCAGTTTTCCCGACACCAGTAGGACCAAGGAATAAGAACGATCCATTAGGGCGATCAGGGTCGGATAAACCGGCTCTTGAACGACGGATGGCATCGGACACCGCTTTTACCGCTTCATGCTGTCCAACTACACGAGTATGAATTGAATCTTCCATACGTAATAACTTGTCACGTTCACCTTCGAGCATTTTAGAAACTGGAATACCGGTCCACTTGGACACCACTTCTGCAATTTCTTCTTCCGTAACAGAATTACGTAATAACTTGGTTTCCTGCATTTCTGCCTGGGCGGCCATGTCCAGTTGTTTTTCCAGATCCGGGATACGACCGTATTGCAGTTCAGACATACGAGTCAGGTCACCGGCACGACGTGCCGCTTCGGTTTCCTGTCGGGCACGTTCCAGTTCTTCCTTAATATGTTGTGTGCCCTGTACCGCAGCTTTTTCTGTAACCCAGATTTCATCCAGTTCGTTGTATTCACGTTCCAGGGTCTCAATTTCAGATTCCAGTTTTTTCAGGCGCTCAAGGGAAGCTTCATCACTTTCTTTATTTAAAGCTTCACGTTCAATTTTTAACTGGATCAGTTTACGATCCAGTTTATCCATGGATTCAGGTTTGGAATCAATTTCCATACGAATACGACTGGCGGCTTCGTCAATCAGATCAATGGCTTTATCGGGTAACTGGCGATCACTGATATAACGATGTGACAACATCGCGGCTGAAACAATGGCCGGGTCAGTAATATCTACACCGTGATGAACTTCGTACTTTTCTTTTAGTCCACGTAAAATCGCAATGGTATCTTCTACGGTCGGTTCATCCACCAGTACTTTCTGGAAGCGACGTTCCAGTGCAGCATCCTTTTCAATATACTTTCGATATTCATCCAGTGTTGTGGCACCAATGCAATGCAACTCGCCGCGCGCCAGGGCTGGCTTTAACATATTGCCCGCATCCATCGCACCTTCAGCTTTACCGGCACCAACCATGGTATGAATTTCATCAATGAATAAAATGATCTGTCCTTCCTGCTTGGAGAGATCGTTTAACACCGCCTTCAGGCGTTCTTCAAACTCACCACGGAACTTGGCACCGGCTAGCAGGGAGCCCATGTCCAGTGACAGGACTCGTTTATTTTTTAAACCTTCGGGAACTTCACCATTGATAATACGTTGCGCCATACCTTCAATAATGGCGGTCTTGCCCACACCCGGTTCACCAATCATGACCGGGTTATTTTTGGTACGACGTTGCAATACCTGAATCGCACGACGAATTTCATCATCACGACCAATCACAGGATCCAGCTTGCCCTGTTCGGCGAGTTCGGTTAAATCGATGGTGTATTTTTCCAGGGCCTGACGTTGTTCTTCGGCATTAGGATCATTAACCGTTTGTCCACCACGAATATTTTCAATGGCTTTTTCCAGTGCGCCACGAACGGCACCGGCTTTACGTAGTATGTCACCGAGAGTGCCCTTGTCTTCCACACCTGCAAGTACAAATAGTTCGCTGGATATAAATTGATCCTGACGATTCTGCGCCAGTTTATCGGTAAGATTTAATACCCGAGAAAGATCATTAGAAACGTGGACATCACCGGTGGCTTCACCCACCTGTGGCAAACGATCCAGCGCTTCACCCAGTTGTGAGCGAAGCATGTTGACATTCACATCAGCCTGGTTCAATAAGTGATGGACCGTGCCACCCTGTTGATCCAGCAGTGCCAGCATAAGATGTAGTGGTTCAATAAACTGGTGGTCGCGCCCAACGGCCAGACTCTGGGCATCGGCAATGGCCATCTGAAATTTACTGGTCAGTTTATCCATTCTCATTTGGGATATCCCCTGTTTAAACTCAAATCAAACACAATATTTATATCCCTTAAGATAAGGCTGTTTTCCCCAGATTCAAGTGCAGAAAACGTATTACTGTATGGCCATCAGGTCCTGGATCAGGATTTAGATTCGAATACTACATGCTTAACATCGCGATAGGGGTAGAGCTCAGCGAGTGTGAGACTCTGACCGGGGGACTGCACCAGGCGGATATGCTCACGCCGGAATTCACTGGCATGGCTCAAACCACAGGAATGGGCCAGCATATTAACCTCATGATTAACCCAGTGTGCATACTGGGCCACA
>JAPHRJ010000038.1 GCA_026196045.1 Gammaproteobacteria bacterium
AATAAATTTCGAGCGCTCTGCTGAGATATCCGGTGCATTTCTGCTCACAGAATAATCAAAATTGTCATAAAATGTTACGCCTGTTGGTACAATTGCTTGGCTATTATCAATAGAATCAAAGACATAAATCTGTTGAATTGTGCTGTCTGTTTCTCCATTTGAATCAGTTAATGTCAGCGTTGCTGTGTAGATATTTGGCGTGTCGTAATTATGAATGACATTGGGACCCGAAGCGGTGTTCCCGTCACCAAAATTCCAGTTGTAGTCAACAATATTTGCACTGCTATCATTTGTGGCGCTGAAACTAACCTGCAGGGATGCAGAACCACTAGTGGGGTCGGCTGATATCACGGCAACTGGTAATATAGCTGGAGTAGGATCTGTAACAACGATTTGCTGAGTAGCTGTTGCTGTCAGACCATTATCGTTTCTCATACTAAGTGTTGCGGTGTAGGTACCTGCTGTTGTGTAATCGTGCTGTACAGAAGCACCCTCTGCAGAATTACCATCACCCAGGTCCCACTGGTAACTAGTAATTGCACTACCAGAATTACTTGTGTCCGCCCCGGAGAAATTAACCTGTAATGTTGCTTCACCCTGTACTGGATTGGCACTTATTGCCACAACCGGCGGTTCAAGTACCACTGGATCAGTTACAATAATCTGGCGGCTAGCACTGGCAGATTGCCCATATTCATTTATTATGGTGACTACCACATTGTATGTCCCTGCACGCGTATAACTATGTGAAGCATTTGCTCCTGTTACTGAGCCACCATCACCAAAGTTCCATTGATAACTACTGACAGGGCTGGTTGAGTTACTTGTATCTGTAGCGGAAAAGCTTACCCGAAGGGTTGCTTCTCCACGAGTTGGGTTAGCCGACATACTGGCAACGGGTGGTGCTGGAGCAGCAGGTTCTGTTACAACAATCTGCTGTGTTGCCCTTGAGGTTAAACCATCGGCATTTGTCAAAGTCACATTTGCTGTATAGCTACCCGCAGTCGTATAGGTATGCGAAATGTTAGCACCAGTTCCTGATGCCCCATCTCCAAAGCTCCATGTATAACTCACAATAGAACTTTGTGAATTGCCTGTATCTGATGCAATAAACCTGACGTTAAGGTTAGTCTCACCTCGAGTCGGGTTAGCCGATATACCAGCAACAGGCGGTATTATAACCGGAACAGGCTCAACTACTGGAGGAACTGGCGCTGGTGTTTTTTCAGGTACACTAACCGGTATTGTTGCTATATCTTCTTCTGCAGCTATTACAGTAGATGATGAGCCAACATCTTCAGATGAAGAGCTTGATTCACCACCACCGCATGCAGATAATACTCCCAAAAGGAATGCATTGAGAAAAAATAGACGTAAAGACTTTTTAAATTTAAAGGAGATCATCATTCCAAACCATTTCAATGTTACGTTAAAATAAACTGCATATAACTTAAGAAATAGTTTACAGGCTGATATGAAATAAACATGAAAGGTTTATCTGAAGCGTGAAACAGTTTGGGTTGAATATTTTATAGTGTGAATCAGTCGATCCATTAGGCTGCTAAAGAATCATAAATCCCCGCTTTTAGAACTTTAAATCACAATTATGTTTCGATATTTCAATCTACAGATTATGGAGATCAGGCTGTAAGACTTTTCATAATATGGGTTTATAATAAAGCGGGATAAAGGGAAAGGAGGGATTAAAATATATACCTTAATATAAATGAAAAATGAACGCTCTCAGGATATTAGACTAATTAAACTGTGTCATACACTTTCCTATCTAATACGGATCAGCCCCAGCTCAACACAAGTAACCATGTAAAATATAGGAACAACCGCTATTCCCCGCTATAATCCCTCCATGCCTAAACCACCCCGTAAAGATATTATCTATTCCAGACCGCATGACATGCTGGTGGATTTTAAATTTAACGAACATGTCGCAGATGTATTCCCTGACATGATTCGTCGTTCAGTGCCGGGTTATGAGAACCTGATCACACTGATCGGTTTGATGGCACAGGAGTATGTCACCGCTGGCAGTAACATCTATGATCTTGGCTGTTCCTTAGGTGCGGCGACTCTGTCCATGCGCCACCGTATTCCTCATACCAATTGCCGAATGATTGCCGTGGATAACTCCAGCGCGATGCTGGAACGCTGTGAAAAAATAATTGGGCGCGATACCAGCCCTGTTCCTGTTGAACTGGTTTGTGCTGATATTCAGGATATCAACATCCAAAATGCCTCTATGGTCGTATTGAACTTCACCCTGCAGTTTTTATCTCCAGACCAGCGCCTGTCTTTGTTACACAAAATTTATCAGGGACTGCTTCCCGGCGGTGTGCTGGTATTATCGGAAAAGCTGGTCTTTAGTGATAATGACGAACAGGCTTTACTGGACACCCTGCACCTGGATTTTAAAAAGGCCAATGGTTATTCAGATATGGAGATCAGCCAGAAACGTTCCGCACTGGAAAACGTATTGATCCCGGACACCTTACAACAACACCAGGATCGTTTACATGCAGCAGGATTTGTTACAGCTTATCAGTGGTTCCAGTGTTTCAACTTTGCCTCTTTAATTGTCATAAAATAATTAGTCGAACATGATCGATTACAGTCATCTTTATTCTCAGCTTACGGGTACTCCACTAGAAGACTGGACCACGCAACTTCCTGTTCAAATAAATAATGCCTTTGATGTTAAGAAGTACGGTGACCTGCCAAAATGGCAGGCAGCCATTAACAGCCTCCCAGATTACCAACCGAGCTCTTTTGATTTAAGTGCCCCAACTATACAGGTTGGCGAAACAAATGATATTACGGATGTACAACGAGCAGAGTTAACAAAACAGCTAAAAATACTACATCCCTGGCGTAAAGGCCCCTATGAACTGTTTGGTATAAATATCAATACGGAATGGCGCTCAGACTGGAAATGGGATCGCCTCAAAGATCATATTGCACCTTTACAGGGTCGACAGGTACTTGATGTCGGTTGTGGTAACGGTTATCACTGCTGGCGTATGAGGGGAGCGGGTGCTGAGCTGGTTGTCGGTGTTGACCCATCTCCGATGTTTGTTATGCAATATGAAGTTATGCATAAATATATTGGTGACCAGGGAGTTTATGTACTGCCTTTGGGTATTGATAATGTGCCCAAAAAACTGGAAGCCTTTGATACCGTATTCTCTATGGGCGTGCTATACCACCGCCGCAGTCCTGTTGATCATATCCTGCAATTAAAAGACTGTTTAAAAGAAGGTGGGGAACTGGTTCTTGAAACGTTGGTGATTGATGGTGATGAAACTACCGCATTACTACCTGAAGATCGTTATGCCCGTATGGGCAATGTCTGGTTTATTCCTTCCGTTGCCATGCTGGAACAATGGCTACGTCGCTGTAAATTAAAAAACATTCGTACAGTTGATGTCACAACGACAAGTACAGAGGAACAACGTTCTACTGAATGGATGACGTTTCATTCATTGAAGGAATTTCTGGATCCGAATGATCCAACTAAATCAATTGAAGGCTATCCCGCACCTAAGCGGGCAATATTAATAGCCAATAAATAACTATCGGTTAGTTTCAGTTTCCTGAATCGTGACTCCATCTAACCCCGACGTCATCGAATCCATATTACCGCCTTTGGTTTCACCCAGCTTGATCATCAGGCGCAGTTCGTTAGCCGAATCGGCGTGGTTGATTGCATCTTCATAAGTAATCTTACCGGCTTTATAAAGATCGAACAGAGCCTGATCAAACGTCTGCATACCATACGTGCGCGACTTACTCATCAATTCTTTCATCTTATGCATCTCACCCTTGCGGATCAAATCAGCCATAAGAGGTGTATTCACCAGAACCTCTGAACACATGACTCGTCCATTACCGTCCGGCATGGGAAGTAACTGTTGTGCAACAATGGCTTTCAAGTTGAGAGATAAATCCAGTAGCAACTGGTTACGACGATCGTCCGGGAAGAAGTTAATAATACGATCCATCGCCTGGTTCGCATTGTTCGCATGTAGCGTGGCCAGACAGAGATGACCGGTTTCAGCAAATGTGACCGCATGGTTCATAGTTTCACGAGTACGAATCTCACCAATCAAAATTACATCGGGTGCCTGACGCAGAGTATTTTTCAGTGCTACTTCAAAACTATCTGTATCCAGACCCACTTCACGCTGAGTCACAATACAGCCTGCATGGTTGTGAATATATTCAATTGGGTCTTCAATACTGATGATATGACCGGTACTATTATTATTACGATAACCAATCATGGCCGCCAGCGAAGTGGATTTACCCGAGCCAGTTGCCCCGACCATAATAACCAGCCCACGTTTGGTCATGGCCAGATCTTTTGCAATGTGCGGCAGTGTTAACTCATCAATAGTAGGAATCGTGGTTTCAATTTTACGCAGGACCATACCGGCATGATTGCGTTGACGAAATGCACTGACACGAAAACGGCCAATTCCAGAAGCTGAAATCGCAAAATTACATTCACTATTATGTTCGAAGTATTCTCGTTGCGCAGGCGTCATAATACTGGTGACAATTTCCTCCGCCTGTGAGGGCGTCAGGGTGGCCTGAGTTACTGGAGTAATTTTTCCGTTGATTTTCAGGCTAGGTGCTACACCTGCGGTAATAAACAAATCCGAACCGTTCTTGTGTACCATTAATTTCAATAACGAATCAAAATCCATGTCCTGCTTCCTCTATTCCTCTACCTTGCCGGGTAATACTGTTTCACCACATTACAAAATAAATATTATCTTTAACTGCTACTGTTAATTAAAAGCGTCCTTGTTCATCGCTTTCATTTTCGCATCCTGTTTACTGATAATGCCACGGGCGACCAGATCCTGCAGACATTGATCCAGTGTCTGCATGCCTATCCCCTGACCGGTCTGAATAGCTGAATACATTTGCGCTACCTTATCTTCACGAATCAGGTTACGAATCGCCGGGGTACCGATCATAATTTCATGGGCTGCCACACGGCCACCACCAATTTTCTTCAGCAGGGTCTGGGCTATAACGGCACGCAGGGATTCTGACAACATGGAACGCACCATGCCTTTTTCTGCTGCCGGGAACACATCAATAATACGGTCAATGGTTTTGGCCGCGGATGTCGTATGCAGGGTGCCAAATACCAGATGCCCGGTTTCGGCGGCGGTCAGTGCCAGGCGAATGGTTTCAAGGTCACGCATTTCACCCACCAGAATAATATCGGGATCTTCACGCAAAGCCGAACGCAGTGCTTCAGAGAAGCCCAGTGTGTCACGGTGCACCTCGCGCTGATTGACCAGACATTTTTTACTCTGATGTACGAATTCGATGGGATCTTCAATGGTTAGAATATGACCATATTCACCGTCATTTTTATAATCGATCATCCCAGCCAGGGTAGTCGACTTACCAGAACCGGTCGGCCCGGTGACCAGTACAATCCCACGGGGGACATCGGAAATTTCCTTGAACACCGCGGGCGCGTTCAGATCTTCCAGGCTCATAATTTTAGAGGGAATAGTACGAAAAACAGCACCGGCACCACGATTATGGTTGAAGGCATTGACACGAAAACGAGCCAGCTCCGGGATCTCGAAGGAAAAATCCGTTTCGTAAAACTCTTCAAAGTCTTTGCGCTGCTTGTCATTCATGATGTCATAGACCAGACTGTGCACGACTTTGTGCTCCAGCGCGGGGACATTGATACGACGTACGTCGCCATCAACACGAATCATCGGTGGCAGTCCCGCCGACAGATGTAAATCAGACGCTCCATTTTTGACACTAAAGGCCAGTAATTCGGTAATATCCATACGAGATCACTCTAATCAAAATAAATGTCAGGAATATGAGAATGTTGT
>JAPHRJ010000001.1 GCA_026196045.1 Gammaproteobacteria bacterium
AGGCTGGTCGTACGCAAATTCTCGGCTATCCCGCCGCTACAGCCCAAGACAGTTAATCGCATTTTCGGGTTGTTCTCCAACTCATTCAAAAATATCCAGTAACAGACCTTTACAAAAATACTAGCCCATTTATTATTGTTTTATCAAAATATAGCCGGTTTCTGGCGCTGTCTATGTAAGCACATCGCATTTTTGAGAAAAAAACCAGTTTTTGTAGCCTGTTCGTAGCTTTTCAGCACTGAAAAGCTCATATTATTGCCATTTGCCACATTTGCAAAATGTTATTGTGATCACAAGTCGCTGCAACCGCAACCATTCGCTTTCAATGTTATGCTTAAATGTAACCTAACTACGAATGAAAATAATAGAATTGCTCCCTTCTCAGCTTTTCAACGATATGCGATGATTCTAACTTCAACGTCAAAACAACCCGAATCTAATAAATATGACTGTTATCAGTATCCTGGCCATTGCCCTGTATCTTGCCACCGGCGCGCTGCTACTGCGTAGTTTGCTGCATTATCAAGAGCAACAAACGAGGGGAACAAAAAGCAAGTTACTCTTACCTGGTATCCTGGGATTAGCTCTGCATGCCTGGATTTTGTATCACGGCCTTTTCAGCCCAGCAGGATTGGACCTCGGCTTTTTCAATATCTTTTCTCTGGTAGGCTGGCTCATCGCACTACTATTATTGACCTCGGCATTACGAGAACCAATAGAAAGCCTTGGCATTATTGTGATGCCCTTTACCTCACTGGCGCTGTTACTTGAGCAACTTAGTGATCAACACCACTATTTGTCACAAACACTCACACCGGGGCTGGAATTCCATATCCTGATTTCTATCCTGGCCTACAGCCTGCTCAGTATCGCGATGGTACAGGCGCTGCTTCTATACATTCAGGACGCCCATCTACATAACAAGCACCCTGGTGGGTATATCCGCGCACTCCCTCCTTTGCAAACCATGGAAACAATGCTGTTCCGCATGATTGGGCTGGGCTTTTTAGTATTGAGTACCTCGTTGCTGAGTGGTTTTATTTTTATGGAAAATATGTTTGCTCAGCATCTTGTACACAAAACCATTCTTTCCATCATCGCCTGGTTGTTATTCTCCATTTTACTGTGGGGTCGGTGGCAGTTTGGCTGGCGTGGACGCACAGCCATTCGCTGGGCAATGAGTGGATTCATTGCACTAATGCTGGCCTACTTTGGCAGTAAGTTTGTTGTTGAGCTAATCCTGCAACGCTAAGCCTCTGTTGATTTTATCCCTCCCTCATAAGCGGGACTTGACATAAGAGGTGCTTTAACGCGTAATAACCACTGGCCATCACCAAAGGTTACGCCTTTCTTGGACGACATTCCCCTTAGCTTCCTCATCGGGACGCTGGTATTTCTGATTATTGTTTCGGGTTTTTTCTCCGGCTCAGAAACTGGGCTGATGAGTTTAAATCGCTATCGCCTTCGCAATCTTGCCAATAAAAACCATAAAGGGGCTTCGTTAGCCCAGCGTTTGCTGGAAACACCTGAACGCCTCATCGGTTTGATCCTGCTTGGTAATAATGCGGTTAACATCCTGGCATCGGCTATCGCTACCATCATCGGTTTAAGGCTTTTTGGTGAAGCAGGGATTGCTATCGCTACTGCGATATTAACGGTCATAATCCTGGTCTTCGCTGAAGTAACACCAAAAACACTAGCTGCCTTACGCCCGGAAAAATACGCTCTGCCCTCCGCCTATATTCTGACACCGATGTTGCGAGTGTTCTTTCCTTTTGTCTGGGCCATCAACCAAATTACAAACCTGCTCCTGAAGATACTGGGTATTCCCATACAGGATCGTTCCAGCACCAAACTCAGTAGTGATGAATTGCGTATTGTACTCAATGAAGCCAGCAGTATGATTTCTCACCGTCATCAGGCCATGCTGCTGAATATCCTGGATCTGGAACATGTCACTATTGATGAATTGATGATCCCGCGAAATGAGATTGTCGGAATTGATCTGGACGATGACTGGAGCCAGGTACAGAAGCAGCTCAGTGAAAGTCAACATACCCGCTTGCCTGTCTATGAAGGCGACATCGATCATGTTCTGGGCATGATACATTTACGCAACGCCCTGCATTTATTCAAGCAGGACCGTTTCGACAAAGCAGACTTCAAAAAAATCATCCGTGAAGCTTATTTCGTACCCGCTGGCACACCTTTAAATACTCAATTACTGAACTTTCAAAATGAAAAACGACGCATAGGTCTGGTTGTCAATGAGTATGGTGATATCCAGGGGCTGCTCACACTTGAAGATATTCTGGAAGAAATTGTCGGTGAATTTACGACGGATCCTTCCGACTCCAGTAAAGATGTCCACATTCAGGAAGATGGCAGTTTTCTGGTGGATGGCAGTATCACGATTCGAGAACTTAACAAGGCCCTGGACTGGAATCTTTCTGTGGAAGGGCCTAAAACCCTCAATGGTCTGTTGCTGGAATATCTTGAGCAAATACCCGATCCTGGCACCAGCCTGATGCTGGAGAACTATCCGATGGAAATTATGCAAACCACCGCCAGTAGTATTAAAACAGTGCATATTGACCTGAACTGGAAGAAAGAACCACAGACTGAAACTCAGGAAGAGTCGCCAATCTGAAGCTCTTTAGCACTATTTCCTGCCTTGAACGGGCCGGTACTGGCCTACCAAAGTGCGCCGTTCAGACAAACGTGCTCAATATCCAGACAACTGGTAGCCATATTGGTGCATCCCCCCCCTGCAATGTTGTACAGTTAGTTAAAATAAAGACTATAATCATCAGAAATATATCACTTTTTTCGGAGTAGACGCGTTGTCGAAACTGACGCTGTCATTTAAAGGCAAAATTCTCAAAGTATTCCCGATTCTGCGTGGCCAGATGTTGATTGGTCAGGATCCGGAGTGCCACATTCATATTGACAGTCTGGCGCTTGCACCTAAACACGCTCGTATCGACACCAAGGATCAAACTTCAATTCTGGTTGATATGGGCGGTGAGCAAGGCACCTTCGTCAATCAGGAAAAAATTGATAAGCATCTGTTAAAAGATGGTGACCAGATCCGTGTTGGCAAACACACTATGCAGTACGTATTTGAAGAAGTAGAAGACATGTTAAATGTGGATGATGTTCACTTATCCAGCGTCTCTATTCCACAACCTGAACTTCCTGAAGAAGACACCGAAACATTTGCTTCAACCCATGTCCAGAACGGCTGGTTACAGATTCTCAATGGCCAGAATCTGGGGCGCACCCTGAGCCTGAATCGTTCTATGACCAACCTGGGCAAACCTGGGGTGGCAACGGCTGTCATTACCCGTCGTAATGATGGTTATTTTCTTTCTCACCTGGAAGGCAAACTTCCCCCCACGGTGAATGAACAGCCTATTGGGGATAGCAGCTATAAATTAACGGATGGCAGTACCATTCAAATCGGTAATATTAAAATGCAATTTTACCTTGAATAATCATGGGAATATCATGAGCTCTGCAGACGATTCTAATAACAATAAACGCCACTTTACCCGCATTCCGTTTGATGCCAGGGTACGGATCATCCGTAACGATAATTCACAAAGCTGGGATTCAGAACTACTTGATATCAGCCTGAATGGTGCCCTCACTTCTGAGCCAGACAACTGGCAAAGCCAATCTGGAGAAGCATTTAAACTTGAGTTGCACTTAGGTGAGAGTGATGAGATTTGTATGCATATGAATGTCACCGTTGCACATCATGAGAATCAGCGGATCGGTTTCCATTGCGAACAAATGGATGTTGATACGGCTACCCACTTACACCGTCTGGTTGAACTCAACCTGGGTGACCAGGCACTCCTGCAGCGTGAATTGACTGAACTGCTCGAACAACACAAATAATAACAGCGCAATCCATAGACTAGATTGCCTCCAGAGCCTCCTGTAATCGCGACACAGCAATAATTTCCAGACCCTTAATATCTTTTCGTGGTGCATTTCCTCTGGGGATAAGGGCGCGTTTAAAACCATGTTTCTGGGCTTCCTGTAATCGCTCAACACCATTTGGTACGGGACGAATTTCACCCGCCAGTCCAATCTCACCAAAGACCACCATATCCTGAGGTAAAACCCGATTACGTAAACTCGATACCAGCGCCAGCACCACGGCCAAATCCACCCCGGTTTCAGTCACACGTACCCCACCCACCACATTGGCAAATACATCCTGATCATAAGTGGCCACACCACCGTGACGGTGCAACACCGCCAGCAACATCGCCAGGCGATTATGCTCAAGCCCCGTGGTCACACGTCGAGGATTACCCAGATGGGATTCATCCACTAATGCCTGTACTTCAACCAGTAAGGGACGGCGACCTTCTAACGTCACCATGATGATACTACCGGGAACCGCCTCAACATGACGAGATAAAAAGATCGCTGAAGGATTAGTAACTTCCTTCAGGCCTTTATCCGTCATGGCAAACACACCCAGCTCATTCACCGCACCAAAGCGATTTTTAATCGCTCTTATCAGTCGATAACGACTACCACTGTCGCCTTCGAAATAGAGCACCGTATCAACCATGTGCTCCAGTACTCTCGGCCCTGCCAGCGTCCCCTCTTTGGTAACATGGCCCACCAGAAACAGTGCTGTGCCTGTCTGTTTGGCATAACGCACCAGTTGTGCGGCACTTTCACGAACCTGTCCAACGGCCCCAGGTGCAGACTGAATCAAATCAGTAAACACGGTCTGGATCGAATCAATGACCATGACCTGGGGTTTTTCCTGTTGTGCAACATTCAGGATCTTTTCAACTTGAGTCTCTGCAAGGATCTTTAAATCGGTCGTTTCCAGCCCTAATCGCCGGGCACGTAAACTCACCTGCTTAGGTGATTCTTCACCGGTGATATATAAAGCACTGTGGCGTATTGCGATCACAGCCATAGTCTGGAGTAATAAGGTTGATTTACCGATACCGGGATCACCTCCGATCAAGACCACCGAGCCTGGTACCAGTCCTCCACCCAGGACCCGATCAAATTCAGCCACCCCGGTGGCTTCACGCTCAACCTCATCGGACTCGACCTCGTCCAGCAATTGCACTGTATTAGTTCCTGCCACACCAGCAAACCCGGAAAAACGTTTACTCGTCTCTGACACAGTCATGTTTACCATTTCGGTCAAAGTGTTCCAGGCATCACAGTCAGGACATTGTCCAACCCACTTCGGGGCCTGTGCCCCACAGGCTGTACAGCTATAAACCAGTTTTGATTTTGCCATGCTTAACTTTCCAGATGCATTTGTGTCTATTCAATCAGCACTATTGTTAATCCCGTCTTCCTGAGGAAAAAGTGTACATATGCTGGTCACATTCAACGGCCAATATAACATGACTGATAGCCTGGCCTGTTTAGGTATTAAAAAATTTTCTGTCCTGTTCAAAAATTAGAACCAGTTAAAAATAACCATAATAAAGGCACATTCATAGGCATAAGTCTTGCGCATGTTTTAAATAACCCTTTACAATTTAATTCCAGACCAAGCCGAATAAGCATTAGAATCAACCCATGTCCTGGTTTAAACAGACAATTAGTGAAAAGAAAGCCGTTCTAAAATTAACGACTGCAGCACCCATGGCGAAACTGGCACAACGTTGCGCTGAAGTCTGGGACGACCCTGATCAACTCGATCATGTTTTGGACAAGGGCTTATCAATGCTGCCCCATTGTCAGATGCTATATGCGGTCAATACGAATGGCATCCTGGTTTCTTCCAATATTGAAACGCGTCACCAGGTCAAAGCCAATCACTTAATTGAGTCACACCATATGGATCGTAAATGGCGAGGTACAGAGATTGTCGGCCGTCCTTACCTGGAAAGTACACTACCCTATCAGGGCTTTACCATCTCACAGGTATACAGTAGTCGTAATACCATGAAGCCCAGCATTACTGTCATGCATCCTGTTCGCAAAGGAATGGACGTATTGGGTTTGATTGCGGCCGATTTTGATCCACTTGAACTACCGAGTGATCCCAAAAAATTTAACCCTGCCACTCCCTGGACGCAGTTCAAAGGTGATCCTGCTATACGTGGAACCCTGTTTATGCAGGAACGAGTACAAAGCGCGATGGACAAACGCCTTGATGATGTGATGGATAACATTACGCGACTGATGCAACGTCATGGAATCTTTCATTGTAAAATTCATTTTTCCAGTTCACGTGCATCCTTCTGGTCAATGGATGATCCCTACACCTATACCATACACATGGCCGATGAACTGGTTGATCCGGATTTCTGTCTTGCCTATCCTGAACACCCTCTACCAGAACGTGCGCAACTGGATGAAGATGAGATTGCGATGGTGCTGAGCCTGTTCAAACTGCTACGTAATGCTGATGAAACGGTTTACCTGCGCTCATCTTCACTAAACCTGATTAATGGCATGGTCGGGCTCACTTTTTCCTGTGACGGCTCTCATTACATTCCTTATAAAGAGTTTCTGCTAATGGATACTGACTTCTGGTTTGGGACTGCCAAAACAGAAACATCTGGCAATGACATTGATAAAGCATTGAATGAGTAGAATAACTCACTCAGACTAATTTAATTTTGGTAGGTAAACTTAACTCGAGAAGTTAAGCGGCAAAAAAGTTCATAAGTAATTGTACCCGCCCTATTAGCCACTTCTTCTGCAGGCAGACCTTTACCCCATAACACCACCGTATCCCCAACGCTGGCACCTGGGCTGTTGCGCAGATCAATACAGATCATATCCATTGATACTCGACCCACAACTTCACAACGTTGATCGTTTATTAATACAGGCGCGCCATTACTGGCATGACGAGGATAGCCATCACCATAACCAATTGCAGCAACACCAACACGCATATCTTCTGGGCAGTTCCAGCTACCACCATAGCCAATAGCATCGCCTTTTTTATAATCCTGCACGGCGATCAAGCTGGTACTTAATGTCATAACGGGATGCAGATCCCAGTTTGCAGCCGTGTCATTAACAAAAGGTGATGACCCATAAAGCATAATTCCAGGCCGTACCCATTCTGTATGAGATGTTGGCCATCCCAGTATGCCGGCTGAATTGGCAATACTGTGTTCTGATGTCAAATCTACACAGGTCTTTTTAAAGGTATCACATTGTTGTTGAGACAGATTATCCTGCCGATCATCGGCATTGGCCAGGTGCGTCATTAAACGAACAGGCTTGTTTACAATTTCGCAGGATGTTAGTTCTTGAAATGCCTTTGACACATTGGCTGGATTCAAACCTAAACGATGCATGCCAGTATCAACCTTTAACCAGACATTAATTGCTGAGCCTGTAGCCTGTATTAATAAGTTAACTTGCTCTAAACAATGAACAACTAAATCTATTTGGTGACGCTGAGCAAGTTGTAGCTCTTCAATATCAAGTACACCTTCAAGTAATAAAACAGGCTTAGTAATTCCAGCTTCACGCAAATATATTGCTTCAGCCAGTCTGGCAACCGCGAAAGCATCGGCATCATGTAAAGCCTGTGCAACCTGCACCATACCGTGGCCATAACCATTGGCTTTGATGACTACTATTTGTCTGGCGTTAGGAGTATGTCGGCGGGAGATCTGAAAATTATGCTCTAGCGCAGAGAGATCAATATGCGCCCGTGGGCCGGGGATCATTCATAGTCCCCGTTATAAGCATTATCGGCAATATGATTTTCAAATTTTGTAAACTGACCCAGGAAGGTAAGACGTGACATACCAATTGGACCATTACGTTGTTTACCAATAATAATCTCAGCCGTGCCTTTGTCCGGGCTATCTTCGTTATAAACTTCATCACGATAGATGAAAACAATAATATCAGCGTCCTGCTCAATCGCACCCGACTCACGCAGGTCAGACATAACTGGTCGCTTATTCGGACGTTGTTCCAGACTACGATTCAACTGTGACAGGGCAATCACAGGGACATTGAGTTCTTTGGCAAGACCTTTGAGTGAACGAGAAATTTCAGAAATTTCAGTCGCTCTGTTTTCGGTGCTTCCTGCTGTTTGCATCAATTGCAAATAATCAATTGCGATCAAACCCAGGCTACCATGTTCACGCATTATTCGACGAGCACGTGCACGAATTTCCATGGGGTTTAGACCGGGCGTATCATCGATATAAATAGGAGCTTCATTCAAAATACCCACGGCTGAAGTTAAACGTGGCCAGTCGGCATCATCCAGTTTACCTGTGCGAATCTTGTGTTGATCAATTCGTCCCAATGATGAAAGCATACGCATCACCAGCTGTTCACCCGGCATTTCCATACTAAAAACAGCAACCGCACTTTTGTTTTTGATTGCTGCATGTTCAACAATATTCATAGCAAACGTGGTTTTACCCATGGAAGGTCGCCCAGCGATAATAACCAGATCTGAATTTTGCAGACCTGATGTTTTTTCATCAAAATCACTAAAACCTGTTGGGATACCCGTATAAGCGGTTGGGTTTTGGTATAAATTATCAATGCGATCAACCGCTTTCACTAATAACTTTTTGATATTGGTATAACTTGAACCCGTACGCGCACCCTGTTCTGCAATATCAAAAACCAGTTGCTCTGCACGGTCCAGAATTTGTGAACTTTTCTGACCTTCCGGGTTATAAGCTGAATTAGCAATATCTGTCGAAATCCGTACTAACTGGCGTAGTACCGATTTCTCTCTAACAATATGCGCATAAGCCAGAATGTTGGCAGCGGTAGGGGTGTAATTGGAGAGTGTTCCAAGATAAGCAAGACCACCGGCATTATCCAGTTCATTATGTTTATCCAGCCACTCTTTTAATGTGACCGGATCATAGGGTTCACTTTCTTCAGCTAATGTTGCAATCGCCCTGAAAATCAGACGGTGGTCACGACGATAAAAATCATCTTCAGCGATCACATCTGCAACTTGATCCCAGCTTGCATTATCGATCATTAATCCACCCAGTACAGACTGCTCTGCATCTATTGAGTGCGGAGCCATCCGTAAGGATTCATTCTC